>CAKQME010000011.1 GCA_934254815.1 uncultured Clostridia bacterium | reverse complement strand
ATTGCGTATTCGCGGCTCGATGCAGGCAACAGATTTTCTACGTTTACGTTCAATTCGCTTACGCTTTCTCCGTCTACTTTTACTCGCACTGTCTTTAACGGCTTACCCAGACAACTTACTCCGTATATGAGCATTATTACGAGCGACACCAACGCCACCGACAATATTAAAATAATCGACTTTAAAACCTTTTGCATAATCAATCGCAGAAGTTCATCTATTATACTAATAGGCGAACTATTCACGGTTTGAAGTTTAAAATCACCGCAAAAATGGTAAAATTTTCCGTATAATATTGAAATTTATTTGACAGCCGCAAGAAAAAGTGGTACAATCAAAGAAAAAAGTTCACCTAATAGTATATTAGATGAACTTTTTTTCATTGCAGATACAGCTAAAAACGTCGGATTTTACCGACGTTTTTTTAATTATATAAAGCTTGAATATTTTTATGCAATCTAAAAGCTTAAGGAATAATTTTGCCGAAAATACGCAATACTCAATATATATGAAAGCAACGGGAATAGTCAGGCGCGTTGACGTACTCGGCAGAGTCGTTATTCCGCGCGAAATAAGAAGAATACTCAAAATCGAAGAGGGCGACCCCCTGGAGATTTTTACCGACAGAGACGAGATTATACTTAAAAAATACTCGCCTATTTTCAATGCCGACGGTTTGGCGGACTGCGTTGCGGCAAGTCTTTCCGCCCGCACGGGGCATACTGCCGCCGTATGCGACAAAGACGTGTTTTTATCGGCTTGCGGAACGGGGTCTAAAGACTTCCACGCAAAAAACATTTCCAAAAAGTTGTTTAAATTGCTTGACGGAAACAAGCCGCTCGTTGTAAATCACGCCGACGGCGGAGAGCCTGCAGACCTTACCGACGGCGAAAATTACGGTTTTTTCAATGAGTTGGTAATGCCGATAGCCACTAACAAAGAGGTTATCGGCGGGATTATACTGGCGGACAAAAGCAAGGATATGCCGATAACTTCGGTAGACATTCAACTTGCCGCGCTGTCGGCGGATTTTATCGCCGCGCATTTTTAAATGAACGCCGTTAAAACTTCCGCCGCGAAAAACGGAATTTTAAAAGGCGCGATGATAATATCGCTCGGCGGACTTATAGCCAAAATACTCGGCGCGGTTTATCGCGTGCCTTTGACGAATATTCTGAAGTCGGAGGGCTTAGGCGTTTATCAGACGGCTTTCCCCGTCTACTCCATTTTGCTGACGTTTTCGTCGAGCGGAGTTCCGTCCGCGCTGGCAAAACTGATTTCGTCGGGAGAAGACAAAGACAAGCTGTTATCGCGCGCCGTAAGGCTGTTTATTCCGCTCGGAATACTCGGCTCGCTTCTGATGGCGGCGCTTGCCGCTCCGCTGTCGCAATGGCAGGGCAACCCGCAGGCGAAATACGCGTATATCGCTCTATCGCCCTCAGTTTTGCTCGTTTCCGCCATATCATGCGCGCGCGGCTATTTCCAAGGTCTTAACGATATGTACCCGACGGCAGCTTCGCAGGTCGTAGAACAGACGGTAAAGCTCGCGTTCGGGCTTTTTTTATGTTATATATTCCGCAGCGATTACGCTTTAGCGGGCGCGGCGGCGTGTTTTGCGGTGACTTTAAGCGAACTCGCCGCGCTTACTTTTCTGCTTTTCAGACTCAAAAAACGCGCCGAAAAACCGAAAGAATACAAGAGCGTATCTGTCCGCAGAATACTCGCAACGGTTATTCCCGTTACGATTTCCGCGATTTTACTGCCGCTTGCCCGCATGTACGACAGTTTCACGATTATAAACTTAATAGGCGTATATTCCGACGACGCCAAGGCTTTATACGGCATTTACACGGGCAGCGTGGAATCGGTAGTGGGCGTGCCCGTAGCCTTATGTTACGGCGCGGCGGTGTCCTCTCTGCCCGTAGTTTCTGCGGCAATCGCGGCGGGCGACACGAAAAAAGCCAAAAACAAAACTTTGGAAGCGTTGTCGCTCACTCTGTTTCTCTCAGCGATTTTATCGACGGCGTTGTCGGTTTTCGCTCCGTTTGTGGTAAACCTGCTGTTTAAAGGTTTATCGGTAAGCGAGCGGGAACTGACCGCCGAGTTACTCAGATTTTCCGGAATAAACGTCGTTCTTCTCGCAACAGTGCAGACCTGCGCCGCACTGTTGGTCGCATACGGCAAGCCTTACGTTTCGTGCGCGTTTCTCTTCGCGGGGCTTATCGTTAAAGCCGTGACCGAGATATTTTTCCTTAAAAACCCCGCCATAAATATTTTCGGCGCGCTTTATTCGGATATTCTGTGTTATTTAATTGCGATTTTCGGAGATTTGGTATATATTATTATATATAATTTAAAACTAAGGAACAAAGATAATGAGCATAACGCTTGCGTCTATGGGCGTGGAGGGCGGAGATTTAACTCTCGCGACCCTCAAAGAGCTGAAAAGCGGTAAAAATATAATAATCTCTTCCGAAATAACCCCTGCGGGGAAATGGCTGAAATCGCGCTTTCCCGAAGCGGTTTCGCTCGACGATATTTTCGATTGTTCGCGGAATTTCGAAACGCTGAACAAAAAACTCGCGAAAAGAGTTCTCGACTACGCTAAAAACGGCGACGTGATATTTTTAGTCGACGGCGACGTAAAAGACAGCGCGGCTTGCAGAATTATTCTGTCGAAACGCAAAAACGTCAACGTTCTTACGGGCATATCCAAAGCCGACTATTATCTTGGTAAGCTCGGCGCGGGCGGCAGCTATCTTGCGCTTTCGGCTTACGACGTTGCGGAAAAAACGAGGTTATCTCTGCCGCTCGTAGTATACGACATCGACGGAGAACTCATTGCAGGCGAAGTAAAACTTGCCTTAAGCGACAAATTCGGAGACGAAATACCCTGTTATTTCTTTCACGGGAGCGAATACAAAAAAATTCCGCTCTATGAACTCGACAGAATCGAAAACTACGACTGCGCTTGTTCGGTAGTTATAACCGAGCTTGGTTTAACCGAAAAAGCGCGTTATGATTTCGACGATTTAATTAAAATTTTAAAAATTCTCCGTTCGGAAAACGGCTGTCCTTGGGATAAAGCTCAGACGAAAGAAAGTATACGCATAAACGCGATAGAAGAAATTTACGAGCTTATAGACGCTATCGACAACGGCGACGATTGCGCCATTTGCGAAGAGGCAGGCGACGTTATTCTGCAAGCCGCTTTTCAGGCTGTGTTTGCCGAAGAACGGGGCGCGTTTACCTACCGCGACGTTTTAAGCGAGTTATGCGGAAAACTAATCGCGCGGCACACGCACGTTTTCGGACAGGACAAAGCCGCTACCGCCGACAACGCGCTTGAAGTATGGAATAAAAACAAAGCCGCCGAAAAAGGCTACGAAAACGGAAGCGAATATCTTTCCGCCGTTCCCAAAGGCATGCCTGCCCTGCTCCGCGCCGACAAGGTTTCGAAAAGGTCCGGCAAATACAATATGGACTTCCCCGACGCGGAGTCCGCGCTTAAAAAACTCTATGAAGAAATAGACGAAGTGAAAGCCGAGCTTAAACGCGGCGACGAAAAGAAAATAAGCGAAAAGTGCGGCGACCTGTTATTTTCGGCGGCAAGTTTCGTGAGAAAATGCGGGGCAAACAGCGAGCTGAGTTTAAAAGAAGCCACCGACAAATTTATTCGCCGTTTCACGGAGACGGAAAAACTTATAACCGCCGACGGAAAGGATATGAAAAGTCTGACGGCGGAGGAAATCGACGGGTATTACAATGAAGCTAAAAAGTATTGAAATAGGCGGCTATAAGACGGAAAACAATGTATTTCTTGCTCCGCTTGCGGGTTTTTCCGACTTTTCGATGCGCGGCATTTGCCGAGACTTCGGCGCAGGGCTTACTTTTACGGAAATGGTGAGCTGCAAGGGGCTTTTATACAGCGACGAAAATACTACTTCTCTTTTAAAAACCGCGAAAAACGAAAAAATCAAGTGCGCGCAGATTTTCGGCAACGACCCTAAACTTATGCGGCGCGCAATCGAAGAAACGGAGCTGAAAAACTTCGACATAATAGACGTAAATTTCGGTTGCCCTATGCCGAAGATATACCTTAACGGCGAAGGGAGCGCGTTGCTTAAAAACCCCGCGTTAGCCGAATACATAGTAAACGAATGTAAAAAAACGGGCAAGCCGATAACCGTAAAAATGCGTATAGGTTTAACCGAAAACACTATAAACGGCGTAGAATTTGCCAAAGCCGTCGAAAACGGCGGCGCGGATATGATAACCGTTCACGGAAGAACGCGCGACAAGATTTACGCGGGCGACATAAACGCCGCAGAAATAGCCGAAATTAAAAACGCGGTTAAAGTCCCGGTTATAGCCAACGGCGGAATTTTTACCAAAGAGGACGCCGACAGATTATACGAAAGCACGGGTGCGGACGGCGTAATGCTTGCCCGCGGTGCGCTGGAGCATCCGTGGTTATTTGCCGAAATACTCGGCAAACCGTACAAAGCGGACAAAAAAGCCCTTATTTTCAGACAAATCGACGACCTGAAAACAGTTTACGACGACAGAACCGTAGCCGTAACATTCAGAAAACAGCTGTGTTTATATCTGAAAGGCGAAAGAAATTCAAACGAGCTGAAACAAAAAATATTGCGACTTACCTCTACCGACGAGATAAAACGCGAAATATCCGAATTTTTCGGCTGAACACTTTTCGGTATCTCCACATATTGTATAGCGGAGATACATATTTGAGAATAAAGACCTTTAACCGCGCCGACACTGCGCTCGACGAACATTACGACCTGCTTGCGGCGGGTTTCGACGAAAACGAAACGATAAGCTATTCGAAAGAACTGCGCGGCGAAACAAACGCGTTGAAAGAACTTGCGAAAATGACGGAAAATATCGACAAAGCGCTGATATATGCCGTCGACACCGACAATTACGGAATAATCAAACATTCCGCGGCGGTATTCGAAAACGGAAAACTGCTCGGCATAAGCGATATGACCGTTTCTTACTCCTACGATTCGTATATGCCCGGCGCGAACGGCAAACTATACGATCTGAAATGCGGAAAAATCGGCGTGGGGCTGGGCGACGACATAACTTCGTTCGAGCTTATGCGCGCGTTCGCAATATGCGGCGCGGAAGCCGTGATAATATTACAAAAATCAAATACAAAGGAAATGAGCGGAATTTTAATCAAAGCGTATGCCTATTTACTGGGTATTCCGTTTATGCTTATAGGTAAAAACTCGGTAATAGCCGCCGACCCGCAGGGCAAACCCGTATACGGCGACGAAAACGGCATTTACGAGCTTATGCCCGCAAACGAATACGCGCTGAAAACGGTAAAAGTCCGCTCAACAAGGTAAATTAAATGTTTAATATAGTTCTCGTAGAACCCGAAATACCGCAGAACACGGGTAATATTTCCCGCACCTGCGCGGCGACTCATTCGACCCTACATCTTGTGCGACCTCTCGGTTTCGAAATTTCCGACCGCACTTTAAAACGCGCGGGGTTAGATTACTGGCAATATCTCGACGTAAGATATTACGACAGCTTTGCCGAGCTTTACGAAAAATACGGCAAAGACCATAATTTTTATTTTCTTTCGACCAAGGGGGCGAAGAGATATTCCGACGTAAATTTCAAAGACGGAGACTTTCTCGTATTCGGCAAGGAATCGCACGGGTTGCCCGAACCGCTTTTAAAGGAACATTACGAAAACACGCTGAGAATACCTATGTGGCAGAATTTAAGAAGTCTTAACCTGTCCAACTCGGTCGCGCTGACGTTATACGAGGCGTTAAGGCAAAACGATTTCGCGGGGCTGAACCCGGAGGGACATTTAACGGGGAGAAAAGACTGATGAACTATCATATCGGAACGATGCTTATAGACGAAAACTTTGTAGCGGACGAATACGGTTGCCCCGTATGCCGCATTAAAAAAGCCGTAGATTCAAGGCTTACCGAACAGTATCTCGGAGAGGGCGTAATGGAAGACCACACCCGAACCGAGGTAAACGCGCTCGGTTTTTGCGCTCACCACTACGGATATTTATATTCGATGCGTTCTAAATTAGGGCTTGCGTTACAGGCGTCGACAAGATTAAAAACGATAATGAAAGATATTGCGCCCGTTAAAAACGTAAAGCAAGCAAAAAAACAAACCGAAAAAATACTCGGAAAACAAACGACCTGCGTTATATGCAAGTATCTGAACGAACATATGATCAGATATTACAAAACGATTGCCGAAGTATACGCCACGAGAACGGAATTTCAGACCCGACTTAAAGCAAGCAAAGGTTTTTGCCTTGAACATTATGCCGAATTACTGAATTATTCGTCTTACGCGGGGGCTGAAAAAGAAAACTATCTGAACGATTTATATTCTGCGGAAAAAAGCAGATTAGATACTCTTGAAGAGAATTTACTTAAGTTCTGCGATCGGCACGATTACCGCAACGCGGACAAGCCCTTAGGCGATGAAAAATACGCATTAAAGGACTGTGAAGAAACTTTTTACGGCACGAAATAAAAAAAGAATGTAAAAAACGCTTGTTTAACGGGATTTTTCATTTCGTTAAAATAATATTTAAATCATTATATAATATGATAAACAGTCGATTAAAATAAATCGTCTGTTTTTATTTCTAAAACTTTTGCTATCGCAAGCACCTCTTTATCGGTCGCTATTCTTATTTGCCCCTCAAGTTTAGAATAACTCGTCGGGTTCATGTCTAACCCCTCAAGCTGAAGTCTTGCGATAAAATCTTTTTGTTTTATCCTTTTTTCTTTTCTGAGATGTTCAACTCTTCTTCCGATTATATTACAATTACCATATTCAATCTTTCTTAATTTCATAACTCCGCTTATCCTTTATAATTCTTTTTCGGAATTATAGCATAAAAATTACTTGACATAATTCCGTAACGGAATTATAATTATATTTAAAGAATAAAATCGGAGGAATTTTTCATGAAAAAAATGTTAAGACTGATATTATTATGCATTATTTTGTTGTTTGCATGCACAATGTTTTTTGCCTGCGGCACCGTAAGCGAAAGCTCAGGAAGCAATAGCATAAGCAATTCTTCGCAGAGCGAAAGCTCTTCAGACAGCGCAAAAGATAGCGGACACACCCACTCTTTCACTGTCAAAAAAGCCGAAGAAAAATATTTATATACTTCGGCTACTTGTCAAAAGAAAGCGTTATATTATGTATCTTGCGAATGTGGCGAAAAAAGCGACTTTTATTTCGAATACGGCGATTATGCCCCGCATATCGAAATTACAGACGAAGCAATTATGCCGACTTGTACTGAAACAGGTTTAACCGAGGGTAAGCATTGTTCGGTGTGTAATACTGTTTTAGTAAAACAAGAAGTTGCCCCCGCACTCGGTCACGATATAATAACTCACTCCGCAAAAGCCGCAACTTGTACCGTAAACGGTTATGAAGCATACGAAAATTGCTCCCGTTGCGACTACACCACTTATATTGAATTACCCGCTAAAGGTCATACCGAAGTTGTAGATAATGCCAAAACCGCAACTTGCCTTGAAACAGGCTTAACCGCAGGAAAACATTGTTCTGTTTGCAATACCGTTTTAGTAAAACAAGAAACTGTTCCCGCGCTCGGTCACAATAAAATACAACATGAAGCAAAAGCGGCAACTTGTACCGTAATCGGTTATGAAGCTTATGAAACTTGTTCGCGTTGCAACTATACTACTTATAAAGAAATACCCGCTAAAGGTCATACTGAAGTTATCGACAATGCAAAAGCAGCCACCCGCACGGATGACGGCTTGACGGAGGGGAAACATTGTTCAGTTTGTAATACTGTGTTAATTGAACAAAAAGTAGTACATGCAACGGGTTCGCTCGGTTTACTTTATAGTGGTAATTCAGTTATAGACATAGGAACTTGTACCGATAACGATATAATTATCCCGAAATATTCGCCCGACGATATATTAGTAACCGAAATAGGCGATAACGCATTTGCGAATAGTTCGGCAATATCGATATTTATCCCCGACACTATAAAAACAATAGGCACGCGCGCGTTTTATAATTGCGCCAACATAACCGAAATACATATTCCTTCATCGGTAACGAAAATAGGAACGCAAATTTTCTATAAAGCTTCAAATTTAAACACGGTTTATTATGATTCAACATATTCAGACCAAAATAATCTGTTTTTAAGTGTAGCAAATATTAAAAAAATCGTGTTCGGCGGAAAATTTGTCCCAAGTTATATTACATATAAATGTACAAATTTAACTGAAATAGAAATTTTAGACGACGTGACCTCTATAGGTCAGTTTGCGTTCGAGGGGTGTAGCGGTCTTACTAGTGTAATAATCGGCAACGGCGTAACCTCTATTGGTTCTGGTGTATTCTGGAAGTGTAGCAGACTTATAAGTATTATTATCCCCAATAGCGTGACTTCTATTGGTAATTCTGCGTTCTTGGGTTGTAGCGGTTTGACAAGTATCACTATCCCCGACGGCGTAACTTCTATTGGCGAGCAAGCATTCATTGGATGTAACGAGCTAACTAGTGTAACAATCGGCAACAGCGTAACTTTTATAAGTAATAGTGCGTTCAATGGTTGTAGCGAGCTTACAAATCTTACAATTGGCAATAGCGTGACTTCTATAGGTGATTATGCGTTCGGGAGGTGTAGCGGCCTTACTAGTATCACTATTCCCGACAGCGTAACTTCTATAGGTGATTCTGCGTTCTCTAATTGTACCAGTCTTATTAGTATATCAATTGGCATCGGTGTAACTTCTATAGATAGTTACGCGTTCGAGGGGTGTAGCGGTCTTACTAAAGTAAATATATGTAGTATAGAAAATTGGTGTTCTATTAACTTTAATAATTCTTACTCTAATCCTTTATCTTATGCGCATAACTTATATTTAAATGGAGTACTTGTTACCGATTTAATTGTCCCCGACACTATAACTTCTATTAAGAGTTATGCGTTCTTAACTTGTAGCGGTCTTACAAATATCACTATCCCCGACAGCGTAACTTCTATTAAGAGTTGTGCGTTCTTTACTTGTAGCGGGCTGACAAGTATCACTATCCCCGACAGCGTTACTTCTATAGATGGTTATGCGTTCGGGGGGTGTAGCGGTCTTGAGAATATAAACGTAGCTCTTAACAACACAAAATACTATAGTTTAAATAATTGTATTATAGAAAAAGAAACTAACACTTTGATTTTAGGGTGTAAAAACAGTATTATCCCCGACAGTGTGACTTCTATAGGTAGTGGTGCGTTCAGTAATTGTAGCGGTCTTACAAGTATTACTATCCCCAACAGCGTAACTTATATAGGTGATTATGCGTTCGAGGGTTGTAGCAAATTAAAAGAAATACACTATAACGGCACTATCGAAGAATGGAATAAAATTCAAAAAGAATCTTGGTGGAACGATGGTACGGGCGACTATACCGTATACTGTACAGACAGCAATATTACTAAATAAAATTAAAAAAATAAATTAAGGAGTAACACATATGAACAACACAAAAGACAAATTTTTAAAATTCTTTTTCAGGGTAACTTTCGGCAGCGAGTTTAGCCTCATTACCTCGGAAAACAAAGACCCGAAAAAGCATGAAGATAAAATTATAACTTCATGCTTATGCCTCGGCTGGAACGACGGTTTCAAACGCACGATAAAAAACAGACCGAACGTCAATATTACAATAGAAAATAAAGTAAACGCATTTATAAATAGTGGTGCGATTGACGTTTTCCGCAAATATGCTAATACCGCCACGCCTGAAGAAAAAGCGGATATTTTAATTAAATTTCAACCCGAAATGGAAAAAGAAATAAGACCTTTTAAAAGAATAGACGAAAATGAAAGATTATCGTTAGGTATACTTCAAAAAATATTCAACATTGCGGTAAAATTATATTATTGCATATATCTTTATCGTGATTTTTTAGATTTAGACGGCATTGTTAAAGAATATAATTTTGAAAAAGCCGATTGTCCGATAGACAACCTTATACTTGACAAACTTGAAAAAAACAAAAACTTTAAAACGGCTATCAAACCCCACAACTACAGACCGTGGAGCAGAATAAACGACAAAGAAACCTACGTTTTAATACAGAGTTATTGCGGTGACAACCGTTTAGATTTTGATTTGGAAAATTGGTAAAATACTTTTTTTATTTATCAATCGGCAACGAGAAGATTTGACGGTTGAGGACTACACGATACAATATATACCAGCGACGACAATATAATATCTCTTTTTTGTCCTCTTCAGTCAACTTCGTTGACAGCTTCCCCGAAAGGGGAAGCCAAAACATCATATTTGGACTTATATTTGCTCCGACCTTATTCAATGGGATTCTTCGTTTCACTCAGAATGACATACTTAGTTTAATTTTTCTGTCATATTGTCAATGTCGAGTGAGCAGACTTGCTTGCAAGGGTCTGCGAACGATGATATTCATAAGGCGCTGCCTTTATTGTTTCGCAATAAAGGCAAAACTATTGTTTAAACGCTTCGGCGTTTAAGCGCCGAATAGCGACAAGCGAAATATCCCACTGTATCAAGAAGTCCGCGCTTATTCGGTGGGATTCTTCACTGCGTTCAGAAAGACATAAAACATAAATACAGCATGTCATATTGAGCGTAAGCGAAATATCCCACTGTACAAGTAGTCCGCGCTTATTCGGTGGGATTCTTCACTGCGTTCAGAAAGACATAAAACATAAATACAGCATGTCATATTGAGCGTAAGCGAAATATCCCATTGTATCAAGTTGTCCGCTCTTATTCAGTGGGATTCTTCGTTTCACTCAGAATGACAATAATTTTTTCAGTGGGATTCTTCACTTCGTTCAGAATGACACGCTTTGTTTGATTTTTCTTGTCATATTGTCAATGTCGAGTGAGCAGACTTGCTTGCAAGGGTCTGCGAACGATGATATTCATAAGGCGCTGCCTTTATTGTTTAAACGCTTGCGTTTAAGCACCGAATAGCGACAAGCGAAATATCCCACTGTGTCAAGAAGTCCGCGCTTATTCGGTGGGATTCTTCGTTTCACTCAGAATGACATATTTTATTTATTTTTTCTGTCATATCGAGCGTAAGCGCAATATACCGTTGTTCAAGTGTTCCGCGCTTATTCGGTGGGATTCTTCGTTTCACTCAGAATGACAAAAATATTTAATGACAATAATATTCAATAGATATAAAAAACGAGATTCCGCCCGATTTGACGAAATCTCGTTTTTTAAGGTTATTTTTATAGCCCTGTATTATATTTTTCTATTATTTACTTAAGATCTGTCTCGCAACGTAAATTCCGCTTGCCGAAGCGTGTGAAAGCGAGTGCGTAACTCCGCTTCCGTCACCTATAATATATAAACCCTTATGCTTGGTTTCAAGGTTATTGTCGATTTCGACTTCCATATTATAGAATTTAACTTCTACGCCGTACAATAACGTATCGTCGTTAGCGGTACCGGGCGCAACTTTATCGAGCGCGTATATCATCTCGATAATGCCGTCAAGTATACGCTTAGGCAAAACCAAACTTAAATCGCCGGGCGTAGCCGACAACGTGGGAACGACAAGCCCCTCTTCGATTCTCTTTTCGGTACTTCTTCTTCCTCTTACAAGATCTCCGAAACGCTGAACTATAACGCCTCCGCCGAGCATATTGGAAAGTCTCGCAATGCTCTCGCCGTAGCCGTTACTGTCTTTGAACGGCTCGGAAAAATGTTTCGACACAAGCAATGCAAAGTTGGTATTGCCCGTCTTTTTATCGTCGCCTTCGAAACTATGCCCGTTTACGGTGACTATTCCGTTAGTGTTTTCGTTTACGACTATACCGTGCGGATTCATACAGAACGTTCTTACTTTATCTTCGAATTTCTCCGTGCGATATACTATTTTACTCTCGTAAAGTTCGTCGGTTAAATGTTCGAAAATTTCCGCGTCGAGTTCTACCCTTACGCCGATATCTACTCTGTTGGAAAGCGTGGGGATATCGAGATGTTTGCAGACCTGTTCCATCCATTTGCTTCCGCTTCTGCCGACCGATACTATACACTTTTTACAGAAATAATCTTCGCCCTTAGCCGTAACGACAAATCCGCCGTCGACTTTTTCAATCGCCGTTACGGGCGTATCGAAATAAAAATCGGCTTGATTTTTAAGTTCGTTATAAAGATTTTCAAGCACGACGTAATTTTTATCGGTGCCGAGATGACGAACCTGAGCGTTTAACAAATTAAGTTTATTCTGCAGACAAATTTTACTGAATCTTGTGCCTGCGGTTGAATACATTTTCGTACCCTGCCCGCCGTAACGCATATTTATATCGTCGACGTAGCGCATAAGTTCTATCGCACATTGTTTACCGATATACTCATGAAGACTTCCGCCGAAATCGTTGGTAATGTTATACTTTCCGTCTGAAAACGCGCCCGCGCCGCCGAAACCCGACATTATCGAGCAGGTTTTACAACCTATACACGATTTGACTTTTTTACCGTCTATAGGACATTTTCTCTTACTGAGTTCATGCCCGGCGTCGAAAATACCGATATTAAGACCTTTTCCGCAAAGTTCGTATGCGGCGTATATTCCGCCAGGACCCGCGCCGACTATAACGACGTCGTAATTTTTTGCGTATGCCATAGTAAATCTCCTTTTATTGCGGCAGTTTTTGCAATCTCCACCGAAAGTAAAATTATAAACCTTTTTTTACATTTAGTCAAGCAACTATATGACAGGCAAATAAAATATATGTCGCAGTATTTTCAAGGCATTATAAAAAAGATTATGAAAAAGCGGGGAACCAAACCTTTTCTCCGCTTCTTTATTTTTCTAAATTAAAACTAACGACTGACTTCCGCGTTGAAAATTTTATGAATTACGTTATCGCGGTTACCCGACACAAAGCACATTCTTAACATTTCGGTCGCTTCCTGAATGAGCGTTATTATCGGGATATGAACTACGTTACAACTTTTAGTATCGTAATTGAACAAGTCGTTTTCGGCAAAGCCGTAAATTTCGTAATCTTTACCCTTTATTCTGCCGCATTTTCTCATTATATTTATAACGCTTTCGGCTAAATTACCGCTATACAGATTAAATCCGATTTTCTTCGATAAGTTCGCGTTTATAAAAAGAGTAAGTTTTTCGGTAAAATCACGGGAGCGATAATCGAACAACATATCGGAATAATTAGTATTTCTTGCCTTATAGGTCATAAAATCTTCGAAACCCGTGCGCCTGTCTTCGTTTACGACGATATCGCGGTCTCCGTCGCCTATATACGCAAACGCCGAGCATTTATCCTGCAAAAGTTTTTTCATTATCAGGAAAGACCCGTAATAATCGTCGACATAAGTAGCGTCGCAGCGGAGCCAGCGCGGAGGTTTACCCAAAAGCACGAAAGGTATTTTAAGCGATTTTAAAATATTATAATTCGTGCGGGAGATATTGCCGCGGGTTCTCGACGGAATTATAATGCAACCGTCTATTTCCTGCTCGCCTATTTTCAGAAAACTATCGTACTCGACGCGCTCGTTATCGTTATAAAAAACATAAAGTTTCCAGTTTAAAAGTTCAAGGCGGGTTTGAAGACATTTTTTTATCTCGGTTAAAAACTCGCTTTCGTCGGGAATAACAAGAGCGATTTTTTTACCGCCGTATTGCCAGAACGAACCGCATTCTTTATCGTAGCTTCCGTTTTTGCCCGTGATAATACGCGCTCTTCCCGCAGTAACGCCGACCAGACCCGCGCTTTCAAGCATTTTAAAAGCCTTTCTGACCGTCATTCTGGAGACGTTGAACCTTACCGCCGCACGTTCTTCCGACTCTATTTTATCGCCTTTTAAAAGTTCCCCGTTTATTATTCTTTCGCGATAATAGTTGGCTATCTGCTCCGCCATGGTATAGACTTTATCCAATTTTATGTTTCCTCCGACGGTTTTTCAAAACAAACAAAACACATATCAAGCATACCATAAAAGCGCGAATAAATCAACAATATTTTTGTCAGACGAGAGTTATCAAGTAATAAAAAACACGCCCTATGGCGTGTTTTTCGCTATATTACAGATATTTTATAAGCATTTCGGACAATTCGCTTTTTGACGTCAACCCGACGGTTTTTTCTTTTAACTCGCCGTTTACAAACACCATAAGCGTAGGTATACTCGATATCCCGTATGCAATAGCCGTCTTTTCGCTTTCGTCGACATTGACCTTGACTATCTTTATTTTTCCTTCAACGTCGGGCGCAAATTCATGCAGAACTTCGCTCTGCATTTTGCACGGCATACACCACGAAGCCCAAAAGTCGACAAGCACGGGTTTATCGCTCTTTAATACTTCCGTTTCAAATTCGTCGTCTAAAATATTTTTTATAATTTCTTCCATAATTTTCTCCTTTTTTCTTTCGCAAATCGAAGATTATCGATAACAGTATGCGCCGATTTTAGTCGAAATATGTCGAAATGTCCTCGATTTTGACTTCCGTCTGCGTTCCGTCGGACATTCTCTTTATACGACACACTCCGTCGGTAAGCTCGTTTTCTCCGATAGTAGCGACGTTTTCGGCGCCTATTTTATCGGCGTATTTAAACTGTGCCTTTATGCCCCTGCCGGCATGGTCTATTTCGGCTTTTATACCCTTATCCCTTAATTTACCGACTATTTCGAAAGCTTTATTATACGCTTCGTCGCCCATAGTGGCAATATAGAGTTTTACGGGATTTTCTTTCGGTATCTCTATCCCTTGCGCTTCCATAAGCATAAGCACCCTTTCGATACCCATACCGAACCCCACTCCGCAAGTAGGATTACCGCCGAGCTGAGCGATAAGATCGTCATATCTTCCGCCGCCGCAGACCGTACCCTGCGAACCGAGCGCGGTGGTTACGAACTCGAACACGGTTTTGGTGTAATAATCAAGCCCGCGGACGATAAACGGGTTTACTTCGTACTCAATGCCCGCTTTTTCAAGCAAAGTTTTCAGCTTTTCAAAGTGAGCGGAGCAATCGTCGCAAAGATAATCGGTAATTTTAGGCGCGTCTTTGCAAAGGACTTTACAGCCCTCTTCTTTACAGTCTAAAATACGCAACGGATTTTTAGAATATCTCTCGCGGCAGGTAGGGCAAAGTTTATCGAGTTTATCGGCAAAATACTCTTTCAGAGCCGCGTTATAGGTCTTTCTGCACTCTTTACACCCCATACTGTTGATATAGAGTTTAACGCTTAAACCGAGTTTTGTAAGCACTGTATGCGCAAGTCTGATAACCTCCGCGTCGGCGTCCGCACCCGCGCCGCCGTAGACTTCCACGCCGAATTGATGATGTTCGCGAAGTCTGCCTTTCTGCGGATTTTCATAACGAAAAACCGGCGTTATATAATACATTTTGAGCGGCATTGCTCCGTTGAAAAGTCCGTTTTCGATAAAACTTCTCGCAACGCCCGCCGTCCCCTCCGGTTTTAAAGTGATACTCCTTTCGCCTTTATCCAGAAAGGTATACATCTCTTTATTTACCACGTCGGTAGTTTCGCCTACTCCGCGCAAAAACAATTCTGTATGCTCGAAAGTCGGAGTTCTGATTTCGTTTAAACAATATAAATCCGCAATTTTTCTTACGGTGTTTTCAACGTAATGCCATTTATAGCTTTCGGCAGGCAATACGTCTTTCGTTCCTTTGGGTATATTTATCATAATGCACCTTTTACAATATATATTTGGCTACGCTCTGTTCTCTTATAACGTCGGACAAATGCTCGTCGACATAATTTTTATCTACGACCACTTTCGTAAGCGGAATATCCCCGCCCGCGTTGAACGAAATATCTTCGACGAGATTTTCCATTACGGTATGAAGCCGTCTCGCTCCGATATCTTCGCTGGTTGCGTTGATCTCCGCTGAAAGTTCGGCTATCCGCTCTATAGCGTCGGTTGTAAATTCGAGATCGATATTATCTACCCTTAAAAGAGTGGCGTATTGATTGGTAATGGCGTTCTGCGGCTTCGTAAGTATATTAACGAAGTCTTCTTTAGTTAAACTCTTTAATTCTACTTTTATCGGGAATCTGCCCTGAAGTTCGGGAATCAGATCTTCAACTGCGGAAACGTGGAACGCGCCCGCCGCTATAAACAGGATATAATCGGTTTTGACTATACCGTATTTTGTCGTTACGGAACACCCCTCGACTATCGGAAGAATATCTCTCTGAACGCCCTCTCTCGAAACATCCTGTCCGCCGCCCTGTTTCGCGCGATTTGCGATTTTATCTATTTCGTCGATAAAGATTATGCCCTCTTCTTCGGCACGGCGAACGCCCTCGCTTTTAACCGCGTCGTCGTCGATAAGTTTATCGCTCTCCTCCGCAATTATTATCTGCATGGCTTCTCTGACGGTTATTCTTCTCTTTTTCTTGCGCTTTGGAAGCATATCTCCGAAAATAGAGCCGAGCGAAATTTCGGCTTGCATGCCGTTGAGTTCGAGAGGTTTCATTTCATCGGCAACTTCGATTTCGATATTGAAATTATCGTATTTACCCGCGCGAAGATCGTTAAGCAGATTATTTTCCCAGATATCTTTGGGTGTTTCGCCTCTTTCGCCAGAAAGCGCGTCGCTAAGCACTTTAAGTATGCGCTTTTCGGCAACCGCGCTCGCTTTCACTTTAACGGTTGCGAACTGCTCTTCTTTTACCATTCTTACGCTTGCTTCTACCAAGTCGCGAATCATCGATTCGACGTCTCTGCCGACGTAACCAACTTCGGTATACTTTGTAGCTTCGACCTTAATGAACGGCGCGCCTACAAGACGGGCGAGCCGTCTTGCGATTTCGGTTTTACCTACGCCGGTAGGTCCTTTCATTATAATGTTTTTCGGGGTTATCTCTTCTCTCTGTTCAGCCGTAAGCATACTGCGTCTGTAACGGTTTCTGAGCGCGATTGCGACGGCGCGTTTTGCGTCGTCCTGCCCGATGATGAATTTATCCAATTCTTTTACTATCTCTCTCGGCGTAAGGTTCATTTCTTCTCCTCCCCTATGGTTTCGCAACGAATATTATCGTTGGTATACACGCAGATTTTGCTTGCGATTTTCAAAGCTTTGGTTGCTATTTCTTCGGCGGAATAATCCGTCTCGTCATACAGCGCGCGAGCCGCCGCAAGCGCGTAATTTCCGCCGCTGCCTATCGCGCACACGTCGCCGTCGGGAGACATAACTTCGCCCGTGCCTGATAGAATAAGCAAATTGTTGGCGTCGGCGCATATGAGCATAGCTTCGAGTTTTCTGCCGACCTGATCTCTTCGCCACTGTTCGGCAAGCTCAACCGCGCTTCGCTCCAGATTGCCGGCATATTTGCCGAGCATTGCCTCTAATCTTTCGCACAGCGAAAACGCGTCGGAAACCGTGCCCGCAAAACCCGTTATAACCTTTCCGTCATAAATTCTTCTAACTTTTTTAGCGGTGTTTTTAAACACGACGCTTTCGCCCATAGTAACCTGTCCGTCGCCCGCGATAGCGGTAACGCCGTTACGTTTTACGGCGCAAATAGTCGTGCCATGAAATTCTATACTACTCATAACTGCTCCTTTATCTTTTTTATTTTTTCTATTGCGCGTTCGGATAAAGCCTTTTTCTTTTCTGCTTTTTTCCTTACGTCGTACATTATCGGCTTTAAAATACCGTAGTTTGCGTTCATCGGCTGAAAATCGGCTGACGGAGTCGCAACGTAATTCGCAAGCGCGCCTATTACCGTTTCGCCGTCGGCTGTAAGCGGTTGCTTGCCGTCAAGCCGTCTGTCAAGGTTTATCGCCGCCCAAAGCCCGCTTGCCGTACTTTCGACGTAGCCCTCTACACCCGTAATCTGCCCCGCGAAATACACGTTAGGATATTTCTTCATCGAAAAATCGGAATTGAGCGTTTCGGGAGCGTTGATATAAGTGTTTTTGTGCATTACCCCGTAACGCAAAAACTCGGCGTTTTTAAGCGCGGGGAACATAGAAAACACCCTTTTCTGTTCGGAAAACAACAAATTCGTCTGAAAACCGACAATATTATATCTCTGACCGTCCGCATCTTCTTTTCTGAGCTGCATACAGGCGTAAGCCCATCTGCCCGTTCTCGGATCGTCAAGCCCCGCAGGTTTCAACGGACCGAATCTTAGCGTATCTTCGCCCCTTTGCGCCATTACTTCGACAGGCATACACCCCTCGAAAACTTTCATGTTTTCGAAATCGTGAAGTTCGACCCGTTTCGCCGTTATAAGTTCGCGATAAAACGCCTTATAGCCCTCTTTATCTATCGGACAATTGACATAATCGCCCTTGCCCGTTTCACCGTATCTGTCGGCTACAAACGCCTCCGACATATCTATGCTGTCGCCGGCTATAACGGGAGCCGCAGCATCGTAAAAATAAAATCCGTCGCCCGTAAGCCCCTTGATAAAGTCGCAGAGTTTCGGCGTTGTCAAAGGTCCCGTCGCTATGATTACGTTCTGACTTAAATCTATCGTTTCTACTTCTTCGGAAACAAATTCTATATTAGGTAAACTTTTCAGCCCATCGGTTATAAGGCGGGAAAACTCGTCTCTGTTTACAGCCAGAGCCGCGCCGGCGGGAACGCGCGTTTTATCGGCGCAATCGATGACGAACGAGCCTAATATACGCATTTCTTCTTTTAAAAGCCCGCAAGCGTTAGAATAAACGTCGTTACTTTTAAGTGAATTCGAACACACAAGCTCGCCGTAATTCACGCTTTTATGCGCGGGCGTAAAACTATCGGGCTTTATGTCGATAAGTTTAACTCGTCTGCCTTTTTTAGCTAAGTAATACGCCGCTTCGCTGCCGGCAAGTCCTCCGCCTATTATAGTTACGTCGGTCTTTTGCATCAGCCGTTATTCTCCGCTTTCTTTTCTTTTTCTTCCTTAGGCGGTTTTATCGTATATCCGCACTCTTTCGACGAGCATTTTTTTGTCTTGCCGTCTTTAGCGAGAAGCATATAATTGCCGCACTTGGGGCATTTTTCAGCCAACGGCATATCCCAGCTCATAAAACTGCAATCGGGATAGCCCGAACAGCCGTAAAACACTTTGCCGCGTTTCGAAACCATTTTCTGCGCGGGTTTGCCGCATATCGGGCATACGCCCGCCTTTTCGGTAAGGCTCTTAGTGGCTTTACAACTTACGCATTGCAGATATTTACCGAATTTACCTGTTCTTACAACCATATCTCCGCCGCATTTTTCGCATTTTTCGTCGGACGATATCTGATCGAGAGATTTTATATTCTGACATTCGGGATAACGCGAACAAGCCAAAAACTTACCGTATCTGCCGTTTTTATAAATCATCGGCGCGCCGCACTTTTCGCATATTTCGTCCGACTCTTCGTCTTCGGATTTTATATTCGTACACGCGGGATAATTAGAACAAGCTAAAAACTTACCGTATCTGCCGTTCTTTCTGATCATCGGCGCGCCGCATTTATCGCAGATAATATCCGTAAGCTCGTCGCCGTCGCTCGTCGCCTTGGCGAGTTTCTCGGCAAAATTCGGGTAAAACCCGTCTATTACGCTCTGCCAGGTATAGCCGCCGTTTTCTATTCCGTCGAGTCTGTCTTCCATATTCGCCGTAAACGACACGTCCATTACGTCAGGGAAATACTTTACGAGCATATCCGTCATCTGAAACGCGATATCCGACGGCTTTAAATATTTGCCCTCTTTATGAACGTATTTTCTCTTTTGAAGAACCGAAATAATAGTGGCGTAAGTCGACGGACGACCTATTCCCTTTTCTTCCATGGTTTTGACAAGCGTAGCCTCGGTAAAGCGCGTCGGCGGCTTGGTGAACTTCTGTTCTTTTTTCACGTCGGAAGCTGTCGCTTCTTCGCCCTGCTTAACGTCGGGCATAGCCGCGGAAGTATCTCCGTTATCTTCGTCGGAAACGTCGCGAAAATCAGCGTAAACAGCCGTAAAGCCCTTAAAATTCGTAACTCTGCCGCTCGCTTTGAATCTGTATTCTCCGCAATCGACGTTGACCGTAACGACTCCGTACTCCGCCTCGCTCATCTGCGACGCGACAAAACGCTCGTATATAAGTTTATAGAGATTATAGTGATTTTTATCGAGGAAAGTCTTTGCTTTTTCGGGTGTTAAGGACAAGTCGATAGGTCTTATCGCCTCGTGCGCGTCCTGAGCGTTTTTCTTTGTCTTATAGAAATTCGGCTTTGCGGGAACGTATTCTTTACCGTATTTTTCAACTATATACTCCCGTGCCGCCGCCTGCGCGTCGGTTGAAACTCTTACCGAATCGGTTCTGATGTAGGTAACTAACGCTATATGTCCGTTCTCAGTTTCAACGCCCTCGTAAAGATGTTGCGCGACCTGCATACATACGGGCGAGGACATATTGAGTTTTGCAGACGCGTCCTGCTGCATTGTAGAGGTTGTAAACGGCGCGGGCGCATGGCTTTTGGTTATACCCTTTTTAACGTCGCCTATTACGCATTTTCCGCCTAAAACGGCTTGTTCTGCAGCGGTAGCTTCGGCTTCGTCGGACGGTTTGAATTTTTTACCGTCTTTCTCGACGAGCATGGCTCTGAAGTGCTTATCTTCTACGGCGAAATCTGCCGTTACGTTCCAGTATTCTGCGGGAACAAACGCCGTTATTTCGCGTTCTTTATCGACTATCAGTCTCAACGCAACGGACTGAACCCGACCTGCCGACAGACCGCTTTTTATACGTTTACAGAGAAACGGACTGAGTTTATAACCGACAAGACGGTCGAGAACTCTTCTCGCCTGCTGCGAATCCACGAGATTATAATTTATTCCTCTGGGATTTTCGAGCGCGTGTTTTATCGCCTTTTCGCTTATTTCGTTAAATTCTATTCTCTGCGCGTTATCGCCTAAACCCAGAACTTCTTTTAAATGCCAGCTTATAGCTTCGCCCTCGCGGTCCGGGTCGGTTGCAAGATATACTTTATCGGCTTTTTCTACCTTTTCTTTAAGTCTTTTTATAACAGGTTTTTTATCGGCGGTAACGACGTAATTCGGCTGATAATTCTTCGCTATATTTACGCCGAGTCTCTTTTCGGGAAGATCGCGGACGTGTCCGCCGCTCGCGTCTACCTTATACTTTCCTCCGAGGTATTTTTCTATCGTTTTCGCCTTTGACGGCGATTCGACTATTATTAGTTGCATAATTCCTCCGCTATTTCTTGATTATATCGTAATCCGTTCCGCTTCTCACAATCAACTTTTTAAGTTCGAGAAGAGACAACGCAACGTTTACCTCATAGGGTTTAAGCCCTGTGTTTTCTATTATTTTGTCAGCGTTTACGACTCCGCTTAAAAGCGTTTCGTAAACCGTTTTTTCGTTGCCGTCAAGCTCAGGCTTTTCGGTCGCTCCGACGGTTATTCCCAAAAGGTCGGCAACGTCGTCGGCAGTCTCGACAAGCGCCGCGCCCTGTCTTATCAGCGAATTACACAATTCGCCCGAAACCGCGCCTATGCCGTAGGGGAAAGCCATTACGTCTCGCCCGTAATCCGCCGCATAAGAAGCCGTATATCTCGCCCCGCCGCCATGCTCGCCTGAAACTATAAGGCACGCGCGCGAAAGCCCCGCGATTATGCGATTTCTTACGGGATAAGTGTATTTCATAGGCGGTCTCGCCGCGGGATACTCCGTAATTACAAGTCCTTTCGCGGCTATTTCTTCGGCTAAATTTACCTGACTGCGCGGATATACGCAATCTAAACCGCCTGCAAAAACCGATATAAGATTTCCGCTTTTAAGCGCGCCTTTTATCGCCGCGCTGTCCGCGCCGTCGGCAATGCCGGTAACGATTATCTCGCCCGCCGCCGAAAGTTTTTCGGCAACTTGCCGCGTCTGTTCGAGATAAAGCGGCAAGGTCTTTCTCGACCCCACTATCGCCGTGCGTTTCGCTTTACCTTTCAACAGATTTACGTTTCCGCGATAATACAAAACAAGCGGCGGCGCAGGAGTATTTTTCAGCTCTTCGGGGTACTCTTCGTCATACAACGTGATTATGCCGTCGCAAAATTTCAGCGACGAAGCAATCATCTCATCGATATATTCCCGACGTTTCAGCGCGGCTGTAACGGGGCGAATGAAATTTCCGCCGTCGATGTTCAAAAACGCGTTTTCCAAACGTTCCGCACCGACAAACAACTCTTTCGGAGATTGGAACAACCGCAATATATCGATTTTTCTTTTATATTCCAGCTTTTCGAACGAATCGAGAAATACGATTGCCCGCTGCTCGTCGGTAAGCTTAATCAACTCTCGTCGCTCCTGTAACTTATAGCTTCGAGCAGATGCCGCGGCTCTATATCGCCGGAATAATCGAGATCGGCAATCGTCCTTGCGACTTTTATTATTCTGCTACGCGCTCTTGCCGACAAATTAAGGCTGATAAACGACGCTTCAAGCAGTTTTTCACATTCTGCCGATAACTTACAATATTTACGCATTTCGCTTTCGCCCATCTCCGCATTGGAAGATATTCCGTCGCCAGCAAAACGCTCACGTTGAATAAGCCTTGCCGCATTGACACGTTTTCTGACTTCTTCGCTCGATTCTTCTTCTTTTACCGAAACCAACTCGTCGTACTTAACCGCGTCGACGGTAATTCTTATATCGACCCTATCCATAAGCGGACCCGATATACGCGACTTATATCTCGCAATCTGCACGGGCGAACAACTGCACCGCCCGTTTTTAGCTCCGTAATAGCCGCACGGACAAGGGTTCATACTCCCCACAAGCATAAAACTCGCGGGATAAGATACGTTCGTTCTCGCGCGGGAAACAGTTATAACCCTGTCTTCAAGCGGTTGGCGCAGACATTCGAGCATAGAGCGGGTATATTCGGGCATTTCGTCTAAAAACAACACTCCGTTATGCGCTAAGCTGATAAGCCCCGGTTTTGCGTTCGCGCCACCGCCGATAAGCGAAACGTTACTCGCCGTATGATGCGGAGTTACGAACGGTCTGCGGTATATTATGCCCTCTTCTGCGGAAAGTTTGCCCGCTACGCTATGTATTTTTGTCGTTTCAAGCGCTTCTTCGAAACTCATCGTCGGCATAATCGACGGAATACACTTTGCAAGCATAGTTTTACCCGACCCCGGAGGACCGACCATAAGCATATTATGGTTTCCGCTTACCGCGACTTCCAGAGCGCGGCGCGCGACATATTGCCCCCTGACGAATTTCAAATCGTTTTTATAAACGCCTTTATCGGACAATTCGTCGTAAGAAGCCGTTTCGACAACAGGCAGATCGCAGACGCCCGAAAAATAATCGCAGACTTCTTTAAGACTTTTAGCCGTCTTTATAGTAAGCCCGTCGATAAAACCGCCCTCTTTGGCGTTTGCTTCGGGAATAATCACCTCTTTAAAACCCTGTTGTTTGGCAGAGATTAACATGGGCAATATTCCGTTTACGGGGCGTATGCCGCCGTCGAGCGACAATTCACCGAGCATAACCGCCTTGCCTATATCGGCGTCGCCCAATTCGCCCGCCGACTTTATAACCGCCACGGCGATAGCCAAGTCTAATACGGCGCCCTCTTTTCTGAGTTCCGCGGGAGCGAGATTACAGGTTATTCTGTGGTTAGGAAAACGTTTACCGCTGTTTTTAACCGCCGAACGGACACGTTCTTTGCTCTCTTTGACAGACGCGTCGGGTAAACCGACTATATCGAACGAATACAGCCCGTTATTTACGTCTACTTCGACTTCGACGGGAACGCCGTCAAGCCCCGATATAACGAACCCCACGTCTTTGGCAAGCATAGAACCTCCTTTAGGTTAAAGCGACGGTTTTTGTCCGCCGACATAACAACCCGAAATTTTCTCTATTTTAATATACACCAAATTTTTGACTTTGTAAACGATTTTCATGTAAATTTTCGTATAACATTATAATATATATAATGATATGTCACGCGAACATGATTCGGCATATGTTTTTCGACATAAAAAACTACCGCCCTCCCGAACGGAAAGCGGTAGAATTTTTTCGATTAAAGGATCTCTTCGACTTTAGCAGCCTTACCGGTGAGATCGCGGAGATAATAAAGCTTAGCTCTTCTGACTTTACCTCTCTTAACAACCTTGATGTCGGCAACCTTGGGGGAATGAAGCGGGAACGTTCTTTCAACGCCTATACCGTAAGAAACTCTTCTGACGGTGAAAGTCTCTCTTATACCGCTGTTTTTCTTAGCGATAACGATACCTTCGAACGCCTGTATTCTCTCTTTCGTACCCTCGATAACCTTGAACGAAACCTTAACGGTATCGCCTACGTTAAATTCGGGAACAGTGCCTTTCAAGTTTTCTTTTTCGATTTGCTCGATAATATTCATGACTTAACCTCCGTATTTACGCCGCGTTCGTGACCGATTTTCGTCAGAGGACCGTGCGAAGTCTATAACATTTTATCATATAAAAACAAATAACGCAAGCATTTTCGGCTTGTTTTTTACAGTTTTTGATATTTTTTGAAAAAACCACGTTTACTTTAAATCAATAACCCGTTTCATCGGCTTTATCGCTGTTTTATCCACAAAAGAAAAGCGAGCCGATTAAGACTCGCTTTTCTTTGTCGTTCAGCCGACTTTGGCTATCAGAGAGCTGACCCGAAAATTATCTCGTCACTCCGAAATTAACTTTAGCCGCGCAATTATAAAGTAACTTTTCACCGTATAATCTGAATGCCTGATAACCCTCGTAACCAAAGTTTATCGTCTGTGCCGGCGTCCATCCAAGGAAAATTCCACTTGAATAAATAGACTTTACAGTTGCGGGAATGTAAATCGACTTAATCGAAGTACAGTTCTTAAAAGCCGCATAGTTTATGGTTGTGACTTTATCGCCAATATTTAAAGCACTAAGTGACGAGCAACCCTCAAACGCACTACTTCCTATTGTTGTTACACTGTCAGGAATTTCTACTGCTGATAAATTTACACACTCTTTAAACAATTCTGAAGGAATAGCTTCTAGTTGAGACGGAAGTACCACAGTTTGCAACGCACTTAAACCTGCAAATAAGCTAGACGGCAATGTTGTTATTGAGCCATCTGTAAAAGTTATAGATTTAATCGTAGTATTATACTCTTTAAGAGTAGAGTAACTACTACTATTAGTTGTAAACATATTGCTTCCTATTGTTGCATTACCATTTATTATTATGCTTTCAAGAGCGGTATGTTGTAAAGCTCTGCTACCAAATTTCGTAACTGTACTTACGTCTATCGATCTTAACGACACACAATCAGCAAATGCAGAGGAACCGATTTCTTTCAGCTCACCTTTAATCTCAACCGTCTTAAGTTGGTCGCAATATTGGAAAGCAGAAGAATCTATCTTCGTAACGTTTTTCGGAATAACTATACTTTCCAACGCCGCGCCTTTCTTTTCGGTACTTGTACCAAAAACTCGTAACGTAGCACCGGTAAACGCATTAGCCCCTATTGTCGTTAAGCTTTCAGGCAAGTTGATATTTTTGAGCGAATAACAACCCCAGAACGCTTTACTCGGTATTTCGGTTATTTTATTGTTGCCCAAGAAATTAACGGTAACGAGACTTTCACAGACATAAAAACTCTGCGTACCTATTTTAGTTACAGAAGCAGGAATGTCGATTTCTGTAAGCGACGCGCACCTGTTAAATAAATAGGAGGGTATCTCTTTTAAAGTATCCGGCAACTTAACCTCTCTGAGATAATTTGCATCATCAAAGAATTTGGTCGCCAATTTAGTAATATCGTTCGGAAGAATAACTTTAGCAACACCGCTCAACTTGAACATAGAGGAAATATTAAATATTCCCGCAACGGCGTCGGTTAAATCAACCGTTAATTCGCTTGTTCCGTCCATAGCGCCCGCACCGGCAAACGCAGAAGCCCCAATCGACATAACCGAACTCGGAATCTTAATTGTTTTTAGATTTGCACAACCGTCAAAGGCATTACTTTCAATCTTGGTTACACCGTCTAACACTATCGTTTCTACACCCAAACAGCCATAGAACATATTGCTCGTTACAGTCTTGACGGTTTCCGGAAGAGTTATCTTCTTAATTGTCGTGTTACCGGCAAATACTCCGTCTGCAACGCCCGCATCGGAAACAGGAAGCGTAACTTCGGTTTCGGAACCCAAATACGCGATAAGTTTACCTGCAGACGTTTTAAGGAATTTATCTTCGACTTTAAACATTCTATTGCCGCTATCGACAGATACATTTTTGATGGCAGACGAACCCAATGCGCCGACGCCTAAATTCGTAAGCTTTGCGGGAATAGTCAAATTCTCTATTGCCGTACCAAGCAAGCAATCGTCACCGATAATCGATACTTTTTCGGGTATAGCAAATTCTTTAAGCAAAGAGCATCCCTTAAACAAAGAATCTGGAAGTTCATCGATTGAGTTACCGAGAACGGCTTTCGTTAAAGATTTACAACTTTCAAACGCGCTTGCGCCGATACTTGTTACTTTTACAAGAGTAATATCTTTAATTGCACTGTTCTTAAACGCCGCTTTTCCGATAGTTGTCAAAGTTTCGGGTACGATTATATTAGTAATTCCGCTACTTTCAAACGCCGAATCTTCTATCATTTTTAATCCCGACGGAAGTTTAACAGACGTTAAACGACTTAAATTTGCAAACATCGATTTTTTAATCGTTTGAACAGAAGTCGCTTCTAAATCAACCGAAGCAAAACCGGAAGAAGTAAATCCGTTTGCATAAATTTCTTTTAAACCTTTCGCCGTTAAGTTCTCAAGACCGCTGTTTACAAACGCGTTTCCTCCGAGATACTGAACATTCTGGTGTAAAATATTATTCGTTTCGGCATAACCGTCATATATTAACGTTTTAAGCTTAGGAGTATTATAGAATACGCCCGCGCCGATAGAGTTTATCGTTATAGGAAGAACAACTTCTTCGAGGTCATAGCAGTATGCAAACTGTCCTGCAAAATATCTTTCAGTCGCGCCCTCTTGGAACGAACTTGATTGCTGCGATAACATAGAGTTTTTCGCCGCGAGATACTGCACTCCTGCAGGTATCGTAATGCGTTGTAAACCCGACTTAGCAAACGCAAACGCGCCTATATATGTTAAACTTTCAGGTAAAGTAATACTTGTAAGAGACGTACAATTAGCGAATACTCCGAAATTGTCCGCATTATTGCTTGAGCTTCCGCTGTTTTCCGAACCGAGCGTAGTTAAACCCGACGGAAGATTTACGGTTGTAAGCTCTGTACAGTTCATAAACGCGCATTTTTCAATAACTCTTACGCTTTCGGGAAGAGTTATACTCTTTATCGCCGTACCGTTAAACGTTGACTCCATAATTGTATTGATCAATCCGCCCCTGAAAGTTACGGTTTCAAGATGCGCGCACCCCATAAACGCCTGTTTACCTAAAGACGTTACGGTTGAAGGAATTTCAATACTTGTCAAGCCCGAATTATTGAACGCATAGTTACCAATAGTATTGATTGATCCGTTTTCGGCAAATTTAACGGTTGTTAAATTACCCGTATCAGCAAAAGCATTGGTATCGATTTTAGTCACTACGGCGCCTATACTAACCGAAGTAAGTTTAGTATTCATAAACGCTTTCCTTTGTATTTCTTCAAGCCCATCCGGAAGCGTGACGCTTTCAAGCGCGGTACAGTTCAAGAAAGTTTCTTGTGTAAGCGTTTTTAAATCTCCGTTTTGCGCAAACGTAACGGATTTTAGCGATTTACAAGAGTCAAACGAATTACCGTAGTCATATTCTCTTAATGTAATCGCATTTAACTCAATCGCGTGTCCGCCGAGAGTAGAAACGGTAGCAGGTATTTTAATACTTTCAAGTCCGCTGTTTGCAAAAGCATAATAGCTTATTTTTTCAAGGTTTACAGGCAAATCGATACTCTTAAGCGATACGCAGTTTTCAAATGCTCTACCTGAAATTTCAAATAAACTCGGCGCGCCTTTTGTAAATATTACATTTTCAAGACCCGTACAATTTGCAAACGCCCTTATTCCGATTGACGAAATAGTAGACGGCAGAACAACCGTTTTGATATTGGTATATCCCATGAATACCTTATCGCCTAAGGTGGTTATACCCTCGGGAATAACTAACGTTCCGTTATCCAGAACCAAATCGCCATAAACTGAATATATTGTATCTTTACCGTTTGTAAGGAATCCGTTTTCAGCCTTAACCCCGCCGTCGACCGACAAAATTATTTCACTGATTTCCGTTGCGCCGTCAAGGGCATTACCCAATGCCTTAACCGACGATGACATAACAACTTTTGTAAGGCTCATACAGCTTTGGAAAAGATTACTTCCAAGCGTAAGCGTTTCGATTGTTTCCGGGAAAATAAACTCGGTAAGTCCTGTTGCTCCAAACGCCATGTAACCGATACTCTTTAAAGCGCATTTATCGTCATCATTAAGAGCAAAATTAACGCTGACGAGCGAAGAATTATTACAAAACGCCCAATCGCCTATCGTCTGCAATGTCGACGGTAAAACAATACTCTTAATTCCCGTAGCGGCAAACGCCCAATTTCCTATTGTCGTAACCCCATCCGGAAGATTAACGGTCGCAAGCTTAGAGCAAGCATTAAACGCATAATCACCTATTGACAAGTTAGACTCAGAATTTTCAAAATTAAGCGTAACAAGATTCAAACAACCATCAAACGCATTAGCACCTACAACTTTTACCGCCGCCGGAATTACTAAGTTTCTGACACCACAATAGCTAAACGCATACTCTCCGATTTCTTCAAGCGAAGCAGGTAATTCTATTTCCGTAAGCGTGTTTACTTTGTGACCCCAAGTAGACACATCCTTACGGTTTGAAAACGCCCATGCTCCTATTTTTGTAAGTTGACTCGGATTTTCCTCAGTATTTTCAAACGTCAACGAAGAAAAGTTTTGTCTACACGAAAATGCTTTTTCACCTACTTCTTTAACACCCGCGGGTATTACAACTTTCGTTAATAAATCTTTAGTAACCGGTTGATCCTGCCCGAATGCCCAAGCACCGATTTTAGTTGTCCGCGCCGGAAGTATAACTTCTTTTAAGTTAGTTGTACTTGCAAAGGCGCCGTCATATTGCGACGTACCGTCTTCAATTTCCAGCGAAGCTTCGTCATTACCGGTCTCAAAAGTTATTTTTTCAAGAGCCGCATCCTGAGGAAAACTATATTTCTCTATTCTGCGTACAGTGTTAGGTATAACCACTTCTTTCAACGTTTTAAAACTCGTGAAAGAATAAGACTTGATTACCACCATACCGCGCGGAAGTTTAACGTACTCGATTTTACTATTATCGAATACATATCCCAACATTGCACCGGAACCGATACTCAACGTGTTTCCGGCAGCTATATATTCGTCGGTGTAATCTTCAAATATGAGGTTTCTAATTCCCTGATTATTGCTGAACGCACCGTCGCCCACTATCGTAACCGTATTAGGTATCGTAAGCGTTCCGTTATCGCCCTCGTTTGCCACTACGCACAAAACAAGCTCTACGGGAACATCGTTTTCACATCTGTAAAGTACGCCCTGAATTGTTTTTAACCCCTTACAACCCTCTGCCACGTTTACAGTCTGAAGTTTGCTGCAACCATCCAAAAAGTTGCTACCCAACTCGGTAATAGACTCAGGAAGATTAAGAACTTCAAGATTGCTGCAACCGGAGAAAGCTTCAGCCCCTATCGTAGTAACTCCGTTGCTGAGCGTCATACTTTTTATAGAACAATCTTTAAATGCGAATTGACCTATAGCAGTCAATTTCGTTCCGGTAAACTTAAACTCGGAAGCCCCGAATCCCGTAAACGCACCATAGCCTATAGTCGTAAGTCTTTCGGGAAGCGTAACAACACCGCCTACCTTGCAACCGTAAAACGCCTGTTTACCTATATCGAGCGAAGCAGCCGCTCCGTCTTTTTCGTCACCGAATATAAGCGAGGTCAAACCGCTCCTACGGAATGCGCCGTCACCTATAACTTTTACCGATGAGGGAATAGTCACAGAAGTCAACAGAGACGCATTTGCAAACACGTTTGCAGTTATAATCTCAACACCGGCTTTTAAAACCAATTCTCCACGCAAAGTATTAATATCCGCATATACTACTTGCTTACCGTCTTTACTGTAATAAACTTTTTCGTCCGTAGTATCGAAGTTAGTATTATCTTTATCGATAGCAACGTCTTTAACCGAAGAACCGAATACTGCCGAAATACCGAAAGCAGGTACATTTTTAACTATAATTACATTCTCCACAATATAATCGGAGACATTATTATAACGAGTATTCGGCATAGAAGCAAAGGCATCGTCGGCTAAATCAATCGTTCCGTTTTCACCTACAGACAAAACAGTAACTGTTTTCAAGTTCTTATTATTACCGAAAGCATATTTACCAAGTTTAATAAGATTTTCAGGCAACGTTATACTTATGAGATTCTGCTGATAGAACGCTCTTTCATCTATTTCGATTCCCGCATCGTTAACGTCTGTATTGAATACAAGTTCAATCAAGCTACTTACATAATTACCTGAAGAACTATAGGTACAATAGAAAGCTTCTTTTCCTATATACGTTACGCCTGCATTTATTGTCACCGATTCGAGTTTAGTACAATTCTTAAACGCACCGTTGCCTATTGCAGTAATTTCATTAGTAGTAACAACAGCTTTTTCTCTGCCCTGAGGACAATATACGATTGTTCCGTCGGCTTTACAAAGCATTCCGTCAACAGACTTATAATAACCTCCGTTGCCGTTTACTTCTATAGTCTGAAGCTTTGTTGACTTATCAAACAAGAATGTATCGAAATCAATATCATACTCATATATTACATAGTAACCTTTATCACCCTCGTTTGGATCTTCTTTTCCGTTGCTCCACTCTTTTACATGATGTGTACTTGCTTGTAACCCTGCAGGAAGAGTTATTTTTATAAGTTTACTATCGCTTGCAAATACACTTTCTCCTAACGTAACCTGTTTGTTAGCATCACTTCCAAGGAATTTAACTTCGGTAAGGTTAGGCATAGCCGAGAAAGCGTAATCTTTAACATCGACAACCGATTCCGGTATCGTTACCGTTCCTACCGCAGTAGTTGAAAACGCATAAGTCGCTATACTCGATGTTCCGTCCGCCACAACGATATCGCCGTCTTTAGCGTAAGGAACCAAAAGCAAGTTGAGCGAGCTGAGTTTTTCGTTACCGGCAGAGTCGCGAGTATACACGGCTTCATAAAGAATTCCGTCGAAAGAAGCATAACCCGCCGTTACAGTTTCTCCTGTTTTATATATATTTATAGATTTAAGCGATTTACATGCTTTAAATGCACTCGATTCTATACCTAACTTAGCCCCCGTCTGTATGGTAGTAACCGTATCGGGAATATCGATAGAAACAAGATTTTCGCCATATTCGAGTTCGTCGACCGTTATAACTTTAGCTTTATGCTGACCATCGAAATGTGTTGCGGGAATTTTAGCCGAAGTAACATACTGCAAGCCCTCTGCGCCCGTAACGATAAAACCTTGGTTGTTATACTCGAAATTGAACAGGTTTACCCAGTTTGCGTAAAGTTTTACACCGTCATAAGCATAAGTCCATTTACCTATACCGTTACCCATATTATCGGTAATCTGCTTACCTTGACCGCCCGGTTCGGTATACCAACCGCCGAAAGCTTTAGATTCGTCTTCCGGTTCTACGGTTTTTAATGTAAAGTATTGTTTGAACGCAACAGTATCTTCAATCTGTTTATCGGGGTCGGCGTCGGCATTAAGAGTAACTTTATATTTTGCCGTATCGAAATCGGCATAGAAACGCACGTCGCCTGCCGTTTCAAGCTTACCGCCCGTATATTTCTGAGCGTTGTTCTTACTTCCGTCGGGAACTTTATACCAACCTGCAAAGACGAAGCCTGCTTTTTCTACAACGGGAGCGTCTATCGGATCGCCCTCGGCAACTAATACGCTGCCAAGATTTTCACCGTCGTCACCGATAAAGCTTACGGTATAAACCGTAACGGTTATCGACGCTTCGTCTACTGTTTCGGTAGCGTCTTCTTCGTTTGCATAACCGACGGTTATCTTGTTTTCGCCTGCGATTTTATACGCTACTTTATAGCTTGTAACGTCGCCGGCAACAGTAGCGAGAAGATTACCGTTTAATTTTATAATATAAGTCTGCGCTCCGAAAATACCTTGCCACTCGACCTTTCCGTCCGCATAAGCAAGTTCGGACATTTTACCCTGAGCGAAAACAAATACGTCGGATTCTTCGGACGGCTTTATTACGCCGTCTCCGATAGCCGTGATAGTTACCGTGTTTTCGGTCTTTATATCTTTGGCGTTTAATTCCGCTTCGTTTTTGACGGAAGTAAACGTCTTACCGTTAAGTTTAACGGTATAGCTCGTCGCTCCCGCGACGGATTCCCATTTAAGGATGTTGCCGTTCACGGCAACCCCCGCGGGGGTCGCTAATTTATCTTTTTTATAGGTCGTCGTTGCCGCCGCGGGGCTGTTGTAGCCCTTGGTCACGGGGTATACTCCGAGTTCGTAATCGCCCGCCGCATAGCCCTTGAACGAGTATTCGGTAACGTTACCGAGTTCGATTTTTTCGCCGTTTACAACGACAACGTATCCGAGAGCGTTTTTAACTTCGCTCCATACGAGTTTACCGTCTTTTACTTCTACAGCCGCTATCTTGTCAAGCGTTCTGTCATAGTAAAACGCTTCGGACTGAGAAGAACCATAGCCTTTCGCCTGAGCAACTATGATAACTTTTATTCCGCCCTCTTTCATATCGCAGCCCGATATATCGAAATAAGCGCGTTTACCGTTATCAACGTCTGTATGTTTATGGTTTTCGTTTCCGCACTCTACGGTAACGATATACTTTTCGGCATTTTCGACGGTGTTATAACTTACAACTCCGCCCTCGACAACCGTAATGTTGGAAACTCTCGCGAGAACTTTACTATTATAATATACGGTAGTCGCCTTATCGCTACCCGTCTTGCTGATTTCTATTTTATATTCGCCTACGTTTTTAAATTCATAGTCGAGATATTTCTGAGTGGCACGCTTGGTTTCGGAGACATTATCGGCGTCGGTTATCTTAACGTCGAAACTCGTTCCGTCCGCTTCCCACGAAACCTTATTTTCGGTTACGGATACGGCGTTTATTTCGCCTTTCCATACGGGGTAAAGATTGACGTTTTGCTTCAACACTTCGCCGTTATATTTATAAGTAAGTTTCGCTTCGTCGTTGAAATCGCTGACGTACCAGCCGTCGAATTCGGCTCCGTCTTTGGCGGCAAGCTGTTCAAGACCGTAAACTATGCCGTTTGTCGTCTGAATTTTCTTGTTGCTTCCGTCTTTAAGCGTTACCGTAAATTCTTTTGCGCCAGCAGTCAATTTAATGTGCTGAGCATAAACGGTTATATCGGTTCTTACGGGCGTAGCAAAATTGTATACTTCTTTATATTCTTCGGAAGTATACCAGCCGACGAACTTTTTACCCTCTTTTTCTTCAGGGTCGGCAGGTTTTGCAACCGACTTACCGTTCAACACGGTCGCCGTAGTCGTAGCCCCGTCGTCGTTAAACGTTACGCTTCTGTTGATCTGCTCAATCAGCGTATAGGACTTTCCGCCGTAAGTTATGGCTAATTCGTCGCTCTTTATCGTCGCCGTGACTTCGCCGCTGTCTACGGTAAGTTTAAGCTCTCCGCTTTCGCTTAACGTATAATCGCCGGTTTTTTGCTCGCCCGCGATAAACAGAACGTAAGTTTTAGCTTTCGTTAAAGTAACGAAATTGTTTTCTTCGGTTGCGCAATAATACGTCACTTCTTTCGTAACGCCGTTATCGGCAGATTCTTGCGGTTTCTTACAAGATATACCGAACAATGACAACGATATAAGCGATATCGCGAACAGAAGAATAGCTAAAAATTTGCTCTTTCCGTTGTTCATATAGAACCTCCTTAGACCGTTTTGCATAATATTCATAAAATTTATGCATACGATTTATTTTTTTATTATGATATAAGCTGTACTTATACCTGCTATAAGCTGTACTTATACCTGCTATAAGCTGTATTTATACCTGTTATAAGCTGTATTTATACCTCGTAATTTTTGGTCTATTTTGACCGAAAAATGTGAAAACACACAAAGTTATAGCTTATATTGTCTCATATTCTATTACTTTTTGAAAACTTTGTCAAACGTTTTCGGCTACTTTAAAAAGAGAATATGAATTTTCACAAAACTTTATTCATTCAAATTGAAAAAAGTTAAAAAAATTGCCGTAAAAAAAGGTTGCAACCTCTACCCTTAGCGGATAAATTCGCAACCTTTTTATTTCGACCGTTTTTACGGTCTTTTTTTGTTAAGTATCAGTTATACGACACTTCGGCTTTACAACCGTTTAACCAGTCGGAACCGAACATCTTCATTACCTGATACCCGTTGAGAGTAAACTCTATTTTCTGATAATCCGTCCAACCGTCGAATACAGTCTCTCCGATAATCTCGGTTACGCTGTCCGGAATAACAATCTTATCGATAGCCGTACAATTCGCGAACGCTCCGTCGCGTATCTCGCCTACGCCGTTAAGCTCGACGGTTTTAAGAGACTTACAATCGGCAAACGCCTTGTTTCCGATAATATTAACTCCGTTTGTCAACGATATCGCCTCAAGCCCCGAACCCATGAACGCGCAATTGGGGATTTCCTGTATTCCCGACGGAATAGTTATCTTTTTAAGCTCGGTACAGTTTTCAAACATATTATTGCCGAGATTCTTAACGCTGTCGGCAAGCGTAACCGTTTTAAGCGAAGCGCAATTCGCAAACACCATAACGCCGAACGTACAAGTTTCTGTATTAAGAGTTACGCTTTCAAGTCCGCTTTCGGCAAACGCGCTCGCGTTTATCTTACCGACGCTTGCGGGTATTTCTACCGATTTGAGTTTTTCGCAACCCGCGAAATTCCTGTTTTCTATAGTTACCAGATTATTGCCGAACTCAACCTTTTCGAGATTTTTGCAATTCTCGAACGTGTTACCGTACAATTGTGTTACAGATTCGGAAAGTACGACTTCTCTGATTGCCGTATTCTTAAACGCCCCGGTTCCGCCGAAACTCGTAACGCGGCTGAAATCGAAACTTTCGAGCGACGTACAATTAAGGAATACGTTTCCGCCAATCTTGACGTAGCCGTTCACCTTAACCTCGCTAAGCGAAGTGCAACCGCTGAAAGTCTGAAATTCTATCGAAGTAATACTTTCGGGAATCTCTATGGATTTAAGCGACACGCAGTCGTTAAACATACCTTGAGCGGTTTTCGTTAAATTTTCAGGTATGTTAATACTTTCGAGCAATTTGCTATACGCAAACGCATAATTGCCTATACTCTTTACATTTGCGGGAAGCTCTACGCTCTCCAATCCGCTATAAGAAAACGCGCTTGCGTTTATCGTCAGATTACTGCCGTCGGACGGCCAAACGATATTCTTAAGGGAAGCGCAATTAGAGAACGCGCCATTACCGATCGAAGTAAGTGTATCCGGGAATTGAACGGTTTCGAGACCGACGCAACCTCGGAACGCATACCAATCTATTTTAGTAACACCCTCGGCAATAATTACGCTTTCAAGCCCCGTAGCATTTTCAAATACATATTTCGGAATTGTCGTTAAGGACGACGGAATTTCAACTTCTTTAGCATTGGCGAGGTTTGCAAAAGCATATTGCGAAACGGAAGTAACATCTTCGGGCAATACTATTTTATCAGCCCCGTAACCGGTCGCGTACGAGATAAGTTTTCCGCCGTCTTCAATAAGGAAGCCGTTGACGCAAGTATAATAACTATTACTTTCGGCAACTTCAATCTCTTTCATATTAAGAGAAGCAAGCGCAGCAGTACCAATAGATTCTACGTTTTCCGAAATATAAATATATTCGACACCGGAACCATAGAAACAATAGTTCTCAATAGCTGTAACGCTATCAGGAATTATTATATTCTTTAAAGCTTTACAACCCCTGAACATTCCGTAAGGAAGAGTTTCGAGATCGTCTCCGAGCGTTACGCTCGTAAGGTCTTTACAATTATAGAATATATAGCCATCATCATTGTAAATGTATTCGGCGTAGTCGATATCGTCGTCACAGCCGAATTCTTTTACTCCGCTTATATCGATTGACATTATACCGCTTGCGGCAAATGCACCGCCATATATCAACTCTACACTTGCGGGAAGACTCAACGATTTCAGCGCGGAAGTACCGCAGAACGCTTCGCAACCTAATTCGGTAACTGTATCCGGCAAAACGACTTTCGTTAAGTTTTCAGCGTCACAGAAAGCCTGCATCTTCAATTTTTCGAAAGTACAATTTTCACCGAACGTTATTGAAGTGAAGCCGCTTTCCGCAAATGCTTTGACGTCAAGATGTTCAACACCCTCGACAAGAAGATCGCCCGCCGCGCATGTCGCGAAAGCGTTAGCGGTGATAACGTTGACAGTAGCAGGCAACGCGCTGCCCGACCCGACATATCCGCGATAAACTATCTTTGTAAGGTTCGGAGAACGCCAGAATACTCTCGACCCGATATTCTCAAGTCTCGAAGAAACAACTACACGCTCAAGATATTGACAGTTTGCAAACTGACCGGAAATATATTGCCGAGCAGAAATTTCACTGTCTATATCCTTTTCGGAATAGAAAACCTCCAAGTATCTGAAGTTCGAATCAGACTCATCATAGAGGTCCAACGCTTCATTTCTCGCGGTGAGATTTACAAGAGCGTCGGGAAGCTCTATACTTACAAGCCCCGAATTCGTAAACGCAAACGAACCGAGATACGACAGCTTATCGGGCAAGACTATCGATTTAAGCGCAGTACAGTTAGCGAAAGTGTAGCCGTAATTTACTTCGTCTTCATCGTCGAGATCACAGTCGACCGCTATCATTTCGAGAGTCGACGGAAGTTCGACGACGGACAGGTTTTCGCAGTTCATAAACGCGTAACCGCCGAGACGGATAACACCCTCGGGCAGAACGATACTTTCAAGCGAAGTACAATCGTAGAACATGTAATCGTCCACCGCCCGCAAAGAAGTCGTTCTGAATCTTACGGTTTTAAGTTCGGTACAATTTCTGAACGCACCCGCTCCTATCGTGGTTACGCTTTCGGATATAGTTACAGAAGTAAGTTCAGTACCCTCGAACGCGCCTGCGCCTATAGTCTTTACCGAGCCGAGCGAAATTTCTTTCAACGCCGAATTTTTAAACGCGTTTTTACCGACCTCATATATATTTGCGGGAATTTCGAATTTCTTTAAACCCGAATTTTCAAACGCCGATTCGCCTATCGTCTCTACGCCGGGCATAGTCAATTCTTCAAGAGAAGAGCAGCCTGCAAATGCATTTTTGCCTATAGCCGTCGCCTTAACTGGAAGCGTTATATTTTTAAGCGAAGAGCAACCGGCAAATATTTTGGAGGGCAATTCGGTAAGTTTAACGCAACCGTCTTCGAAAATAACCGTAGTAAGTTTCGTACAGTTTCTGAACGCGCCGACGCCTATCTTCGAAATTCCTTTAGGAATAACGACGGTAGTTATTTCCGTCTGCCCCGCGTAAGCGTTATCTGATATCTCGTCTGTATTTGCGGCTAATTTTACGGTTTCGTCGTTAAGCGCGCCGAATACATATCTTACAACAGTTTTATCCTTATTATATAATACGGGTACGCCCTCGACCGCGCTGAAGTTTACGTTATCTTCGGCAACCGTGACGTTTTCAAGCGCAACGCTTCCGTCAAATGCTCCGTCTATAACCGTAACAGCCTTAGACAAATGGAGAGAAGTGAGGTTTCTGCAACCCCTGAAAATATCTTTGCCGATAGTCAGTTTTTCCGCCGTAGTTTCGGGGAAAACAAACCTTGTAATCATAGCGTTACCGAACGCATAATCGCCTATTGCGGTAAGAGCGCCGTCGGCAAGCGTGACCGAAGTCAATTTGTCGCAATATCTGAACGACTCGTTGCCGATTGTATTTACCGCCGCGGGAATCGCGATATTTTGTATCGCGGTTTTATAAAACGCGCCGTCGCCTATAGAAGCAAGACTTTCGGGCAATGCGATATTGACGAGAAGCTTACAGTTATAGAACGTATTATTTCCGAGTTTCGTAAGTCCGGAATTTCCATCGAAAATTACCTCGGTAAGCTTAGCGCAGTCTTTAAACGCGCTGCCGAACGAATTTTTAACTAATTTATTATATTGATCGATTTCCTGTCCGTCAATCGTAACGACGTTTTCGGGAATGGTTATCGAAGTAATCGCGCTGCCCGCAAACGCGCCGTAACCGATAGAAATTATCGACGAGGGAAGTTTAACTTCTCTCAACGAGGAACAGCCGTTTAACATTTTATCGGGAATTTCCGTAATCGCGGTCTTACTCAAATCTATAGAAGTAAGCCTTGTACAACCGTTAAACGCGCTGCGACCGATTTTAGTTACACCCGTAGGTATACCTATTCTCTCGAAATTCGTCCCGCTGAAAGCGTATGCGCCTATATACGACGTTCTCGCAGGTAAATCTATCTCTCTGAGCGACGCACAGTACGCAAACGGAGAGTAACTCGCGCTATAAGTTCCGGTCGTACCTTTCGCGTCGTCTATTACCAAATCTCCCTCGCCCTCTTCGAACGTAATAGTTCTGAGTAAACCCGAACCGTAAAACGCTTCGTATTCGATTTTCGTTACGGACTTAGGTATTACGAGTTCTTTGATATAAGTATTCTGGAATGCCTGCGTGCCGATTTTCGTTATACCGTCGGGAAGTTTAACCTCGGTGAGCGCGCTTGCCCAACCGAAAGCATTCACGCCGATAGTAAGATCTTCGCCCGCATGATCGGCAAATATTATGCGTTTAATTTTAGTATTATAATAAAACGCTTTAGTAGCCACGGTTTTAACCGTCGCGGGAACGTTGACGGTATTATTCTCGTCGCCGCCGTTGCTTATGGGGCAATACAACAATTGATCGGGTTTTTCATCCAGATTATTGGCGTAAAGCACGCCGTCAATGGTTGTATACAACTTATTACCGTCAGCTATAGTTAATTCGTTTATACTGTTACAGCTTGTGAAAACTCCGCTGCCGAGAACTTTAAGCGTAGACGGCAGTTCTACTTTTTCAAGAGCGGAACACATATTAAACGCGTTGTCGCCTATTTCGGTTATTCCCTCGACTACCTTTATCGCCGTAAGCGAAGAACAATAGTTGAATGTCGATTTGGGTATAACCGTCAACGCGATATCTTCCGCCATACTAACCGCAGTAAGCGATTTACAGTTATTGAATACGTTTTCTCCGAGACTTTCGAGTCTCTTCGGCAAATCAATGCGCGTAATCGCGCTGAACGCAAACGCCCTGTCGCCTATCGTAAGCGGAGCGGTTCCGTCCGCAATAGTAACCGTCGCCAGATTCGAGCAGGAATAGAAAGCTCCGAAACCGATAGTTTTAACGGACGCGGGAATAACTACGCCCTCTATCTTAGAAGCCCTGAAAAGGTTATCGCCTATCACTTCGACAGTGTCGGGTATAGTTACGATACCTTTCGTAGCAGACGGACAATACAACATTTTCTTTACGTCCGCGCTGTAAATAACCCCGTTTTTCTGAACGAAAGATTTATTTTCTTTAGCAAGAGTAACCGTTTTAAGCGAACCGCCGAAAACGTTGGAAATCGCAAATTCGGGTACAAACTCGCCTATAGTAAGATTTTCAATGTAGAAATATCTGTTTATTCCGTCGGTATGCGTAGTTCCGAAAGCCACGTCGTCGAATTTTACTTCGTATATTCCCTGTTCGTTCTTCACGCCGACGCTCGTCAACGTAACATTCTTTACAGAAGAAGAATTATGGAGAATATCGAACTCGGCACGATAGAGGTTTTCGGGGAAGTTTATCGTTTCGAGTTTATTGCAAAGAGCGAACGCCCATTTACGGATAGTCAACGGCGCGTCGTCACGCGTGCCGCCGAACTCGACGTTTGCAAGTTTCGAACAACGCAGGAACGCGAACTCTCCGACTTCTTCTATATTGAACGTTATTTCGACTTCGGTTAATTCGGTACAGGAATTAAACGCGTTATTGCCGATAACTTTAGCGGCGGAATCGGTTTTGACTTTACCCGTTCTGCCTTTCGGACAATAAAGCAATTCGCTGCCGTCCGCGCTGTAAACAATACCGTCAATCGATTTATAATTGACCTGTTTACCGACGATTTCTATATTTTCAAGTTTCTTACAACCCGTTAAAATACCGCCGTTGAATTTTGTTTTTATCTGTAATTTATATGCCGTAACGCTCGAATCTTTTTCGATATACTCGCCTTTGGCAAGTCTGCCAGGAAGTTTTAACGTTGTAAGATTAGCGCAATTTGCGAACGCGCCGTCTTCTATAACGAGTTCGGCAGGTTTTTCGCTCTCGTCCGCAACGGAGAACACGACTTTTTCAAGTTCGGCGCAATTTTCGAACGCTTTCGCGCCGACTCTCGTTACCGTAGACGGTATTTCTATTTCCGTAACGCCGATACCGCTGAACGCGTAAGCCGCTACAGCGGTGGCGTCTTCCATTACGGTTATTTTACCGCTCTTTGCCAAAGGAACAAGCGACAACGTTTTGCCGACCACTTCTCCGTCCTTGGTCTCCAGCACATATAACACGCCGCCTAACGAAGTAATTTTCGCAGTATCGCCCGTAGCGTATACGTTTATCGCTTCAAGCGCGGGGCAATCAGCAAACACGCTGGACTTAACGCCCGTCATCATACCTTTCGCAACGGATACGGTGTCTGGAATTTCAATAGACTGCAATCTTTTTGCGCCCGCAAGCGAATCGATAGATTTTACGGGTTTATTTTCGTGTGTGGGTTCAACCCTGACTTTCGTCGCGTAAGAAATACCCTCTCCCTCGGTAACGATATAACCTGTACCCGCATTATCGAGCGTATAACTTAATATCGACACCCAATAAGCATAAAGAGTGATATTATCCTCCGTACCCGTCCACAAGCCTTTTCCGTAACCGTCGCCGTCGGTGTACTGCCCGACTCCGTTAGGCTCGGCATACCAACCGCCGAAAACTTTATCGAGCGACGCCGATACGGGTACGGGAAGCTTATATTCTTCTTTATAAGTAACCGTAACTTCGGTAACGTCGAGCGTACCGCCGACAGGGTCGAGTTTAACGGTATAATCAGCCGAAGTGAAATATGCGTACAGGCGCATATCTCTCGACGCCGTATACGTTCCGTCGTATACGCGAGCGGCGTTATTGTTGCCTCCGCCGGGAACTTCATACCAGCCCGCGAACACATAACCGAGACTTTCGGCTTCAGGCAATGCAACGTAATCGCCCGTAGCGACGTAACGGACTTCAACTCGTTCGCCGTTATTGTAAAAGCCCAATTCATACGTTCTGACCTTGATACTCTTAGTACCTAATGCGGAACCGCCGCTGATATACTCTACGGACACGGTGTTTATCCCCGCTTTATCGAATACGACGTCGGCTTGAGTATTTCCGCCGGCGACTTCTATAGTCTTACCGTCGTTGACTTTCACGACGTACCCCTCCGCACCGAAAACGGGAGACCAGCAGACTTTACCGTTTACATATTCCACATTTTCAATCGAAGTATATCCAACAATCAAATCGTCGGAAAATTCGGAATCGCCCGCTCCGCCGATTGCGGCGACAGATACCGTAATATATCTGCCCGAACCGAAATCTTTGATAGTGAGTTCTCTCGTTTCGCCGTTTACGGTTTCTTCTTTTCCGTTTATCTTCAACGAATATGCGGTTGCTCCGTCAACCTTTTCCCATTTAAGGATGTTGCCGTTCACGGCAACCCCCGCGGGGGTCGACAGATTAGACTTTTTATATTTAATTTCAGCCGCTTCGGGGCTGTTGTAACCCTTAGTCACGGGATATACTCCGAGTTCGTATTCGCCCGCGGCATAGTTTTTCAGCGAGTATTCGGTAACGTTGCCGACTTCGAACTTCTCGCCGTTTACGGTGACGACGTAGCCGAGAGCATTGCCGACTTCGCTCCATACGAGCTTACCGTCTTTTACTGCGACTGTTTTTACTTTTTCAAGTTTTTTATCATAATAATAAGCTTCAGACTGCGACGTAACATAATCTTTCGCTTCGGCAACGACTACAACTTTAATTCCGCCCTCTTTCATATCGCAACCCGATATATCGAAGTAGGCGCGTTTTCCGTTGTCAAAGTTGTAGTGTTTATGATTTTTGTTACCACATTCAACGGTAACTATGTATCTCTCGGCGTTTTCTACGGTATTATAACTTAACATTCCGCCTTCGAGTACGGTTATATCAGACACTCTCGCAAGCGCTCTGCTGTTATAATACGCCGTAACGACTTTGTCGCTGCCCGTTTTGCTTATCTCTATTTTATATTCGCCCTTTTTCTTAAATTCGTAGTCGAGATACGATTTTGTAACTCTTTGAGGATCGGAAACATTATCGGCGTCGGTTATCTTAACGTCAAAACTCATTCCGTCCGCTTCCCACGAAATTCTATTTTCGGTTACGGATACTCCGCTTATTTCGTCTTTCCATACGGGATAAAGATTGACGTTTTGCTTTAATACTTCGCCGTTATATTTATAGGTGAGTTTCGCTTCGTCGTTGAAATCGCTGACATACCAGCCGTCAAACTCTTTTCCGTCTTTGGCGGCAAGCGGTTTAAGATTGTAAAGCACACCGTTAGTGGTAGTTATCTTCTCATCGCTTCCGTTTTTAAGCGTTACCGTAAATTCTTTCGCGCCCGCAGTCAATTTAACGTGCTGAGCGTAAACGGTTGTATCGGTTCTTACGGGCATAGCAAAATTGTATACTTCTTTATATTCCGCAGAAGTATACCAGCCGACGAACTTCTCTCCGTCTTTATCTTCGGGGTCGGCGGGTTTTGCAACCGTCTTACCGTTAAGTACCGTTGCCACCGTCGTTACTCCGTTGTCCTCAAACGTTACTTTTCTGTCAATCTTTTCAAGCAACGTATAGGACTTTCCGCCATAGGTTATGGCTAATTCGTCGTTTGTTATCGTAGCCGCGACTTCGTTTCCGTCTACGATAAGTTTCAGTTCGCCGTTTTCGGCAAGCGTATATCCGCCGTATTTATAATCGCCCGCGACAGACAATATATACGTCTTGTCTTTGGTGAGCGATACGACATACTCGCCGCTGTCGGCTACGCAGTAATACACCGCGTCTTTCGCCGCGCCTGTTTCGGTCGAATTTTGCCTGTTTTTACAAGACGCGCCGAAAAGCGTCGCCGCGATAACCGATATCGCGAACAGAACGACCGCCAACTTTTTGCTTTTTCCGTTCATATCGTACCTCCTTGACCGTTTTTGCATAATATTCATAATATCTATGTATACGGTTAATTTTTATCATTGTGATATAAGCTGTACTTATACCTGCTATAAGCTGTACTTATACCTCGTAAACTTCAATAATTTTTCCTAAAATTAAATTAAGTAAAATTATTTGTGTAATATTTTATAACTTTTTCAATTATTTGTCAATCCTTTTATGCCATTAAATAAAAATGAATTTTCATAATACTTTATTCAACTAAATTATATTAAACGACCGTCCGTCGGAAATTCCCGACGGACGGTCGTTTTACTCTGTTAAATTCAGATTTAATTATACGCAATTACGGCGTTACATCCGTCGCCCCAATCGGCGTCGAACAACTTAGCGGTCTGATATCTGCTAAGCTCGAACTCTATCGTCTGTTCGCTCGTCCACCCATAAAATGCGCTATCAGCCTGCAATTTAGCATTAGAAACGGCATTAAGATTATAAACCTGAGCAGGAATAACCAACCTATCGATTGCCGTGCAATTTGCAAACGCACCTCTGCAAATTTCTTTTACGCCTTCTCCTAATTCAACAATCGTCAAAGCCTTACAATCGGCAAATGCATTTTCGTGAATTACGTTTACAGAGTCGGGTATGATAACTCTTTCAATACCGGAGCCTTCAAAACATTCAGCGGGTATATACCTTATATCGGAAGGAAGAGTAATTTGTTTAAGCAAAATACAATTTTTAAACATCGCTTTACTTAACGTTTTAATTTCCTTTGTCATAGATACAGCCATAAGCGATTTACAATCTTCAAACAAGGAATCTCCCATCGTTACAATTTCGGATTTTATATCCACGCTTTCAAGACCGCTGTCTGCAAAAGCTCTATCTCCTACAGCAATCACAGATTCATTCACCGTATAAGATTTAAGCGACATACACCCTTCAAATACCTGTTTACCTATCGTAGTTATATTTTCCCCGCCGTTTATAGTAATCAGGTTCTTACAGCCTAAAAATGCATAATCATCTAATACATTAACGCTTTCGGGAATAGTTATTTCACGAATCGGAGTATTCATAAACGCACCGCAAGGCTGAGACTTACTATTGACGGTATAAGTATAACCCTCTATAAATTTAACACTCGATGGCAATTCTAAGTTTTCAAGCGAAGTACAATTACCAAAACTACCAAAACCGATAGCTACAACTTCATTTCCAAGGAATCTGACGTCGGTCAGATTGGTACATCCGAAGAAAATTTGTCCTGTATATGTGGAGTATTCATCAGACGTACTTGACCCTGCAAGATATTTAACGCTTGCCGGTATTTCTACAGTTTCAATACTTGTACATCCTGAAAAAGTTTCGTCTCCCATATATATCAAACCTTGCGGAAATTTAATTTCTTTGAGATTTACGCACAAAGAGAACATTGAGTTAGGCATTTCAGACATTTCAAAACGAGCTAAATCAATCGACTCGATAGCAGTCTCGCTAAAAGTATAAGATCCGTAAAACGTGAGATTTTCCGAAGCTTCAGACAAATCCACGGTCTTCAACGCCAAACAACCCGCAAACGTATAGCCGTACTCGGTGGTACCGGAAAGCGTCCCGATTGAATTAACGGAACTCGGTATTTTTACGCTTTCAAGTTTTCTGCAACCCCTGAACGCATAACCGTGAATAACGGTAACGCCGTCAGGTATAACTACCTCTTCAAGCGCGTAAGCATATGCTATAGAATACTGAGGTATTTCTTTTAACGAGGCAGGTAAAACCATTCGCTTAATATGCTGATTACCGTTAAAAGTATATTTAGCTATATCGGTAACTTCTTCAGGAATAACCAGTTCATCATTTTCAAACTCTTTTCCTGCGGGACACAGTATAAGTCTTCCGCTCTTATCGGCAAGAATACCCTTGATAAGCATATACCGAGAATTTTCGGGATCGACCGTAATCTCGTTTAAAGTAGTCGTAGCAAACGCATTATCTTCAATGTTTACAACATTAGCCGAAAGGTGAACTGTTTTTAACCCCGAATTAAGGAAACAGCTACTGCCGATCGAGGATACGGAAGACGGTATATTTATCCCTTTCAACGACTTACATTTATTAAACATATAGTTCGGTAATACATCCAAATCCGAACTAAGCGTAACCGCTCTTAGTGACGCACATTCGGCAAACTGATAACCGGATTTACCATACGTCGTAACACCGGAAAGATCGATAGTAACCAACCCACTGTAGCGGAACGCATAGTTATCGATATAAGTAAGCTTCTGCGGAAGCTCAAGCGAAGCAAGCGACGTACAACTCTGGAATGCATACATACAGATTTTTTCTACAGAATCAGGAAGCACAACCTCCGTTAAAGCTTTAGCGTCTTTAAACGTATATTGCGGAACCTCTTTTATCATGCAATCGCTTAAATCTATGCGATTTAAACCGGATTCGGAAAATACATAGTTATACAGCTTTAATGTTGTCGGTATTTTTATTTCTTCCAGCCCCGATTGAGCGAACTGAAAACCTCCGACATACTTCAAATCAACAGGCAGCACATTTCCGTCTTCAGAAGCTCCGCTATAAGTAATCTTTTTTAATTTAGGAGTATTCCAAAAAGTTCTGACACCCAACGAATCAAGCTTTGCAGGCAAAATAACTTCTTCGAGATCTGCGCAATTTGCGAATTGCGCCGCCATATATTTTTCATATGTTGCAAACGAAGTCAAGCTTGTTAATGCCATACCGTTTTGAAATGAAGCGCTTGATTTAGACAGCGATTGATTTCTTGCGGTAAGGTATTTCAGCGTTGAAGGCAATTCGATCCTTACAAGACCTGAATTAGCAAAAGCAAAAGTTCCGATATATGTTACGCCTTCGGGTATTTCTATGTTTTTAAGCGAAGTACAATTCTCAAATTGATGACCTAAGTTATTTGCAATTGTCTGAGTATTGCTGGTTTTGTACGGATACTTCATATCCGAACACATAGTTTTAAGAGTAGACGGCAATTTGACAGACGATAATTTAGAACAACCATAGAAAGCGTATGCCTTTATATTCGTAACGCCTTCGGGTATTTCTATTTTAACCAAGGAAGAACAACCGCTGAACGAATATTCGCTGATTTGTTTTAAATCAGTACCCTTAATCGTCACTTTCGTAAGTGCGGTACAATCTTTAAAGATTCCGTCGCCCCACTCCGTAATCGGAGAACCTTCGGCAAAAATCACCTCCGTAAGACTTTCACAATTACTGAAAACGTAACCGTCCGACCATTTTTCGGTTCTGAGCAGTTTATTGTTATATACGACATCATTTGCTCTGTCCGTTCCAAGTTTTTCGACTGTTGCGGGTATAGTTACGGTATTGAGTTTCGTTCCCGCAAAAGCATAAGCATTTATGAATTTTAAAGATTTAGGAATCTCTATCGATTTCAAACCCGTATTCTCAAAAGCACTTTCACCGATAACATTTACGTTATCATGCAACTCAATATCCGATAATGCCGTGCAATTCTTAAATGCATTATCTCCTATTGTTGTAATATATAGCGGTAAATCTATACCGATAAGCGAGCTGCACCCTTCGAACGAACCTTCTGAAATTTCTCTTAAACTCGGCGTTCCGCCAGAAAATACGACTTCTCTGAGAGACGTACAGTTTTTAAATGCATTTTTACCGATTGCTCTTACTTTTTCGGGAATTACAACTTTGGTTATGTTTACCTGCCCCATATATGCGCCTTCGGCAATAACTTCCATATCGGTTGGTATAATTAACTCACCGTTAAATTCCTTGAATACATAATATACAGACGTATGATCGGCATTATATAAAATTCCGTCTGCAACCGACATATTCTGATTGCTTTCGTCCACGACTATTTCTTCTATCGACACACAGCCGCTAAACGCTTCACCAATAGAGGTTTGCGACGACGGCAAAGTGATTTTTCTCAAGCGTTTATTACCTTTAAATAATGCCTTACCAAGCTCAACCGATTCTGTCGTTTTAGGCAATTCAAAAGTCGTAAAGTTTGAACCCGTAAATGCATTATCTCCTATTTGAGCAAGTGAGCTTAACCCTGTTGTTTCGTCAACATCAAAACCTATTTCGGTAAGGTTCGTAAACATAAACGCATATTTACCTATTGACTCAATCGTAGACGGGAATCTGAACGATGTCACTTCAGTTTCATAAAATGCATAATCCCCTACTGTCTTTATCAATCCCGCCACTTTGACATCACTCAGCTTACCGCAATTGGCAAACGAATAATCATTTATCTCAACAGCTTCGATTGAATTTATTGTCACTTTTTTCAAATCATTGCATTTATAGAAAGAATAACCGCCGACGCCCGTTACTTTACCTTTGTTATCTGTAATATTACCTCCTATAGTTTTTACGGAAGCAGGCAACCCGATATTTGTAAGTCCAGATTGAGCGAACGAGTAATAACCGGTAGAAACTATTGTATCCGGCAATACGACATTTTTAAGTTTTACGTTCATATAAAACGCATATTCCGGAATTTCGGTCAGTTTGGAATTTTCCCCGAATGTTAACTCGCTTAGATTATTGCAGTAATAGAATGCGTATTTACCGATTTTAGCGACCTTTGACGGGATATACACTTTCTTCAACTTCGAACCGTAAGTCGAACTCATATAAAACGCATATGCGCCTATTTCGGTTGTACGTTCGGGCAAAATCAGCTCTTCAAGATTTCTGCAACCGTAAAACGCGCCAAATCCAGAGCTATACATACCCGATGTCGTAACGCCGTCCGCTATCACCAAATCTTCGGTACCAGGAGCAAAAATCAGTTTTTTGAGATTGATAGCATTATAGAAGCCTTCAGCCTCGATACGAGTAACAGAACCGGGTATCGTAACTTCTTCCGCTCCGGACTGCCAAAATACATTACGATTAATTGTCTTTAATCCTTCAGGCAAACGTATCGTTTTTAGATTTTTCGTACCATAGAAAAGTTTTTGCCCCAGAACAATTTCCTTACCTTCTTCAAGATCACTGAAAATTACTTGTTCAATAAGCTTATTATTATAAAATGCGCTGTCAACAACTTTTTCGACGGTATCCGGAACGTTTACAACCCCGTCTACACCACCGCAACTAAGCGGACAGTAAATGAGTTCTGTTATAACGTCATCGGTTTTCTTATATAATATACCGTCTTTTGTTGCATATGTTTCGTTATTTTTCGCAATAACTATATCGCTAAGATTATAACAATAATTAAACACATCTTTACCCATTTCGGTTAATGTTGAAGGAAGATTAACAGTCGTCAATTTATAGCAACCCGAAAAAACATAATCACCGAGAGTTTCTAAGCTTTCCGGCAGATCAATATTCTTTAGCTCTTTACAATACGAAAACGTATAGTTACCGAGTTCGCGCACAGCGGTTCCGTTAAACGTAACATTTTTAAGAGTGCTATTATAATAAAATGCATAACGACCGAGCGATTTAAGACGTGCAGGCAATACAATTTCTTTCAACAGCGAACAATAGTAAAATGCATAATCGCCTATCTCAAGGCTCGATTCACCTTCGGCAATAGTGATTTTTTTAATCTTTGTACAGTTATAAAAAGCGTTGTCTCCAATCTTTTCTATAGACGCAGGAATATATACTTCCGTAAGTATTGTATTAGTGCGGAAAACGTTGGCAGAAAGCTCTTTAACCCCGTCAGGCACATTAAATACAACCGCGCCATTCAGCGGATAATAAAGCAACCTCGAACCATCGGAATTGTACAAACCGCCCGATGTATCACCTAACGTAGTATAGTTGTTATTTGCCGAATCGACATTTACGGTTTTCAGGCTATACCCAAATACACCGGCAATACCTATCGACGGAACTTTTGCGCCTATATTTAATATTTCGGTATAGAAATAAGGAGCACCTGTGGTTATAGATCCGCAAGCATTTTCGCGGAAGTCAAGTTCATAGTTGCCGTCGGCATTCAATTTTCCTACGCTGTTCACGGTAATGGTTTTAAGGCTTGAACCATATATCGAAGAAGGCATTAAGCATATAAGATTTTCAGGAAGTTCGATTGCCGTAAGTTTGCTTAAAAGATAAATGGCTCCCGTATCAATTGTCAAACCTTCATCATTTGCGTCACCCATAAACTTTAATTCAGCAATTTCGGAGCATGATCTGAATGCGTCGATACCGATATATGTAACAGACCCCGGTATCGTGACTGACGGGATTAGCGTACATGATTTAAACGCCCCATTAGCTACGGTAGTTACAGTCTCCGGCAAATTGACAGCTCTCGTCCTACCCTTGGGACAATATATAACAGTACTACCGTCTACAGACGCAATCATTCCGTCTAAAGAAGAATAATTTATCGTTTTACCAACGAAATTAATCTCTTCAAGCCCCTTTGAATCTGCAAGCATGGTCATATCGAAGTCCATTGACCATTCCTGTTTTGAAACTGTATCGGCAGTTACATACTCAGACTTAGCAAGCCTTCCGGGTAAAGTCAGAATTTTTAACGACTCACAACCGTCAAATACAAGTTTTCCAAATTTAAGTTCTTCTACTTTTTCTCCATCTTCTTCGGCAAGGAATTTTATTTCCGTAAGGCGCATACAATTAGCAAACGCTCCGTCCCCCACCGACGTGACCGTTGCAGGAATAATTACTTTCTCCAGAAACGATCCGGACAACGCATAATTAGCTATAGCCGTCGTATCATAAGCAAGTTCAAGTATTCCGCGCTTCGCCAATGGCACAATTATAAGTGTTTTAGCGGCAACGATGCTTTCTCCGTCATCACCGTTTTTATATGTAACGGAATATAACACTCCACCGTCAGAACAATATTTAGGTGCTTCTACCGTTCCCGTGGATTGTACCACAATAGATTCCAAAGATGAACACGGTGCAAATACACTCGAAGACACACCCAAATTTGCTCCCAACGTTATATTTGCAGTATCGGGAATAGTTATCGTTTTAAGTCTCGTAGCATTCGCCAGCGAATCGATACTTAAAACGGGCTTTCCATTAACCGAACTCTGAACTACGGCAGACGTAACATACGGTAAGCCGGGTCCCTCAACAACACGATACCCCTTGCCCGAATTGTCCAATGTATATTCAAACACCTTTATCCAGGAGGGATATAATGTTATGGGGTATGCCGTTGACCATTTTCCTAAGCCGACGCCATCGGCATCGGTATAAGCCAAATCGGTTCCGTTTATACCGCTATACCAACCGCCGAACGTAAAATTAACATCATCAGACAAAGGAACCGGCAAAGTATATGCCTCATTAAAACGAACGCTTACAGTTTCATCTAATTCATCAAGAGTAACCTCATAAGCTCGTGAAACATAATAAGCATACATTATCAAATCCGAAGATTTTTCAAGAGTCTTAGCCGTTATGCGTAACCCATTATTTTCTCCGCCCGACGGAACGTTATACCAACCGTTAAGTTCATAACCCGCAACAGAAAGATCTGAATATTTAATCTCATCGCCTTTTGCAATATATATTTCTTCCGTCTGACCGTTGTTACCCACAAACCTTACGGTATAAGTATTAACATAAATTGATTTTACCTGACCTGCAGACCCGTCATCAAAGAAATACTTTAACATTATTTCATTGCTTCCGGATTTTTTAAACTTAATATCAACATTTGTTTTTTCTGCATCCGTCTCTACGACATCGGTTCCGTTAACGGAAACTTCATATCTTCCCGCAACAAAAACCGGATTCCAGCTAAAGACGCCGTTTGCATAATTTAAACCCGTAAGTGAATTATATGATACGTTTATAGTGTCAGTATAATCAGAATTCTCATCGGTAGTTATACCTATCGCCTTGATTTTTAATTGAATAGCTCCGTTCGTAAAATACTCGTCTTTTAAATTAAACGTCGAGTTATCACTTAAAAATATACGATCGTTTACATTTAACTCATAACCCTTTGCTCCATCCACCTCATTCCATTTAATTACATTGCCGTTCACGGCAACCCCCGCGGGGGTCGCTAATTTATCTTTATTATAGGGTATCGTTGCCGCCTCGGGGCTGTTGTAGCCCTTGGTCACGGGGTATACTCCGAGTTCGTATTCGCCCGCGGCATAATTTTTCAACGAGTATTCGGTAACATTACCGACTTCGAATTTCTCGCCGTTTACGGTGACGACGTAGCCGAGGGCGTTGCCGACTTGACTCCATACGAGCTTACCGTCTTTTACTGCGACAGCAGCTACCTTTTCAAGCTTCTTTTCATAATAAAACGCTTCCGACTGCGACGTAACGTAATCTTTCGCTTCGGCAACGACTATTACTTTAATACCGCCCGCTTTCATCTCGCAACCGGAGATATCGAAATAAGTATACAATTTATTATCAATACCCGAATGACGATGATCGCTATTACCGCATTCAACGGTAACTATGTATCTCTCGGCGTTTTCTACGGTATTATAACTTAACATTCCGCCTTCGAGTACGGTTATATCAGACACTCTCGCAAGCGCTCTGCTGTTATAATACGCCGTAACGACTTTGTCGCTGCCCGTTTTGCTTATCTCTATTTTATATTCGCCCTTTTTCTTAAATTCGTAGTCGAGATACGATTTTGTAACTCTTTGAGGATCGGAAACATTATCGGCGTCGGTTATCTTAACGTCAAAACTCATTCCGTCCGCTTCCCACGAAATTCTATTTTCGGTTACGGATACTCCGCTTATTTCGTCTTTCCATACGGGATAAAGATTGACGTTTTGCTTTAATACTTCGCCGTTATATTTATAGGTGAGTTTCGCTTCGTCGTTGAAATCGCTGACATACCAGCCGTCAAACTCTTTTCCGTCTTTGGCGGCAAGCGGTTTAAGATTGTAAAGCACACCGTTAGTGGTAGTTATCTTCTCATCGCTTCCGTTTTTAAGCGTTACCGTAAATTCTTTCGCGCCCGCAGTCAATTTAACGTGCTGAGCGTAAACGGTTGTATCGGTTCTTACGGGCATAGCAAAATTGTATACTTCTTTATATTCCGCAGAAGTATACCAGCCGACGAACTTCTCTCCGTCTTTATCTTCGGGGTCGGCGGGTTTTGCAACCGTCTTACCGTTAAGTACCGTTGCCACCGTCGTTACTCCGTTGTCCTCAAACGTTACTTTTCTGTCAATCTTTTCAAGCAACGTATAGGACTTTCCGCCATAGGTTATGGCTAATTCGTCGTTTGTTATCGTAGCCGCGACTTCGTTTCCGTCTACGATAAGTTTCAGTTCGCCGTTTTCGGCAAGCGTATATCCGCCGTATTTATAATCGCCCGCGACAGACAATATATACGTCTTGTCTTTGGTGAGCGATACGACATACTCGCCGCTGTCGGCTACGCAGTAATACACCGCGTCTTTCGCCGCGCCTGTTTCGGTCGAATTTTGCCTGTTTTTACAAGACGCGCCGAAAAGCGTCGCCGCGATAACCGATATCGCGAACAGAACGACCGCCAACTTTTTGCTTTTTCCGTTCATATCGAACCTCCTTGACCGTTTTTTGCATAATATTCATAATATCTATGCATACGGTTAATTTTTTTCATTATGATATAAGCTGTACTTATACCTGCTATAAGCTGTACTTATACCTCGCAAACTTCAATAATTTTTCCTAAAATTAAATTAAGTAAAATTATTTGTGTAACATTATACTATAATTTAAAACCGATGTCAACTATTTCACAGCGGTTTTAAAAAAGTTTTTATCAAATTTTTGAATAATATTAAATGTCTTTATTTAATACGCGATATAAAAATTCCTGCGTACGTTTGTTTTTCGGGTGTTCGAATATCACTTCGGGCTTATCGTCTTCCACGATTACTCCGCCGTCCATAAACACAACCCTTGTAGAAACGTCTTTCGCAAACTGCATTTCGTGCGTGACGACAATCATGGTAAGCCCTGTTTCGGCAAGTTTTTTCATAACAAGAAGAACTTCGCCAACCATTTCGGGATCAAGGGCGGAAGTCGGCTCGTCAAAGAGCAGAACTTCGGGTTCCATAGCGAGAGCGCGCGCGATAGCCACTCTCTGTTTTTGACCGCCCGACAATTGCGACGGACGAGCGTTGATATATTCGCCCATTCCTACCGTGGCAAGATACTTCAAAGCTTTTTCTTCGGCTTCTTCTCTGCTGCGCTTCAGCACTTTTATCTGCCCTATCGTACAGTTTTTCAGCACGTTCATATTTTCGAACAGATTGAAAGACTGAAACACCATTCCGATTTTAGTCCTTATAAGGTTTACGTCGACGGACGGCGAAGTAAGATCTTCGCCTTTATAGTAGACTTTTCCGCCTGTCGGCTCTTCGAACAAATTTATCGTTCTCAACAGCGTACTCTTACCGCTGCCCGACGAGCCGATTATCGAAACGACTTCGCCCTCGTCGACCGTGAAATGTACGTCTTTTAAAACGGTGTGATCTCCGAAGTTCTTTACAAGATGTTCTACTCTTATCATTTCGCTCATATTACTTCACCTCGTTTATAACTTTGCTGCCCGCAAGTTCGTAATTGACTTTGCCCGATATTCTCTTTTCTATAAGTTTGATTATGCGCGTTACGATAAACGTCAATATAAAATATATCACGCAACAAATAAAGTATATCGGGAAGTTTTTATACGTCTGCTTTACTATAACGTTAGTAAAGAAATACAATTCGGTTACGCCGATTACGTTCAATACGGACGTATCTTTGATATTTATCACGAACTCGTTGGAAACCGCGGGCAATATCGAACGCATAACCTGCGGCAAAACTATATAACGCATTGTTTTGAAATGCCCCATACCGATAGCCCTTGCGCCGTCAAACTGTCCTTTATCTATTCCGATTATTCCGCCCCTTACTATTTCGGCTATATACGCGCCTGTATTTATAGAAACTATAAGTATTGCCGAAAACATTAGGTTAAGCGTTCTGCCGCCCGTTGCGAAAGCGTAGCCCCAGTATATAACCATCGCCTGCACCATCATAGGCGTTCCGCGGAATATCTCTATATACGCAGACAATAAGAAGTCGACAACTTTCTGCAAACCGCGCACGCCTTTTTTCTTGGAACGCGGAATAGTTCTCACCGCGCCGATTACAAGCCCGATTACAAGCCCGAACACGGTCGAAACAAGTGAAATAAGCAAGGTATAGCCGATACCTTTAAGAAAATCTTTATAATAATTTTTGAGAATTTTACCGACCGAAGTGAAAAATCCCTCGTCGGCTTCGTTTTTCTGTCCGCACACGTTCATCGCGGTGGGCTCTTCGGCAACGTAACCGTCGATAGTACCCGCGTTTAACGCCATAAGCATATCGGAAAACGTATCGAGACTGTCTATGACTTCGACTTTAGAAGTCTGACTTCTGAGCGCTTCGAGATGAAAAGTTCCCGGTTGCCCCGCAATCTTTACGCCCGTTTTATCCACTTCGGACAAACTGCCCGCTCCGTAAATCGAGGAATCTTTACGCGTGACTATAACAAGATTGGAATTATAATAAGGGTCGGAAAAAACGATTTCTTCCTTTCTTTCCGCCGTAGGACTCATACCGGCTATAATCGCGTCGAGCGCGCCCGACTGCACGGCGGGAATAAGCCCCTCCCACTTATAAGAATATATTTCGAGTTTAAGCCCCATATATTCGGCTATATTATAAGCCGTCTGAACATCGTAACCGTTAGCGTATTTACCGCTCTGATTGGCTATCGGGTACGCGCCGTTTCTGTCGTCGTTCTGCGACCAGTTATAGGGAGCGTAATCACATTCCATACCGACTTTAAGCGTGCCTGCCGAAGAATCTACGGAACTTTCTTTACGCGTAAAAGTCGCGTTTTCATCGATATTAAGATCAACCATCTGCCGCATAAGTCCGCTTTTATCTTCGGCGGTAAGCGTTGCGATATATTCGTTTACCTTGTATACGGCGGCGTTGCCCTTTTTAAAGCCTACGGATATAGCCGCGTCGTCGTCGGAAGCGGTAAAACCCGTGGTATTGTTCTTCAAATCGACGAAAGTCAATTCGACGGCGTTTCTCTTTCCGCAAGAGACGAAACAGCCGAGAACGGTGATTATAACCGCAAGCAAAGCGATTATTCGTCTTTTCATTTGTCTACTCCTTTAATCCGGGCAAAAGAAAAGCCGCAATAAAGCTAAAGCAATATTGCGACCGGATATACACAAAAAGTATATGCGAAAAATACTACGATAGCTCTCCGCCTGCAAGCAAGCGACAGTCGGCGGGATATTCTCCCGACGCCCAACGAACGACGACTCTCAAAAGTCGCGCCGTTTCGGCAAAGTTTCCTTTCTTTTTCGTTTCCGTTTGAGCGGAATCAACGAAAAATACTTATAAACTTCGCGCCTCTACCCGAAATTATTTAATTTATATCATTATTGTATACTATAAATTTTACTTTGTCAAGCGTTTTTCACTTTTTGGATAAAATTACTTTACTTTTTAAAAATTACTTTACTTGTTAAAGCCGGAGTTAATATTTATATACTATGGATTCGAGTTTATCGTAACATTTTTCCATATCGGAAACGAGTTTGAACTGCGAACGCGTTCTGTCGACGTTCTGCCCCTCGCGCTTCATTCTGAAATACACGTCTCCGTCAAGGTAGTCGGTTAAAAATCTTATTCCGCACTCGTATGTCATAAGTATTGCGCCCATAGGCAGATTCTTGCGTTCGATATCGGTTATGGTGTTACCGAATACGCTGAGATATCCGCGCGCGTAAGTTTCGAACAACGGCAAATCGAATATGACTTTGCTTGTATCGTGTTCGTCCTCTAAACAGGGGTTACAGCCGAATCTTATCGAATCTCCGAAATCGTAACAAATACTGCCGGGCATCATAGTGTCGAGGTCGATAACGCAGACGGCTTTATCCGTTCTCGTATCTATAAGCACGTTATTGAGCTTTGTATCGTTATGAGTAACCCTCGTCGGCATTTCGCCGCTGTTTAAAAGATTGACTATATTGCCGATTATATTTTCGTGACCGAGCGCGAAATCTATTTCGGCTTTTACATCTTTGGCTCTGTTGAGTTTATCCGCCGCCAAAGATTTTTTCAGATTATCGAAACGCTTTACGGTATTATGGAAATCGGGCAATACTTCGAAAAGTTTCGAACTGTCGAAACGATCGAGCAGCTGCGCGAATTTTCCGAAAGCCACCGCGCTCTCGTAAAAATGTTCGGGTTTTTCGACCACGTCGTAACCTTTCGCGTTCTCGATAAAAACATAAACCCTGTAACAATCGCCCTCTTCGGTTCTGTAATACGCGTTGCCGTCTTTAGTAAATACGAGTGTAAGACTTTCTCTGTCGGGGTCGCCGCCGCGTTCGGCTATCTCCGCCCTGTTAAACTCCGTTACGAGCTTTATATTGTTCATAAGTCCGTCGACGTTTTTAAAGAGGTTGGTATTTATTCTCTGCACGATATATCTGACGCGTTTGCCGCCGTCGTCATAAACCGCAACGTAAGTTCTGTTTATAAGCCCGCTGCCGTAAGGTTCGCAGCCGACGAAATTTCCGTTTATTTTAAAATTGCTTAAAAGATCTTTAAATTCCATAACTTTCCTCCGCGATTATATTTTACATCTTATTCGCGCGTTAAGTCAATCGCCCGATTGCGCTTTTTAAAATTATGAAATTTTGTATAAATTCAATCGAATTTACATAATAATTTTCGTTTACGCGATACTTAATTTATGAATATCAAAAAAGAGCTTGACGCGAACGTAAAAGTGCTTAAAGCGTTATTGCCGAGCGACGACGTAATATTTTTCGAATTTACCGCGGGAAGCAAAAACGCGGTAGCCGTTTACGTCGATTCGATAACCGATCGCGAACTTTTAGGGCTGGAAGTTCTCTCCCCGCTGAAAAACGCAAAGACGAGATCGAGCCTTAAAACGCTTTCAAAGTCGATTACCGCCGCCAACGTGAAATTCGAAACTAAAATTCAGGACGCAGCGACGGACATTCTCGAAGGCTACACGGCTATACTGATCGACGGCAAAGCGGGCGCGATTTCGGTAGACCTTAAAAAGTTCGACGTGCGAGCGATAGCCGAACCTCCGACCGAACTTGCGATAAGAGGACCGCGAAACGGTTTTATAGAATCGATAAAAACCAATTTAAGCCTTGTAAGGAGATACCTGAAAACTCCGTCGCTTAAAATAGAGATGTTACAGGCGGGCAAATTTACGTCTACGGCAATCGCGCTTATGTCTATAGACGGCATCACCAACCCCGCCTTATTAAATAAGATACGCAAAAAAATAAAGAGCTTCGACATTGACGGCGTACCGGACAGTTCATACCTTTCAAAAGCTTTAAATCAACGCAAAAATTCGCTTTTCAAGCAAGTGGGGTCTACCGAACGCCCCGACGTTTTAATCGAGCGTATGCTCGAAGGCAGAGTCGGCATACTGGTAGACGGCTCGCCTTTCTCGTTGACTTTGCCTTATATGCTCATAGAAGACTTTCAGACCGCAGAGGACTACTATATCTCGCATTATCGCGCTAATCTTGTAAGATTTTTACGCGTAGCCGCGATATTTTTCTCGGTTTTTCTGCCGGGGCTGTTCGTTGCGGCGCAACTGTTCCACTTACAGCTGATACCGCTTAACTTTCTGCTGACGATAGTAAACAGCATTAAGGGCATACCGCTTTCGCCAAGTCTCGAAATGTTCTTCATTCTGCTTATATTCGAAATTCTCAACGAAACGAGCATACGAATGCCAAAGTACGTCGGTATGGCTTTGGCAATTGTCGGGGCGCTTGTTTTGGGCGAAACGGCAGTAAACGCTGGGCTTGTATCTACGCCCGCCCTGCTTATTATGGCAATGTCGGGCATAAGCATTTACACCGTACCGGAACTTACCGAGACTACTTCGCTTTTAAGATTTATAGTATTGATTATAGCGGGTTCCGTGGGCGGATACGGTATAGTCGTTTTCAGCGCGTTTCTCATATGCTATCTGTGCGCTACAGACAACTACGGCACGCCTTACGTCGCGCCCTATTCGCCGCTTATACCGAACGACCTGCAGGACGGAATATATATGTCCGAAGTAACATCTATGCCCTACCGCCCGATTTCGCTCGGAGCTAAAAACAAAAGGAGACAATTCGTTCATAATGACAAATAAAATCAGCGTAAGGCAAATATGTTTTATGCTCATATCTATGTGCGCGATAGGCAAAATGATAGTCGCGCCGGCAATAACCGCAAGATACGCGTACGAGTCGCTGTGGATATCCGCGCTTATAAATTTTGCCGTCGACGGTTTGTTCGTATTCTTTTTACTTAAAATGAACGACCGTTTCGGCGGGAAAAGTTTTTACGATATACTGGTTTCGTCTTTCGGAAAGGTTTTCGCGAAAGTCGTATACTTCATATTTTTCATATACTTCGTCGTGCGGGCGTTCATACCTATAGTAGAACAGAAAAACTATATTGAAATCGCGCTTTACGAAACCGCGCCGTCGGTGCTTACCTTTCTAATTTTCTTTTTTTTCTCGGCGTTTATTTGCTACAAAGGCGTACGAGCGGTAGGCAGATGCGCGGATATAACGGTATGGATAGCCGTTTTCGGAATTTCGGTTTTACTCGCGTTATCGCTTTCGCTGACCGATTTTACCAATCTGTTGCCGATCATAGGCGTACCCGCCGACAAACTTTTCGAGGGAGCGAAAAACACCGCCGTATGGTATCTTGACGGAGCGTATATCTTATTTCTGCTCGGAAATTTCAAAGCCGAAAAGAATTACAAGACAAAAATTATGTGTTCTTACGGAGTTATGGCTTTACTTGTAACGCTTTACATGGCTATACTTTACGGAGAATTCGGCGCGCTTACCGAAAGACAGTATTTTTCACCGATTCAAATGGGTAAAAGCAACGTGGCTTTATCGAGTATAGGCAGAGTCGATTATATAGCGGGGTTCGTTTTCGCGCTAGTATGCGCGTTCAACGTGGCGTTACCCCTCGTTTTTGCATGCGAAGCTCTCGATAAAACTTTTGAATTCAAAAAGAAAATAATTCCTCCGCTTATCGTAAACGGAATTTCAATTGCGGCGTTACTCGTTGCACACAATAACTTTATAGAAATATTCAGATTTTTAAGCAAAAACGTCATTTGGGCTTACGCGTTCGTGGCATATGCCGTTCCGCTGGTACTGCTGATTTTCGCAAGGAGAAAAACGGTATGATGAAATTTATCCGTTCTAAGCTCGTTCCTATTCTGGTAGCGTTTACTCTGCTATTGTTTTTAACGAACAATTTCGGGCTTATCGACATTGAAAAAACGGCTATAATCATAGCTCTCGGCATAGACTCCGCCGACAAAGGCGGCTATGAAGTGACCGCGCAGATCGCCGTACCAAACGCAAGCGCGGACTCCAAAAACAACGAAAGCGCGGTCGTTACGGGCAAAGGCAAAACTATTGCCGACGCCATAGACGATATAGGCGTAACCACGGGGTGGTACCCTTTACTTTCGTTCTGCAACCTTATAGCAATAAGCGGTGAAACTCTGGACAAAGACGTAATGACTTTCGTCGACTTTTTCAACCGAACCGACAAAATTCCCGACTCGTCGCTTCTTATCGCGACGGAGGGAAAAGCCAAAGATATACTATCCGTAACTACTCCGCTTGATTCCGTTTCGGCTTTCGCGCTCGAAAAAATACTCGTCAAAGACATTGCCAAACTAAACCGCATAGCTTTCACCAACGTAAAGGACTTCAGCAAGGGCTATTTTTCGAAATCGAAAAGTTCGTATATGCCCTACGTTAAAACGATAGAAAGCGAAGAAACCCAAGAAGTTCAGGAGGGCAACGGCGGCGGTTCCGGCGGAAGCGGCGGCAACGGCGGAGAGGAAAACAAACAGAAAATATTCGACTGCACGTCTACCCTGATTTTTTCAAACGGCGTAAACGTAGGTCTTCTCGACGAAAACGAAACTCTGTTTTTCAATATGCGTAAATACTCTTCTATAGACACGTTTTTCGACTTTGACGAAATAGATTTCGAGGGCGAAAAAGTCGCGCTTACGCTGGGTATAAACGAGGAAAAAAGAAGTTATTCGCTGGAAATGAGAGACCGACCGATTTTTAAAATAGATCTTGCGCTGAACTGTCATATCGAAGATTTAGACAAAAGCGAAGAAGTCAAAGACCTGTTCACCACGCAGGACATACCTGAAAACGTATTGAAAGCCACCGAAGAAAAAGTTAAAGGCATACTGAACGGAATGTTCGATAAACTTCGCGAATCTGGTTGCGATTTGTTTCAGCTGACCGACGAACTATATAAATTTCACCACAGATATTACGACGATTACAAAGAAGATTTTTTAAACAACGTACAACCGGAAATAAACGTAAAATGCAAAGCGCAGAGAAATAACCGCGCATAAAATCATTTCGCATTAAAAAACAATCGCTTATACGGCGGAAAATTCCGCAAACGCCCGATATGACTACTTTTTTAAAGTTTTCGTCATATCCGATTTGTGAAAAGCCCGTCGTACAAGCGATTTATTTTTTATCGCAGTTTATAATACGTTGTTACGGTTCGTAAACGGTATCGTGCAGCCTTGAAATATAATTCCATTTTATTTCGTCGAAACCGCAACTCGAAACAAGTTCGACTCCGTTGCCCGTTCCGATACGGTCGATTACGGCGCAATTATCCGTTTTGCCGTTATCCGCCGACACAAAACTGCCGAAAGCTATCGCTTTGATTAAAGCCATGAACTTCTTTCCATCCGCAGGGTTTTCCGCGATAAACTCGGAAAGCGTATACTCCCTATATTCCGTCGACCCGACCTTTTTAGCGTCATCGTCAAGATAAATTACAAACCGAGTAGTATGAGTAACGCCCTGTTCGTCCTTTCCTACGGCGTAAACTATAAAACGAGAATTTTCGTCGTAAGGATAATAAGCGATCTCAAGACCGCTTTCGCCAAGCAACGTGACGTTACTTATATCGTATTCAAGGATTCCGTAAAGAGTTGTAGCGTTTCTTATCGTTCCGTCGTTTCTGCCGACAAACCCGCCGACAATCACGGATTTTTCAAGGTACACGTTATCTCCCTGAGAAAGATTTATCATTACCGCCCTTTCGGAAAAACTGTTTTCTATTACCCCCGTATTACAACCCGCAAACGAGCCGACGTTACAGTTAAGGCTTCTTGCCAACGAGACGTAAAGCGCGCCGCCCCTGCCGCTCTGATTGACGTTTTTAACCGCTCCGTTATTTGTACCGACAGCCGCGCCGACGGTAAATTCTTTGTCGCTGTCGATTTCTATAGTTCCGCTTGCCGACGCCATAAGTCCGTCTATAATACCGTTATTAACGCCTATAGAGCCCGACACGGACACGTTCCGAGACGCCGACACAGCGACCTCAAACCTTGTAAAGCTCTGACAATCGATAACTCTTCCGCTTGCGGAGATTTCTCCGCAGAACGCGCCGAGAGCCGTCGCGTCGGTCGAGCCTTTTATCGAAAAATACCCGACTACCGAAAGATTATAAACAGTTCCGCCGACCTTAGCGAAAAATCCGAAATTCTGCTTTGTTCCGCTTTTTGCCGAAATATTTATTTTATACCCGTTACCGTTGAAAGTTCCCGAAAATCCGTTTCTTGAGTTTGAGCCGATCGCCGTCCATTCCGCGGCGGAGTTTTCGTCGAAAATGTAACCGCCGACCGAAATATCGTTAGTCAAAACATAATTTTCTTCGGGCGCGAGGTTGATATTCCGCAAATCTTCGAAAGTAGAAACAGGTTTGGCGTATTTCGCGTAAAGAGTTTCGGTTTTTTCGACAGCCGTAACGGGATATCCGTCCGCATTTTCGTAGTGACTGAAAACAAGTCCGTCCGCATTCGGCGCGGGGCGTTCCAGCTCGCTCGCAAGTTTGCCGTAAGATACGGCGGTAATGGTTTTTTCGGTTTTTCCGTCACCGAATTTGCCGTCGCCCGCCCTGACGACGATATCGAATTTATCAGCGGCGGCTTCGTATACCGCGTAATAAGTCGCTTTCGACGAATAAACAGATTCGTTAAGTTGACTTTGCGTTATAAAGTCGTCGTTTCCGTTTACCGTCCAGCCGACAAAAGTCATGCCTTTACACGACGGAAGTATATCGAACGTTATCTTTTCACCCGCCACGCCGCAGTCGGTTATTTCAACGCTGCCGTCGGGGAAAATCTGCAAGCCTACGAGATCGCCCGCACCTGGTACGCCATAGTAAGATTCCGAACAGAAAGTAAGTACTACCTTTTCGGTCGTATCGTGAACGTATACGCCGTAAAAAACAGTATCTTCGGTAAACGTTATTTCGTCGCCCGCCCTGAACGAAACGGGGGTACTTCCGTCTGTCGGCTTAGTTTCCCAACGGTCGAACCTGTAATAATGCTCGCTGTAATAGTCAACGAACGGCGCAGCGATTTTCGTTCCGTAAGCTTCGTAATAGTTTACGACGTGTCTTAAACCGCTCATATAGCCGTTACATATTACGCCGTCTATCTTAGAACCGTCAAGTTCGAAACACTCGCCGTCGGAAACAAAAGCTATATTGATTATCTTAGGCGTTCCCTTTTTAAAGATTATTTCTATAGTCGCGTTATGGTCAAACGGGACTTCCGCCATATATCCGTCGTTATAAAACGCGCTGATATATTCTTTTCCGTCGACCGTCCATCTGAGATAGTCGGGAACAAACGACTCCGACGGACTATCTACCGCAAAATCGTTTGCCGTGATATAGTAAGTTCTGCCGTATAACCCGCTTACGGTAAGTTCCGTTCTGGTTTTATCTCCGCCAAAGTAAACTATACCCGTGCCGTCAGTCCGCTCTGTTTCAGCTTTACCTTTGAAAGTAAGCGTTATCGTCGCGGGGCTGAGCGAATAATACGCGTAATACGTTACGTCGGAATTACCTATTCTGAGTTCGTTTTCGTCAACCCTGTGTTCGGGCGAATACGGCAGAGTAGTCCAGCAGATAAACGTAAACTCGCCCTTTTCGTCGGAATAGTTTTCGGGAACTATTCCTGAAATATCTTCGCCGTAAACACCTGTCTTTTTAAGAACGGATTCTCCGCTTGCAAATTTACCGCCTAACGCGTCGAAAGTAATTGTATGGCGTTTGCCTTTTTCGGTAAACTGCGCTTTGAACAGAATATATGTTTTTACGTTGCCGTTAATATCCTTTTCTTCGCCTATAACGTAAGTTTCGGCGTCGACGCCCCACCCATTAAATTCGTATTCGTAAATTCCGTTTACGTCTCCCCTGACGGGGTCGGTTATTTTTTCCGCCGATATAAATTCTTTAAGCGTCTTGCCGAAATAATCGCCCTCGACTATCTTATAATAATATTCGTAGCCGTAATCGCCCACGCTCACCAACGCAATCGTCGGGAAAACTTCTTTTTCCACGAACAGAGGAGTATATTTCGCGTTACCTATAAACGCAAGGCGTATTCCGTAGGGCAATTCTTCGCCGGCGGTATTTTCCCACCCGTAGAAAGAATAATATTTCTTGCCGTCGTTATCGAAATAATCGTTAAGCCTCGGCAAAGAATAGAACGCCGCGTCGTCGTTTATACCGAACGTCCAGGTTTTTCCCCTTGCGGTATACACTCTGTCTCCGTTCGGTCTTTCTTCGGCAACTATACCGTCGGCAAAGCTCTGAAGCGGATTGCTTACGATAAACTCTGCGGCGAGTTCGTTAAACGAATAAGTCGCTGTAAGCGTAACCGTTATATCTTTTTTCGGCATTCGCGACGGAATTGCCGAATCGTTCCACTCAACGGTATAATTTTCTATTACGTCGTCTATCCGTGATGACGGATAACCCGCAAGTTTGCCGATTACGGTTTTATCGTCAAAGTTGATTTTAAGGACGGCAACGTTTATCGGCTCGCCCTCTTTAACGCCGTAATCACCGATATGTTTTCCGTTTGCGACTATATTGACGTAATAAACGGGTAATTCGCTAAAGCCTTTGCGCTCGTACAACAGATAATATATTCTGTTCCTGGTTACGTCGGGCATAGAATCCTCGCTGAAATAGCGGCTTGACGACTCGTCTTCGGGGTTTATATCCCTGTAGCCCGTGATAACGTAAGTATTTCCGTAGGCGGTAAATTCCGCGCCGATTTTAAACTCGGCGGGCGGAACAGGACGAATGGCTTTACCGACGTAATCGAAAGGTTTATATTCCGCCTTGACACGTTTTAACGATTCCGCTTCGAGAACATACGTTTCAGTAAACACGTTCGCGTCGGTATACGTCGCATAAAACGCAGCGCCGTTGTTTATTCCGTCGAAATTTTCGGTAAACAGTTTCGACTGTTCGTCTACTCTTATTATCGGGTAAAGCCCCGCCTCTATATCGATGCCGTTGAACGCGTCATGCTTCGGGTCTACTGTATAATACTCGTTAGTGTACGTCAACCCGCAGGAGCTGAAAAACGTTTCGTATTTTTTTCCCTCGATATCGGGCGCAGTTATCTTATCCGTAAGGACTATAAACGACCTTAACGACGGAACGTATATCATCTGCGCCGAAGTTATGCGAACGTTATCGGAAATAACTTCAGCCGAAGAATATTCGGGATAATAGAAGTCTGCCGTAAAAGTACGCTGTTTCCATTTTAAACGGTAATAACAAGTATTTACTATTATATAACCGTGCATTTCCGTCGCGTTTTCATAGGTGACTTTCGGGAAAACGCCGTTAAAGTTCTCGTCAACCCTGCCGCCGAGGAACGGATAGTATTTTTCCCAAAGGTCGTTCACGTCGAGATAATACCCCTGACGGACGGGCAATGTATCCCGCGTAAATTCGGGCGGCGACACCTGTTCGCCCTCTCTGAACGTATAACGTGCAAGCACTTCGGAATACGTCGAACCGCCGCCGACGTAATATTCGTTTCTGAATTCGCTGTTTTGTTCGGCATAATCTCTGCCGTCGGGATTGCGGTATTCCACATAGAAAATCCTTTCGATTCCGCTTGCGTAAACGCCGTGTCTCGGCAATAATTTTGCTTTTACAGCAAATCTGAGCGTCTTGAACGGATATCTTTTACTGATAAGCGTTGAGTCTCCGTTGATAATTATATAATCTTTATAATTTTCCGTCTGATAATCGGGTACGTCGTAAAACTCGAATTCGTAATCGAGAGTCGAGCCGTACATATTTCTTTTGGCGTTATCAACGACGTTCTCGCCCGTCACTATATCGAGATATTCCATTTGCGCGTGAATCATTCTTACGCCGCCGTAACGCGAGGTTATAACGTAAGGATCATCGGGCGAATTGATTTTTTCTACGAAGTCAAGAGGAATAAGTCTGTCGCCCACGCCGTACAGACTGATTTTTTTATCGAAAATATCCGTATTCAGATCGTATACAAGGAATTTTGCCCCTATTTTCGCGTTGACGAACAACCCGACTTCGAGATACATTCCACCGTATAAATGTGTTTCGGAAACTTTATTGACCGCGTCGTAAGAGTAGCTGAAGCTTACAAGTCCGCTAAGCTCTATATACGGACCGAAACGGAAAGACACATAAACCGCCGCCACGTTGTTAAGGCGCGCCACGGACAGCGACAACTTAACTTCTAAACCGCAACGGAAGCCGACCTGCCCCTTTAATGTAATATCAATGCCTATTTCGTTTTCCGTTGTGGCGCGCGTAAACTTAAACTCTTTGAACATAACGGGTTTACCGTTTGCGCCCGACGCGCTTTCGCCGTTCGTCAAAGTAGTAGTTTCGACGTAATGATGAGAAAATTCAACATAAAGTCCGGCGCGCGCGCCCAAAGACCCCACCACGTTGAAATCGAGCTGGAGCGATACGATCGGCACGGGAAGCGGTATCTGCCCTAACGGTATACTGAAAATATCGACGTATTCGAGTTCGCCGTCGTCCTCCCACAGCGGACTGCCCGTTATCGCTTCGGCAAACTTATTCTGTCCGTCTTTGCCGACGTCGATTATATATTCTACCTCGTCGGTAATATCGATAACGCCGTGAATATCGTCGTCGGAATCGGCAAACTCAACCGTCGCGGCAAGCGCGATAGAAAAATCGTTGGAAAAGTCTACTTTTACGTCGGTATAAAACCAAAGCAACGGGTTAAGCGTAACAAGCCGCGACTTACAAATAGTATAGCGGTAGTCTACCTGCGTTCTGTTACTGATTGTAACCGTAACGCCGACCTTAAAATTCTTTACCTGAATTTCTCCGCCGAGTTCGATTTCAAACGCAAGCGACGTTCCTCTGATATCTATTTTTACCTTAGGCTTCTGAAAATTAAATCCGCCGAGCGCAGCCATAAATTCGACTTTTTCCGTTTCGGTAGGCAGACTTTCCATATACCCGATAACTGTCGGAGAGTTGATCACCGCGTTTCTGACCGCGTTTTTCAACATCACGACACCCTCGTTCCGTTCGACGTTTTCGGCAACAGTCTCCGCCGAAAGACTGATATTCCCCTCAATCTGAGCCTGTCTTTCGCCGTAAATATCTATATCGTAGTAAATATCGTCGACGTTGGGAGTTACAACTTCCATAACGACGAAATCGTCTTCTTTCAGCTCCGTTCCGACGACATATTGCATTCTTTCGCGTCTGACGGCTATTACTTTGCATATATAATCGTCGTCTTTTTCTTCCGTAGTTTCGCCTATCGTGACGATTGAGCCTGTTTTTATCTCTTTATTCGTTTTCGCCACGATACGGTTTACGTCCTTTTCAAGCCCGGAATCCATATAGACGTAGACGTTCTCTTCCCACTTTGCAAGCTCTTCCGCGGCGATATGGACGGTCGGTTTTTTAGAAATAACTTCTTTTTCTTCTTTACTCGTCGTAACGGTTACTTCGTCGGCTCGTTCGGCGTCGTTACCGTCAACCGCCGCGAATTTTATCGCAGACGACAGCGACTTGAAATAATAGGTCGCTCCCTCGTCGAGTTTTACGTTCGGCTCGACGATAAACATAGTTCCGCCCGACGGACTGCATACAAGCCCCAGTTCTTCGCCGCCCGACGATGTGAAAGAAATATAGTCGGAAACGTTACCGTTATGTAAAACAACGTCGTCGGCTATAACTTCGACTGTCGGCGCAACCGAAACGTTTCTGACGCTAGTCAATTTTCTGAGCGTTTCGGCAGTAGCGGAAAATTCGGCGTAAACCGTTACCGACGTTCCGATACAATCTTTTTTACCGACTATATTTTTACGGTTTTCATCGTAATACCAGCCGCCGAACGAAAATCCGTTTTTATATGACGCGGGCAATACGCCTATTTCTTCGCCCTCATAATAAGTTCTCGGCGCAACTTCCGTTCCGCCCGAACTATCAAAAGTTAAAATCGCGCAATAACGGGCGTACAGCGTTTCGTCTTTTTGCACGGTTATCTTGTCTGAACAAGAATTTTCGAACTTGGTATCGAAATACCACCCCGAAAAGACAAGCCCCTCCTTTTGCGCCTGCGGCAAAGTCAATTCTTCGCCTTGTTTAAGCGTAACGGGCGCAAGCTCGTTTCCGCCGTTAGTAACGAAAGTAATAGTAACCGTAACGTCTTTGCTTTGTCTGCGACACGAGACCGTTACGCCGACCACTGTCAGAACGGCAAATACCGCGACGAGCGCAAGCATCGTCAGTTTTTTTCTAAGCTTCATAAAAACCTCTGTTTGTTTTTTCTTTCAGAACGACAAAAAGCGCAAGGGAAAATTATCTCTTTGCGCTTTTATTTGTGATATCTTTCATAGGCGGATACCTCTCGTCGTGTGAAGATGTTTTTTGTTTTTATTTTTCCGTTTGTTCTGCTCTTATATTATTCTATTTTCGACATGGCGGAAATTGACAATAATATAAATATATTCGTATTATATCATATTTCCGCCGACTTTTCAAGTCTTATTGCAAAAAATTAACAAATTTCATAATTTTGTTTATTTTTCGGCGTTATATATAGGGTTAAACTAAAAAAAGAGCGTAACCGGGAAAAACCGATCACGCTCCGAAGATTATTACTGTTGCGGCACGACGGCGTAAAACAACAAATCTTCGTTACCGTCGTTTATAAGCGTATGCGAAGAACCGCGCGGACAGAACGTACAGACGCCCGCCGACACAAGTTCGGTTTCGCCGTCGCATACAGCTTTACCTTTACCCGACAAAACGAGTATAGTTTCGCTGTCGGTTATATGCTTATGCAGCCCTACCGACGACCCTGCGGGAACTCTGCCCTGTAAAAACTTAACGTCGTTTTTAGTCAGCATTTTAAGAAAAACGCTGCCGTTACCGCCTTTGAACGCGGGATACTCTACTTCTTTTACGTCTTTTAAGTCGATTATCATTTTAACACCTCGTTACCTTATTATTTATATACTTTGTAAAATAAATTTTATAGCCGTTGCTTACTATTTCGTCTGAAATGCTTACGCATTTAAATCGTTTATCTTTGTCGAGATTATCGAAAAAGACCTCTGCGCCGCCGTCGGCAGACACTTTCGTGACAAGAACCTCTTCGCAATACGGCAACATCGTATGATAAAACATCGCTCCGCCGATAATGTATACATCGTTTTTTTCGCTTGCAATCGCCTTAAGCATATCGTCGAGCGAATGAACGCACAGAAGATCTTTACGGTTGACCGATTCGGGGCAAAGCGTTATGTTTCTTCTGTTCGGCAAAGGTTTTCCGTCGGGAAAAGACAATAATGTGTTATACCCCATACATACTGTAGAACCTATCGTTGTTTTGCGGAAGTACTTCATATCTTCGGGAATAGAAAACAGCAAGCCGTTTTTTTTGCCTATACCCCATTTTTCGTCGACCGCAACTATCGCGCGTATCATATGGCAACCTCTAACCTTGTTTTAAGCGGAGTCGCTTCGTAACCCTCGAGTTTGAAATCGTCGACGGTGAAATCGTAAAAGTTTTTTATATCTTTGTTCATTATAAACTTAGGCGCGGGATATTCCGGGTTTGCAAGCATTTCCTTTACCGAGGGAATATGTCTGTCATAAATATGCGCGTCGGCTATAACGTGAACGAGTTCACCGACTTCAAGACCTGAAACCTGCGCGAACATATGAAGCAGTACCGCGTATTGCATAACGTTCCAACCGTTTGCGACAGCCATATCGTTAGAACGCTGATTGAGTATTCCGTTAAGCTTGTTGCCCGTAACGTTAAACGTCATAGAATACGCGCACGGATAGAGATTCATTTCGTGCAGGTCGGCAAACGTATATATATTGGTCATAATACGGCGCGACGCAGGGTTATTTTTCAAATCGTACAGAACTCTGTCAACCTGATCGAACTCGCCCTCTTTATAGATATGTTTAACGCCGAGCTGATAACCGTATGCCTTACCTATGGTTCCGTCTTCGCCTGCCCAGCTATCCCATATATGCGAATGAAGATCGCATATTCTGTTCGACTTCTTCTGCCATATCCAGAGTATTTCGTCAACGGCGTTTTTAAAACCCTGTTTTCTGAGCGTTATTATCGGAAATTCTTTTGATAAATCGTAACGATTGACTATACAGAACTTTTTCACCGTGTGCGCGGGCGTACCGTCAAGCCATTTCGGTCTTACTTCTTTATCGGTATCCCATACTCCGTTTGTTAAAATATCCTCCGCGTTGGCGCGGAACACTTTATCTGCGTAACTCATATTCTTCTCCTGTATTTTGCCGGAATAAAACGGCTTAAAATGCGTCTTTTTCTTTTTTACTCCATTTACGCGCTATATATCTGCACTGCACCGAAAGCGGAGCTATTTTTTCAAGACAATACACAAATTTATTAAACGCGCCCGGTATTACCCTGCGCTTGTTTTTACTCAATGCCTTTAACGCTTTTTTTACCACGAAACCCGCAGATTTTGACGATAATTTACCCGTTATACCCTGAATTTTTATATCGTTCACGATATCGGGTCTCGTAGGTATTCCGCCCGGTATGAGAGTTGTGATACGGGCGTTTTTCACTTCGTAACGAAGAGCAGTGAAAAAGTCGGCAAGAAATGCTTTCGACGCGGAATATATCGCAAAATACGGCATAGGCGTAGTTCCGCTCATACTCCCGACGGTCAGAATTTTCAGTTTTTCGGCTCGGCGTTCAAGGACATATCTCGTGACCGAAAGCGTCGCTTCGACGTTTACCCGCAATTGAAAAACCAACTTTTCCTGAGTGTATTTCAAAAATTCTTTCTGCGTGTCGACCCCCGCCACGTTAAACAGCCCCGAAAACTTTATTCCGTTTTCGTCGGCGCAATCAAACAATTTTTTTCTGTCGTCAACGCTCGTTATATCGGCGGCGAACGTAAAAATTTCGGCTTTCGCGTTTATTTTATGAAGTTCGTTTTTTAAATTTTCGAGTTTTTCCGCACTTCTGCCCGTTAAAAACAAATTATCGGTTTTAACGAGTTGTCGGCAAAATTCACTCCCCAAGCCGCCAGTCGCGCCCGTTACCAACGTGTATTCCATACTTACCTACTTAAAAAGTTGCGTTTTTATCCGACTTGTGATATACTACAAAAAAAATAAGGAGAATATCACGATGCCGAATATCGAAAGAATAAATTTTTTAGCAAAAAAACAACGTGAAGAGGGGCTTACCGACGAGGAAAAAGCCGAACAAGCCGCACTGCGCAAAGAGTACGTCGCAAGCGTGGTCGGAAATCTCCGTTCTCAGCTGGACAACACCTATATCGTCGACGAAAACGGAAAACACAAACTCGAAAAAAAGCCCGAAGAAACGCTCAGCTGAGCGTTTCTTTTTTTATCTTAATTCTACGTTAAGCCTATGTTTAAGACTGCCTAATATCCTCTTGACGAAACCGTCGACGTCTTCCTGCGCAAGCGGTTTTTCTTCGCCCGCCGCAAACGTGACTTTAAACGCCATACTCTTCTTTCCCGCGCCGATCTGCTCTCCGACGTAAACGTCGAAAAGTTCGACCGATTTAACGTTTTTGCAGGCTTGCTTTATAGCTTCGGTAAGCTCGCCGCAAGTCAGCTTTTCGTCCGCTACGAACGCAAGGTCTCTTTCCGCGTCGGGGAATTTCGGTAAAGGCTCGAATCTGAAATTCTTATCGAAATGAGCAGCCAGTTTAGTATAATCGAGTTCCGCCACATAGACTTTATTTTCTATATCGTATTTTTCGGCTACTTCGTATCTTACCTGCCCGTATACGCCGAGTTCTTCGTTTTCGCATAAAATTTTAGCCGATACTCCGGGGTGCAGATAGGTTTTATCCGCTCTCGTCGAAAGGTCGAACTTCACGCCGAAATAGTCGGATAAACGTTCTATCGCGCCTTTTAACGTGAAAAAGTCGTTATCTCCGCCGAATACCGCGATTGCGAGGTGTTTATCTTCTACGGGGAATTCCGTTATAGGCAATTCTTTCGGAGCGTAAGTTCCGGCTATTTCGAAAATTCTGCCCTCCGCGTTACCGCGTTTCATATTTCTCGAAACGACGCCGAGGAGCGACGGGACAAGCGTTCTTCTTAAAACTTCGTAATTATCGCTGAGCGGATGTTCGAGAATTATAACCTTACTTTCCTCGTCGTTCTCGCGTAAATTCAATGCGGCTATATCCTTTTTGGAATAAAACGAATAAGTCATAACTTCGTTATATCCCGCCGAAGCGAGCGCACGTTTTACCCTGTTTTCGTCTTTCTGCGCCTTATCGTAACCGCCGTCGGTTATAGACGCGTCTTTTAAAAGCGTGGGTACGATATGTTCATAGCCGTAGATTCTTATAACTTCTTCGGCAAGGTCCGCATAGCCCTCGACGTCTTCTCTGTACGGCGGAGCTATGGTTTTTATTTTATCGCCGTTTACTTCTACGCCGAAATCGAGCGACTTTAAAATTCTTACTATTTCTTCTTGCGGCACTTCTATGCCGAGAACCCCGTTAATTTTATCGAAAGTAGTTTCGACGACCGCGTTCTCTTGTTTTTCGCCCGCAGAGACGTCGTCGTGAACGGTAGCAACCCTGCCCGCATTCAATTCGCAGACAAGGTGAAGCGCGCGTTTCATTGCTCTTTCTGTAGTGTATTCGTCCACGCCCTTTTCAAATCGTTTGGAAGAATCGCTCGATTTACCGAGAGTTCTCGAAGATTTTCTCACGTTATCTCTTCTGAACTTAGCGCACTCGAACACAACCGCCGCCGTATCGGGCTTTATTTCGCTGTTAAGTCCGCCCATAATACCCGCAAGCGCAACTCCTCTTTCGCCGTCGCAGATGAGCAGATTATCGCTGTTCAACTCAACTTCTTTTTCGTCGAGCGTGACGATTTTTTCGCCGTTTCTCGCCCGGCGGACGTTTATTTCTTCGCCTTTAAGGTCGGCAAGATCGAAAGCGTGCATCGGCTGACCGAGTTCGAGCAGAACGTAATTCGTAATATCGACTATATTGTTTATCGCGTTTATTCCGCAGAGTTTAAGTCTTCTCGTCAACCACTTGGGCGACTTTTCTATTTTTACGTCTTTTATAAGATGAGCTATATATCTCGGACAAAGGTCTTTCGCTTCTACTTTTACCGTTATCTTCTCGTCGCTCTCCGCCGCTTTCGCTTCGAATTCGTAAGACGGTTCTTTAAGCGGTTTTTTAAGCGCGCAGGCTATTTCTCTCGCAATGCCGAGAACGCTCTGACAATCGGGTCTGTTTGCAAGGACGGAAATATCGAAAACGTAATCTTTAAGATTAAGCAGGTCGCGCACTTCTTCTCCGAGGGGGAATTCGTCGTGAAAAATAAGCACGCTGTCGCCCGAAGCTCCCTCGTAAATATCGTCATCGATGCCGAGTTCTTCGCCGCCGCAGAACATTCCGTAAGACGGTTCGCCGCGAAGTTTACCGTTAAAAATACGGTCGCCCGTAGCAAGCGTCGCGCCGTCGACGGCAACGGGAACGATATCTCCGACCGAAACGTTTGTCGCGTTTGTTATTATCTGTAACGTTCCGTATTTGCCCGCGTCTACCTGACACACGCGAAGCCTTTCGGCGTTAGGGTGTTGCGTAATTTCTTTTATGCGGCAAGTTACCACTTTATCGAGCTTATCGCCGTAAGGTATAATCTGCTCAACTTCGAAACCGCTATCGAACAGTCTTTTTTCAAGTTCTTCGACGCTTACGTCTATATCGACGTATTCTTTAAGCCAACTTAAAGGCGCTAACATAATATACCCTCCTTAATCTTTGAACTGACCGAGCGCGCGAAGATCGCCGTCGTACAGAATGTGTATGTTGTTTATGCCGTTTTTGAGCATAGCTATACGGTCGATACCGAAACCGAACGCGAAACCCGTATATTTTTCGGGGTCGACGTTACAGTTCTCAAGCACTTTTCTGTTGACTATACCGCCGCCGAGTATCTCAATCCAGCCCGTACCCTTACAGAGTTTACAGCCTTTACCACCGCACTCGAAACAGCTTACGTCAACCTCTACCGACGGTTCGGTAAACGGGAAAAACGACGGACGGAAACGGGTTTTTACGTCTTTGGAAAACATTCGTTTAACCAACACATCAAGCATACCCTGAAGATCGCAAAGCGTGATTTTTTCGTCAATTACAAGCCCCTCCATCTGATGGAACATCGGAGAGTGGGTCGCGTCGTCGTCGGCGCGGTATACCCTGCCGGGAATAAGCACCTTAAACGGCGGTTTTATCGTCGTAAGGCTTCTTATCTGCCCCGGAGAAGTATGCGTGCGAAGCATGAAATCGTCGGTAATATAAAACGTATCCTGTTTGTCGCGCGCAGGGTGTTCTTTAGGCGTATTAAGCGCGGTGAAATTATGAAAATCGTCTTCGATTTCCTGCGTTTCAAGTACTTTGAAACCCATACCCGCAAATATATCGACAAGCTCGTTTTTTACAAGCGTTACCGGGTGCAAAGACCCCTCTTTATCCTTTTTCGCGGGGAGCGTTATATCTATAGTTTCGTCGGCGTAGCGTTTTTCGCTTTCAGCCTTTTCTATTTCTGCGCTCTTTTCTTCAAAAGCCTCGTTTGCCCAGTCTTTAAGCCCGTTTATGAGTTGACCGAGCTTAGGACGTTCTTCCTTATCCGCCTTGCCGAGTTCTTTCATAAGCGCGGGAATTTCGCCCGCCTTGCCGAGAACGTATTTCGCCTTTAATTCGAACAACTCTCTGCTCGTTTTTATATTCGCGAGCGATTCGGAAAGCCGACTTCTTATCTCTTCGATTTTTTCTTTCATTGCCTTATCCTTTTTATTGAATAAACGATATTTTTAATTGTAACATTTAATTTTTTATATGTCAATCTAATTAAGCCATTTCTTTATTTACCGGACGTCGTCTTATATATAATTTTTATACGGGAGTTCAGCCCGCATTTATCCAGACGGCAATACTTCGAAAAAACGTCCTTATAATGCAGGGCGAGCGTCGTTGAAAGTTCGAATCTCAGTTCGTTGCGCTCTTTTATTCCGTTCGTCACGTCTATGCGATAAGGCGCGCCGAATAATTCGGGGTATTCTTTACCGTTAAGCGTAACCTTTAAACCGCCGCTTAAAGTACCGAAATTTATCTCGCATTTATCGAATTTTTCACTCTTCGCTTCAAAGGTTGTTTCGTAACGAACAACGCCGCAGAAATTCTCGTAATTTTCAATGTCGTTTATATCTTCGGTATAATCGGTTAACGCCGTTTTCTTAAACTCGGTTTCGTCAAACGAACGAACAAAGCAACTACACTCGGTATTTAATTCCGCTATAATCTCCGAATATTTTTGTTCGACCGTCTTTTCGTTCAACAAAACGGACTCGCCGCTTTCAAGACTGAACGGCAACGCCGCGTTATCGGCCGTAACAAGTTTATTCGTCGCTCTTTCAACTCCCTCATTGACGATAAAATAATTATCTCCGCGTTTTAAAACCCTTACGCCGTCGTCGGGTTTTTCAAGATAATATTCTCTCTTTAAACCTGTGATAAATTCTTTAACGCTTTTATTGTCGCGATCGGCAAAGACCGTTTTGCCTTTGAACTTCGCCGTCGCAGACAAAATCTCTTCGGAATACTCTTTCGCGTAAGGCACTATCAGTAATTCGGCTTCAGATAAGCCTATATATTCCGACGGTATTATCTCGAAATCGATTTGGTTTTCGGTAAGCAGCCGATTTATACTATCCATAGGTCTGTAACTTTTGCCGCTCCACTCGTTTTCGGCGTGATACAAAACCCCGACTTTTACCGTATACGGCGCGGATAAAATCCCGCTCATTCTCTGCGTGTATTTCATAAGTTCGCAAAATGCGGAATATTGCGGATTTTTACCGTTTTCATAAAAATGCGGCGGGCAATCGTCGTCGTTTTCGGCGGGATCGAAAGCGTGCGGAACAAAATAATTTACACCGCGGACAAGCATAAAATCGATCAGTCTTTTCATCGTATTTACGTTTTCGCCCCAACCGTACGCGCCGAAAATTTCGCACATTGTCCTATTCTGCTTTCTCTTATCGAGATGCGCGTCGGAAACTCCGAGTTTTGCAAGCGTAAAATTGAAAAAGTCGGGGTCGTCGAGACCGTCGGGGCAAGGATACCAACGTTTTTTATCGATAAAATCGGGAGCAATCTGATGAAGCACAACGTCGACACCAGACATATCCTGCCCTCTCATCGCTCTGAAATAATGCCCCGCGCCCGAACCGAGACGGCAGTGCGCGCCCATATCTTCAACGATATGCCCCGTATACAACACGCCGTGTTCCGCGCACCATCCGCCGAGTTTACGGGGGAAATTCTCACTATAAAGTTTAGTAATCGCATTCATATAATCTATGCGGACGCGCGAGTAATCGCCGTATTTATACCACAAGCCTATAAGCGATTTTTTATCTTTAACGCCCATTATTCCGGGCAAATCGTCGCGCCAAGGATAAGCTATGCCGAACGTACCCAATGTCTTACGGTACATGGACTTAAATGCCCAGAAAGCTTCCGAATCGGGATTCTGAAAGGCGGGTTCGTCGGAGAAAAAACCTATAAACGTATTGCCGAATTTTTCTTTATAATGCGCATAGGACGGCTCATAAACAGCGTTCAGGAGCAAATCCGTCGAGTCGGGGTTTAACATATCAATATAATTTTCGGAAGAAAATCGCGTAGTCGAAAACAGCGTAACCACTCTGTAATATCCGCGATATCCCTCGCGGATATATAATACGTTATCCTTTATTTTGTCGGTAACGTCTATGCCGCTCGCATAATCGATGCCGTCGCCCTTACGTTTAAACAATACCGAGACAATCGCTCTATCCAACGTTGTTTCGCAAAGCAACAGTCTGTGAGAGTAACCGTCGGAATAAAAATCGGTATTGAAAATTCTGATATTTCTCTGTCTTAATTCAGGGTGTTTTGCAACTTCGCCCGCGGCGTAGCCCGTAGGGAAATGCTTATCGTCCAAAAGCCAGACTTTCATTCCGAATTCTTCTGCCACCGATAGAATATAACCGAAATCGCTCCACCACTTTTCGCCTTTACAAAATTCGGGGTGCGGACGGGATTCAACACAGAACATTTTTACGCCTGCATTATATATTGCCTTAATCTCAGAATAAATCTTTTCGCGGTCCTCGCCATGCACCCATAAAAACGGAAATACATATCCGTCCGTTATCAAATCTTTCATATACATCTCCCGACTATTAAGCGTTAGCAAAACTTAATATTAATATTGTAACACAAAAGAAATTTTGTCCGAAACTGTCGTCGCCTGCGCTTTATCTCAGCCAAATCGCCGTTCTTGTTGAAATATAGCTCGAAAGCCCTTGCAGGTAGGTCGTTTGCTTATATTATAACATTACAACGTGACAAAATAAATAAAACACCATCAAAAATCTATAATGTCTCAATGGCGGAATGTTAGTAAATTCGCTGATTTTCTATAATACCGATACCAATCACCCGGCAAAGGTAAAAAGAAAGGATACCAAAATTTGCATGCCGAAATAGGCAAAATCGAAAAAAGAGCAAACCAATCGCCAAAAACGAGAAAAACTCGCTTGATACTCAATAGTTCAAACGAGTTTCACTTGTCAATGACGAACAAAAAGGAGCGTCTTTTTAAGACAAAAAGGAGCAGGCGTCCACGGGGATTTGAACCCCAAACATAGAAACTATCAAATCGAGCAACAGAGAAACACCTGCGTTTTGAGAACTTTCCGGCACAACAAACCGATAGTTGTTACCCCGTATAAGCATCGTCTGGCTTATTTTCAAAGTTTTGCTTTGCCAACCACTGTTTTTCTTCTTCGTTTTCCGGAATATCTATTCTTTCAATCTTAAAAATTACGGGGCGAGTTCCGTCGTTACAACAGGCAATCATCATCCTGTCGTCATTCGTCCACTTACGCATAATCGAGCCGCCTTGCAGTGCCGAATATACGTATCGGCTGATAGCGTCCCACGCTTCTCCGCAAAATTTACCGTTCATCAAATGATAAAAATCATCTCGTTCGGGGGTTCTTTTCAAAAGAAACGTGTCTCCCACCTTGAAGAAAGGACACGGACCGGATTTAGGGTTCGCCAGATATTTTTCTTGTAGTTCGGGAAAAACTTTTGCCTCTAATACGGTTATCTTACATTCATATCTCATAAGTACGCCTCCTTACTTTCCGACATCATAATAACATAGTTCGTTTCAATCTACCTATTGTCCAAGCATTTTAATTATAGCACAGAATTGTGTCTTTTTCTATCATTTTCATACTTTTGAATTTCTACCATTCTAATAGGAGGGAAGAATATGTGTAATTATGGAATATTTTCCATGTTTGCATAGACAAAACACACGCGACGGAGTTTTGTACGCTCCTTTTGCGTGTGTCTTGGTGGCGGAGGCGAAGGGATTCGAACCCCTGTGGGCTTGCACCCAAACGGTTTTCAAGACCGCCTCGTTATGACCGCTTCGATACGCCTCCAAATTTTAAGCTTCTATATTATATTACATTTTTTTGAAAAACGCAACTATTTTTTACTTATATCTTTTATTCTTTATTTCTCTTTTATTACTTTAACAAATTTCGACACTCGCGATTAAAAGTCTTTTTACTTTTTCCCGAAAATAATTGTTATACTTTGTTTTTTTATGTTATAATGTAACCGTAAAGCTTTGTCTTTACAATGTAAATTTATATTATTCGGAGGTAATTTTTATGAATAAAACACTCGTTTCTTATTTTTCCGCAAGCGGAATTACCAAAAAGCTTGCCGAAAAACTTGCCGCGGTTACAAATGCGGATTTATTTGAAATTAAACCCGTTCGACCTTATACCGACGCCGATTTAAATTGGATGGACAAAAACAGTCGTTCTACAATTGAAATGAACGACCCGACTTCCCGACCCGAAATCTCCGACAAACTTGAAAATACAGACAAATACGATACAGTATTCGTCGGATTCCCGGTATGGTGGTACATCGAGCCGAGAATTATCGATACATTTCTGGAAAGTTATGATTTTTCGGATAAAACAGTTATTCCGTTTGCCACAAGCGGAGGCAGCAGCTTAGGTAAAACGGCGGACAACTTCCGCAAACTGCTCGGCAAAAACGTTACCGTTAAAGACGGCAAAGTATTAAACCGAGTAAGTGAAGCCGATTTACGGTCTTGGATTAAAACTCTTGAATCGTAACCGAAAAGCGATTTATCAATAAACTTCAATTTCAAATATTTTTATTATCGACGAGCCGTATACGTCAACATATTAAAATTGCATTTCTCTCGGCACATATACCAAGAGTGCAAGCACCGTCAACGCATACCCCGACGTAAATTTTACCTGATTCGGACTCTATCGCTACGGCTACCCCTGCCGCTTCGATTATACTTGAAACTTTACGCGGTTTTAAAACTTTTTTAGCTTCATTATATAAATCAAACCATATTTTATACATCTGAAATTCTCTCCGACTTTACAAAAGTATTATAGCATATTTTATCTATTAAAACAAACTTTTTAAATATTTTACAGACAGATAAAATATGATGAAATTAAATCCTTAAGTTATTTTACCATATTGCCAATATCGTGGGAACAAACTTATTTACAAAGGTTTGCGAACAAAGCAATATCCCACCGACCAAGTACGAAGTAAGTGCTTACTCAATGGGATTCTTCACTTCGTTCAGAATGACAAACAAAAATATTATTTCTGTAACATTATAAATATAAGAAAAAACCGACTTCATAAAGAAGTCGGTTTAATTGAAAGTGGCAACGACCTAGCCTCCCGGACAGTCACCCGTCAAGTACTATCGGCGCGGCAGAGCTTAACTTCTGTGTT
>CAKQME010000010.1 GCA_934254815.1 uncultured Clostridia bacterium | reverse complement strand
TTAAACTCGTTACTAATCTCTCTATAATTTCTTATAAATTAATTCTAACTTTCTATGCAGTTGTCAATCTTCAATCTTAAACGCTCTCCGCGTCTTTCCTTTTCAGCTCGGCGTTTCATCTCATTCAATGGGATTCTTCGCTTTGCTCAGAATGACATTTCGTCCATGTCTTTCCTTTTCGCTCGGCTTTATCAATCGGTTTTATGCCGCCCTCAAAAGTGAGCCTACACATAATAACATAACTTAAAATGTATGTCAAGCATTTTTCGGCATTTTTTTTAAATTTTTTCGATAAAATTTTCAACGCCCCGTTTCAGAGTTGAAACGGGGCGTTTTATCGTCTGATTTACGCTTTCAACAATTCACCGAAAGCGGTTCTCAAGTCTTCGAGTGATTTCTCCGCGCGAGCCTTATCTTTGGCTTTTACGGAATAATATATCTTTAATTTCGGTTCGGTACCGCTCGGTCTTAAGCAGATAAACCCGCCGTTCAGCAGTTCATAATACAAGCAATTTACGCCGCTTATCGGCAAAGTCTGCTCGCCCTCTTCGCCAAAACGTTTACCCGACAGATAATCGCGGATTCCGCTTACCGTATAAACGCCTATCGCTTCGACTTTCTTTTCTCTCATCTTTTCGACGGCGGCGTTCATTTCTTTCATGGCTTCCAGCCCCGAATATTTTATGCTGTCGGTAAAATCGAGAACGTAACCGTATTTTTCGTACAGTTCGCAAAGTCTGCCGTAGACGCTCTTACCAACGCTCTGATAATAGCAGACCATTTCGGCAAACAACATACTCGCCACCACGGCGTCTTTATCTCTGGCATGAGTTCCGCGCAGATAGCCGCAACTCTCTTCGAAACCGAAAAGGAACGTATGCGATTTATCGGCTTCATACTGCTTTATCTTTTCGCCTATGAATTTAAAGCCGACGGGAGTCTCGACAAGTTCCACTCCGTAATTCGCGCAAATGAGTTGAGCCATACCCGTAGACACGAAACTCTTTACCACCACGCCGTCAGCGGGAAGTTTATTTTCGGCTTTGAGCCTTAACAATATATAATCGAGCAACAAAACGCCCGTCTGATTACCCGTGAGCGCGGTAAATTCGCCCGTATTATCACGAACGGCGACTCCGAGCCTGTCGCAGTCGGGGTCGGTGCCGAAAACAACGTCCGCCTTGATTTTATCGGCAAGAGCGATACCCATAGAAAGCGTTTCTTTAAATTCGGGGTTCGGAACTTCTACCGTAGAGAAATTCGGGTCTGCAACCGTCTGTTCTTCGACTACCGTTACGTTGATTTTAAGTTTTTTCAATATCGTGGTAACGGGAACGTAACCGCTGCCGTGAACGGGAGTATAAACTATCTTTATGTTTTTACCTACTTTTTTAACCGCCTTTTTAGAAAGCGTAAGTTTAGTAAGAGCTTTATAGTAACTCCTTTCGAAGAATTTATCGATTACCACGAGCGACGCGGGATTTTTACGCGAGCGGATATCGGTTATATCTTCCTGCTTGACGGAAAAATAATCGTGTATCGAATTTATGTATTTAACTACTTCTTCGGTATCTTCGGGACTCATCTGCGCTCCGTCCTGACCGTAAACCTTATAGCCGTTATATTCTTTGGGGTTATGGCTCGCCGTTATCATTATCCCCGCAAAGCAATTTGCTTTACGCACCGCGTAAGACAGCATGGGAACGGGTCTCGGTTCCGGATAAATATAGACCTTTATTCCGTTATAGAGAAGCACGCCCGCGGCGGTACGCGCGAAAAGTTCGGATTTATTTCTCGTATCGTAAGATATAGCCACTCCGCGTTTCATAGCCGAATATCCTACCGATTTTATAAACTCCGCCAAACCCTGCGTTGCGCGGCGGACGGTGTAAATATTCATTTTATTGGTGCCGTAGCCGATGATGCCGCGCATGCCCGCCGTACCGAATTCGAGTTCCGCGCCGAACGCGTATTCTATCGCCTTATCGTCGTCAGCCATGGCTTTGAGTTCGGCAAGCCCCTCGTCGCAAAGATACGGGCTTGAAAGCCAGTTATCATAATTCACTTTATAATCCATTATTCCCTCCGGATACAATCAGATTGGACGGCGAAATTTTTCGCCTTACCTACAGTATATAATATTTATGAAAATTTGTCAAAAATATATCGGCATTTTAATAAATTTTGCCTTTTAACGTTTACAATTAGATTAAAAACTGTTAAAATATAAGCGGAGGGAAAAATGGAAAAGCCAAAAATTAGCGTTATTACGCCCGTTTACAACGAAGAAGAAAGTTTGCCGATGTTTTTCGGGCGAGTAACCGCGATAATGGATAAAACGGGATACCCCTACGAAATAATCGCCGTAAACGACGGAAGCAAGGACAGAAGCGCGGAAATTTTAGCCGAGCATTGCAAAGCCGACAAGCGGATAAAGGCGATAAATCTTTCAAGAAACTTCGGGCAACAACCCGCGTTTTTATGCGGGCTTAAAAATTGCGGCGGAGAATGCGCGATTCTGATAGACGCGGACCTTCAGGACCCGCCGGAAATATTCCCCGAAATGATAGCCAAATGGCAGGAGGGGTACGACGTAGTACACGGAATACGCAAAAAACGGCGCGGAGAAACGATATTCAAAAAATTTACTTCGGCGGCGTTTATGAACGCGCTTTCGGATATGTCCGGCGTGGCGATGCCTAAAGGTTCGGGCGAATTCAAACTGTACGACCGCAAAGTTATAAACGCGATACTTTCCCTGCCCGAACGCAGCAGGTATCTGCGCATACAGACGGCTTGGGTCGGATTCAAAGAGGCGTTCGTGGAATTCGACCGCGCCGAGCGAGAACTCGGAGAAACCAAATTCACCGTAAAGAAAATGCTTAAAACCGCCGAAACGGGAATTATTCCTTACAGCAACAAACCCCTTTTCATTTCGCTTAAAGTCGGCGTATTCACGGGGCTTTGCTCTCTGGCGGCGTTTATAGCTTTCATAGTTTTAGCGTGTATCGGAAAGCCTTTGCCGCTTGTCGCCTGGTTGTTTCCGTCAATCGGGCTTGCGCTTTCGGTATTGCTTTCGGCAAACGGAATAACAAACGTATATCTCGGCTACGTCTACGACGAAGTAAAACGCCGCCCCGTATATATCGAACGCGACAAAATAAATTTCGGAGACGAAAATGATAACGATAGGTAACGACTGGGACAGTATTTTAACTCCCCTTTTTAAAAGCGAGAACTATGCGAAAATAAGGCAATTTCTGAAAGAGGAATACTCTACGCGCACGATATATCCGTCGATGTACGATATTTTCAACGCTTTCAAGCTGACGCCGTATTCGCAGGTAAAAGCCGTAATTTTAGGGCAGGACCCGTATCACGAACCCGGACAGGCGCACGGATTATGTTTTTCGGTTAAGGACGGCACCAGGCTCCCGCCGTCGCTCGTAAATATATACAAAGAAATAAAAAACGATCTCGGTATAGACGAACCCGACAGCGGAGACCTTACGAAATGGGCAAAACAAGGAGTTTTGCTACTCAACACAACTCTTACCGTAAGGCGCGGCGCGGCTAACTCGCACAAAGACTGCGGCTGGACGGAATTTACCGACGAAGTGATTAAACTTCTTTCGAAAAGAGACAAGCCGATGGTATTTATACTCTGGGGGTCGAACGCACGCAGCAAAAAGAAATTTATAAACACCGCAAAGCATCTTATACTCGAAAGCGCGCACCCAAGCCCGTTATCGTGTTATAACGGATTTTTCGGAAGCTGCCCGTTTTCGCTGACGAACGCTTTTCTGATTAAAAACGGACAAACCCCTATAGAATGGGATTTAAACAAATAAAACATAAAAAAGCTTGCCGATACGACAAGCTTTTTTTTCATCGGTCATAACCCGACGATATTACAACGTCTGTATATTGATAAGGCTTGAATTTCCGCCTCTGCCGATAGGGGTTCCGCCCGTAATTACCACTTTATCGCCTTTTTTCGCAAGTCCGCTGCTAAGCGCGCATTGCTTTGCGAAATAAAACAGTATATCGAGCGACGAATATTCTTCGCTCATAATCGGAGTAACACCCCAGGAAAGCGCGAGTTTTCTGAACGCTTTTTTATCGGTAGTCATACCGATGATAGGCTCTTCGGGGCGGAAACGCGAAACCATTCTCGCGGTCATACCCGTACGGGTACACACGACTATCGCTTTCGCGCCTAAATCATGCGCAAGCGTACACGCCGAGTGAGACAGAGCTTCGCCCACCGACGATATAACAAATTCCTCTTCCGGAATAATCTGTATATATATTCTGTTATGTTCGGCTTGTTCGACTATTTTAGCCATAGCCTGAACGGCTTCCACCACATACTCGCCCGCCGCGGTTTCACCCGAAAGCATAACGGCGCTCGTTCCGTCGTAAACGGCGTTAGCAACGTCGGAAATTTCCGCTCTCGTAGGGCGTTTATTATGCGTCATCGATTCGAGCATTTCGGTAGCGGTTATACAACGTTTTCCGAGTATTCTGCTCATATCTATTATATGCTTTTGTATATTCGGCAATTCTTCGTAAGGGATTTCTACGCCGAGATCTCCCCTTGCGACCATTACCCCGTCTGAAGCTTTCAATATGCTTTCAAGGTTATTTACGCCCGTGCGGTTTTCTATTTTAGCAATCAGATCTATATCTTCGCCGCCGTTCGCCTTTAAAAATTCCCTTACGACTTCTATATCTTCTTTACAGGAGACAAACGAAAGCGCAATGAAATCCACCCCGCACTCTATGCCGAACAACAGATCTTTTTTATCCTGCTCGGAAAGAAAATCGAGTTTGAGATGTTTATCGGGGAAAAACATACTTCTGTGGTCGGAAGTCTCGCCGCCGACAAGCACGGTTGTGAATACGTCGTTACCCTTGACCTCGTCGACGACGAAAGACATCAGCCCGTTATTCAACAATATCTTATCGCCCTTTTGCATAGCTTCGGCAATCTGCTTATACGATACGGAAACGCGGGTTTCGTCGCCAAGAATATCGTCGGAGGTAAAAATAAATTTATCGCCCTTTTTAAGCGATATTTTACCGCTTTTATATCTGCCTGTACGAAATTCCGGTCCTTTGGTATCGAGCATTATAGGAAGCGGAATATTGCGTTCCTCTCTCAATTCTTTGATAATGTTTATTTTTTTAAGCTGCTCTTCATGCGTGCCGTGCGAAAAATTAAGGCGGCATACGTTCATGCCCGCGTCAAACATAGCGGAAATAGTCTCTTTGGTATCGCTTGCAGGTCCTAACGTACATACTATTTTTGTCTTTTTCATAAACTACCCCATTTAAATTAAATGCTTCGCGCTTGCGCGTTTTCTATTGTATTATATCACAGAAAATAAAAAAACGCAACGCTACGGTTGCGTAAAATTTAAATATTTAAATTTCGTTTATAATAAAACACATATTGCTGAACATAACCCGAATTTTCACCGAACGTATCGGTAAAAAACTTCGTTATTTTATTACGGTCTTTTTCCTTTCCGCCGAAATCTTCGCGATACAGTTTTTCTATCCAGGTATCCACGGGAAAAGCGTCGGTTCTGTGATACGCGAAAAGCGAAACGCAATCGGCAACTTTAGGTCCTACGCCTTTAAAAGACATAAGCGATTTTTTCAGTTCCGACGTAGGCAATTCCGAAAGCCCGTCGAGCGCGGTCGGGTCATTTTTTAAGGCGTTTGCCGCAAGACGAATAAAGTCGGAGCGATAACCGTAGCCCAACCCGTTATAAAAATCGATTTTATCGTCGTAAAGCGCGCTTGCCGATGGGAAAGAGTAATATTCCTCGCCCGAAAAACTTTTCTTTTCTCCGCGAGCTTCGCAAGTACGCTCGATTATACCTTTTATACGCGGAATATGGTTGTTTTGCGAAGTGAGAAAAGAAAACAGCGTTTCCTGCTTTTCCTGATTTAAAATTCTCACGCCCGAAGCTTGCGCGGCTGCTTTTTTTACCACTTCGAACCCGCAGGTCTCGGCAAACGAACAAATTTTTTCATAATCTCTGCCGAGATCGAAAAAGTCGGTAAAATAATCTTTATCTTCGTCATCGCAGACGATTACGGCTCGTTCGCCATCGTTATAAGCGTAGCACGCCTTATCTTTCGAAAATACAAGATAACCTTTTTCGAATTGTCTGAAACGAAAAATCTGCCCGCATTCGAGCGTATCTTTCACGTTAAAATATTTGCTTTCGTATTCTATCCGCATTTTATTAAAGTAAAACGGGCGTATCGCTACGCCCGTTCGTCATTTCAGTTATTTTCAGTCGCGTAAACGCAAACCTGTTTTTTGTCTCTGCCGAGTCTTTCAAATCTGACGACTCCGTCAACAAGAGCGTACAACGTATCGTCGCTGCCGATACCTACGTTCTTTCCGGGGTGAATCTTTGTTCCTCTCTGTCTTACGAGAATATTGCCCGCAAGAACGAACTGTCCGTCGGCTCTCTTTGCGCCGAGGCGTTTCGCATTACTGTCACGGCCGTTGTCCGTGCTGCCCATTCCTTTGTGGTGCGCGAATAAACTTATAAATATCATATTATCCGAACCTCCTGTTACGCCTTTTCAGAAATAGAAAGGATCTTTACCTTGGTGAAAGGCTGTCTGTGACCCTGTTTCTTTCTCTCGTTCTTCTTTGCCTTGTATTTGTAAACGATTATTTTCTTCTCTTTATCCTGAGCAAGAACTTCGCCCTCTGCAGTATACTTGGCTGCTTCAGCCGCGGTCTTGATACCGTTTTCGTCCGAAATAAGCAAAACGTTAAAAGTAACTTTATCGCCTACGTTTGCGTTGAGCTTTTCGAATTTTACGATCTCGTCGACGGCTACTTTGTACTGTTTGCTTCCGTTTTCGATTATAGCGTACATCTGAAAAATAGACCTCCTGTCTAATCTCGCCGGGAATAATATTCGGGCGTTGCACTGCAACTTAAAAAAGCCCTTTCCGAGCGGTTCTTGTTAATTATACATTATTTTTTACGCCTTGTCAAACGTTTTTACTTCTTAACGGAATATTTTTTATCATATTTACTCATACTGTATCCGAATGGAATATAAGTTCTATGGAGGATATTTATGGAAGAAAAAAACATCGATAAAGAAGTTCTGCTTTCGGTATACAAAAACGCGCATATCGGTTTACAGTCTATTTCGAACGTAATAGAGGAGACCGAAGACGAAAAAATGAAAGCCGAACTCTCCCGCGAATACGAGGGCTATGAAAAGTATATCGGAAAACTCAGCTCTTATATGAAAGAAACGGGGGTCGAACCGCAGGATATCGGAGTTATGAAAAAGGCTTTTATGTTCACCGCGGTAAAAATGAATACTTTAACCGACAGTTCGGCTTCACATATAGCGGAACTTATGGTAAAAGGCACGGTTATGGGCATTACGGAGCTTGCGGAAATTTTAAACAATCACGCAAAAGAATTAGGCGAAAAAACACGCGCTTTCACCGAAGAACTTAAAGCTCTCGAAGAGGATTACGAAGAGCGAATGAAAAAACTGATATAAACCACAAAAACACATCTGTCGCCTGTACGGCGGGACGATTCGCTTACGCCCGATGTATGGCTCTTTGAGCTTTGCGGAAAACACGTCGGATAATTAAATTTTTAATTTTCGCAAGTTCGGCGCGTCGCGTAAAAAAGCGTTTTCACAGCCCTTGGGGAGTTAAACTCGTCAAGGGCTAAATTTATAGCGCGAATATTGCGGTTTCGATTGATTTTTACGTTAAAAAATGTTATACTGTAATAAACGGAAAATATTGAAATATTACTTTTTTCAATCGGAGAAAACCTATGGAACTTATCTCTCGTTTCAACTACATAGGCGCGGGTTATTTCGATTCTGCGCAAGCGGAATGGATACATAAAAAAGTAACCACCACGCCGCCCAGAATTTGTCGCCATTACGAGATCGAATTATATCTTTCCAAATCGGGAACAACTTTCGTAAACGACGTAAAATACGATATAGAACAATACTCTCTGATCATCTGCAAACCCGGCGACGTAAGATATTCTATAAACCCGTTCAAGTGTTATTATTTATACCTTTCCGCCGAAGACGGAATAATCAAGGAAATACTCGACACTCTTCCCACGCAAATGCAGGCTTTCGGAGCCAAGGTTTTTCTCGACAGATTTTTCTCGCTTCTGAAATATCCGCCCGATTCGTCGGACAACGTGTATTCCGAACTACGGATTATCGGTCACATAAACGAAATAGTTTTCAGACTTGCCGAAAACCGGGATTTTTACGAAAAACAGAAATTCGTAAACGGCAACGTTTCAAAAGCGATAACCGAAGCGAAGAAATTCATTATTAAAAATTACAACCGCAACATACAATTAAAAGACGTTGCGAATCACGTTTTTTTAAGCCCGAATTACTTCCATAAATTGTTTACGCAGGTTACGGGCATTACTCCGCATCAATACATTATCAAACAAAAAATAAACGCCGCGAAGAAAATGCTTCTCGAAAGCGACGCGACGATTACGGATATAGTTATAACTTGCGGGTTCAGTTCGCAATCATACTTCAACGCGATTTTTAAGCGCGAAGTAAAAATCACGCCCAACGATTACAGAAGAAGTATGAACAAGTTCTACAAGACCTGATTTGCTGCCGATACTTATAAACCGAACGCCTGTCTGTTGGTAACAAATTCGGCTTTTACGGTTTTCAGTCTTTCTAAAATGTCGGTTAAAAGCCCCCATTTGTTAAGCACGTCGAATTCGTAGGTATGCCCCCATATGTACAGAACCTGCCGCGTTCCGTCGTCGGGCAACAAATCGAATTCGTCGATCAGACGGAAAATTTCGGCGTTTGAAAAATGACACGTTCCCGTATACTTCATCAAATCGTCGCCGACCGTAAATTTCATACTCGTTCCCGCCGTCCGCGCATATCTTATACCGATATCGCGGGCTGTTTTTATAACGGAATCATTATACGTTCCGTAAGGGTAAGCCATTCCGACCACTTCGCAGTCGAACCATTCTTCGATGTTCTTTTTATCGTAATACAACTCGTTATAAACCGTTTCTTCGTCGAGTTTATCAAGAAAAGGGTGCGTAAGGCTATGCACGGCTACTTCATGCTCGGCGTAAAGCTTTTTAAGCCCTTTAATATTCATACGATGAATTTCGACGCCCTCGTTTACCCATTGATTCGCGCGGGTCTGTATACCTGTATTTATATTGAAAGTCGCCTTATACCCGTATTTGTTCAGTTCATGTACAAATCTTCTGTCCTGCTCTATTCCGTCGTCAAAACTGAACGTTACATACTTTGCCATATTCTATCCTCTGTTTACAAATAAAATTCCGCCGTTTACAAGTTTCGGGATAATTACCTTTTTATTTCGTCCGCTTACGACTATCGGCAATGCCGAAGTTTTATCGCCGCTTACGAACAAACAGTCGTCGCCGCTTACTGCCGCAGACAATTCTATTTCAAGATTATCGATTTCGCGTTCGTCCTCGGCAAAGTCGATAACCGTTATCGCGTATTCTTTTTCGTCCCGTAAAAATTTCAGATCGACCTTTTTATCCGTTACAGTTGCGATTTTAGTCGCGTATAATTCAACTATTTCAAACGTTTCATACCACTTACCCTCGAATTTCAGAGGCTTGAAAGAATCGAGATATTCGTCGTAACAGAATACTTCGCCGCCGTCGAGACGGAATTTTTCTATCTTCGCCAGTTCTTCGTCGGAAAGTCCTTTTTCGGCGGGAACAATCAACGCTTTAATGTCGAACGGCAGGCGGTCGAGTTCGCTCGCCCTTACGGCGAGCAGCGAAACGAATTGTCGTTTGAAACTTCTGTATACGTCCATTGCGGAAAAAATGTTGGTTTCTTTCCCGCTCCAGGCGTTTTTATTATCTCCGTTGCAGATCGCGTCGTAATAAGCGTTTGCGCTTTCGCTGTGCAGAATACCCACTCCCTGCCTTACGCGCTCTTTGCAGACCAGCCTGTCGCTTAAGCGATAAAGCATATCGTGCATTTTTATAGCCGAATTATACTTTCGGGTAGGAGTACGGTCGTTATAAACAATTCCGAAGCCGTCGGGTTCGGGCGAACCGTCAGCGACGTAATCACCGCGCCATTGATAGTACATTATCCCCTTTGCTCCGCTACCCGCCGCCGCATAGGTTTCGACCTCGAAATCCCTTGCCGACATATCGGTTTTAGCGTTATATTCTATAAGCCACAGATGTTTACCGAATGCCGCCGCCGCACTTTCGGCATAATCCATTACGCGCGAATGTTCGTAATAAAACGCGCCTTTACAATCGAGATAAAGAGTTATTCCGACGATATCCATTTTTTCGGCAACGCGGAAATAGTCCGCCCCGCGCATACTGCTGCCGATCTGAACGGGACAACACGTCATACAGGTAAACGTTTCCGCATCGGGTTTTTCGCCCTTTGCGGCTTCAGCCAAAAAATTAAGATAATCGTTAAACTTTTCGGAATTGAACAATCTCCATTTTATCCACTCGTCGGGCGATTCGTCGTAAGTCGGTCTGCGGCGCGGAGGTTCTCCGCCCGGCAGTTCTTCGCCCTTTTCGGCGCGGGCTTTAAGATATTCCGCAACGGTGTGCGGGTTGTAATCGTAAAAACCGACGTAAGGATAAGCGGGTTCATTGAAAATCTGAAACCCTACCACGTTATCGAACTTACCGAAAAACTTCGCGCCGGCAACGGTGACTTTACGATTATCTTCCTTTGCTCCGCTATGACACACGCTGTTCGTTATAAATTGCGACCAGCCGCCGTCGAGCGGTTTTCCGTTTTCGTCGAGCATTTTTTCGTCGGGGTATTCGTTTATTCCGTTATCGTACCCGTTCAGACGGACGGTAAGCGCGATTCCGAGCCTACCGAGTTCTTCGGCTATGGTTTTTCCCAAAGGAAAATCGCCTGTCAATTCATCTCCGCCGCCGAAAAACGAGCCTAACGCAGCCGTGCGCACGATATTTATATGCGCGGCTTTCATATCGGCAAAATCGCGTTTCATTTCACCCGTTCTGTCCACGTTTTCAGGAACGGGAACTTTTTTCGGATGATACGACGGATAATAATGACTGCCTATACCGAAAGTTGCTTTGCCGTCGATATACAATATTCCGTTTTTCAAGCAATAAGCGGAGATACCTTTCATAAAACTTTTGTCACTTTTTTAATTCTTCATACGCAGCTTTAGCTTCTTCGTATGACTTTTTATATTTGTTTTTTAAACTTTCGAGTTCGTTGTTAAGTTTACTGCCGTAATACTCGCCCGTAATAGCTTTTTCTTCGAACTGTTTAGTCTCTTTTTCGAGCGTGGTGGAGTTCTTTGTCCATTCGTTTGTATAAAGACAGAAGCAGTTCTTAACGAAATTGTATCTTCCTTTGCCGTCTTTATCGCCCAGACCCAAAGCGTCGTAGAAAAGTTTATCGGTTTCGGCAAGCGATTCTACGGGGTTGCCGTTAAACACATATTGAAGATAAGCTTCTTTAGAAAAACGATAATTGAACGATTCGAATAACATACCCGCTTTACGCGCCGTAGCGAAATTTGCATATTCCTTTTTGACGGTACGCGTTCCGTCGGCGTTTACCGTATTGTGTACGCCGTCTATACCGTAATTCAAAAGATTTATTCCGTCTTCGGTATAGAACCAGTTCATGAAACGAACGATTTCGCGCACCTTGTCCGCGCTTACTTTCGAAGATATCATGAAGTTGTTTTCAAATCCGCCCGCGCTCTGCACGCCCGAATAACCGTCGGGACCTTTTATCGGCTGAATACCTATCCACGTTCCGTCGGAAACTTTGTTTTTACGCAAATCCTCGGTGGAAATTTTAGCGTATTCGGAATAATATACCGTACAGCCGAGCGTGTTATTCGCCATTAAGTTCTGTAACCCCGCATAGTCGCGCTCGTAATAACGGTTATCGAGCAGCCCCTCGGCAAACAGTTCCTGAACGGATTCGAGATAGTTTTTATACTGCGAATGATAGACCGTCGGAACGTAATCGTCTCCGTCCATAGCGAAATAATATCTCGTATCTATACCGAAAGCGTAACGCAGATTGGTTATATCCTGAACGGAAAACGGAATTTCGTCCTGCTTGCCGTTTCCGTTAGGATCGCGTTCTTTAAAAGCGCGAAGAACGGCTACAAATTCGTCCCACGTTTCGGGTACGGATAAATTAAGAGCTTCGAGCCAGTCTTTTCTTATCAAAAACGACAACTGACATTCGGGTTCGCGAATATTCATCATCGAATATATTTCGAACGACGCTACGTCGGTAAGTTCGAGCAACATATTCGGGTCGTTATAACTCTCGACTATATCCATATAGTTCGGAGCGTACTGCATCAAAAGATCGTAGAGCGGATAAGCCGCGCCGTCTTTAATCAGCGCCTGACGGTTAGGTACGCGGCAGAAAAGTTCGGGAGTATCGCTTCTCGTAAGCGACGTAACCAACCTGTCGGCGTAAGCTTCTTCGGATACAAACTCAACTTCGAGCTTAGTATTCGTAGCTTCTTCTATCTGCGGAATCAGGTTTTCGGTTTTGCTGTATTTATTTTCGTTGATAGGAGCGATTATCTTTATAGTGAGTTTATCCCTCGAATTAAAGTCGTAATCGTAATCCTGCTTATACGAGCTTCTCGGAGTTCTCTCTCTTCGCTGAGTATTTCCGCTGTCGGTCTGAATACGACAACCCGCAAACACCGACATCGCCGTTATCAACGACAACGCGCCCGTTAAACATCTGATAAATTTTTTGTTATTTTTCATTGATTTCCTCCGTCAATTTTATTCTTTTACAGCGCCCGTCATCGTACCGGAAATTAAAAATTTCTGGAAGAACGGAAACGCTATTATTATCGGTAACATAGTAAACATCAAAGCGGCGTTTCTGACCTGCTCTATGCTGAGCGTGCTTCCGCTTATATCGAAATCCGACGACCCCGCCGAACTTATCACAGACGCCAGCACCTGTTGCAGAACACGTTTATCGTCCGACTCGATATACAGTAAAGGATTCTGATATTGATTCCATTGCCCTACGACAATCCACAAGCCTATCGTGGCGAGTATCGGTCCGCAGTTCGGAAGTATCATTCCGAAAAGTATAACAAAGTCGTTCGCGCCGTCAATCTTGGCGGATTCTACGATTGATTTCGGTATCCCGTAAAAGAAGCCGCGCATTATTATCACGTTATACGCGCTTAAAAGCGTACAGAGTATCAAAGCCCAGTGCGAATCTATAAGCCCCAACTGTTTTATAACCATATAGTTGGGAACCGTACCCGCAGAAAACCACATAGTTATGACGATAAACTGAGTATACAGTTTTTTGAGTTTTATATTCGAAAACGCCATAGGGTAAGCTGCGAACGCCGTAAGCAACAACGATATAACGCACGTTAAAACACACACTTTTATAGTGTTGAAATAACCGAGGTAAATCGCCTTGTTCGTCGCCACGAGTCTGTAGGCTTCCCATGTCGCGCCGACTCGATATCTGTTACCGTCGAAAATCTGCGGCAACAACGTTACCGACCCGCTTCTTACGGCGGAAGTGTCCGAAAGCGACACGGCTATCATATTCAGAAACGGATATATTATAGTGACCGCAAGAAACGTGAGAATTATCAGCAATATCGCGTAACATATCTTTGCCGAAAGGCTTCTTTTTATTTTTTTAACCATTATGCACGCTCCTTACCACAGCGACGTTTCGGCAAACTTTTTGCTGAACACGTTAGCTATCGTTACAAGCACCAGCGCGACGAGAGAGTTGAACAACCCCACCGCAGTCGAAAGCCCGTAATTGTAATCGTTGAATGCCATTTTATAAACGTAAGTCGCGATGACTTCCGATTTTTCGAGATTGCCGTTATTCTGCATAAGATATATCTTTTCGAAATTACTGCCCATTATCGCGCCTATCTGCATAATAAGCATAATAACGATAGTCGGCAAAATAGACGGAAGCGTGATATTGAAAATTTCGTGCCGTTTATTGGCTCCGTCTATCTCCGCGGCTTCGTACAGACAAGGGTCGATAGACGTCAGCGCCGCGCTGTAAATAATAGAGTTCCAGCCCACCGTCTGCCATATACCCGACACCACCTGTATGCCGCGGAACGCGCCAGCCTGATATAGTAGCGAGTTTTTATAAGGTATACTGAAAAATTTACACAACTGCCCGACAAAGCCGCTGTCGGGGTCGAGAAAAGACGAAATAAAACCGACAAGCGCCGCCGTCGACAGGAAATGCGGCAGATAACTTATAATCGACAACGTTTTCTTATACGTCTTGTTACGGACTTCGTTGAAAGCAAGCGCGAGAATTATTGCCGACGGAAACAAAAATACAAGCGCGAGCAGATTTATCGCCAGCGTATTGCCCAAAAGGTGGAAAAATTCGCCCTCGAAGAAATCGAGAAAGTTATTGAACAGAACGAACGTGCTTCCCTTGAAACCGTTGGTAAGGCTGTAATCGTAAAAAGCCATTCTTATCCACGTTATCGGCCAGTAACAGAACAACCCGAACCACACGAGTACGGGAAACATCATAAGGTAAACGTACTTATTGTCGTTTAAATACCTTTTTAAGTTTAATTTCGGTTTTGAAGTTACTGCCCTGCAAACCGAAGTCTTTTTAGCGGTAAGTCGCATCGATTTCTCCTTATGCACCAATTTAGTTTAACGACCGATAAAGGCGGCTGTTTTATCAAGACCTATTGTATATTATCGGAGCGTTTTTTGATAGCCTTTTTTTTATCTTTTTTTTTAGATTTCTTATCTTTCGTGGGCGAAAATTTGATTTTTTCTTTTACATATGTTACTATTTGCTACGAGGTGAAAACATGAAAAAAATATTTACAGTTTTTATAACCATTCTTTTATTCTCCGTCTTCGCGGCGCAGACGTCGTGCGCGGGAGACGGCAAAGACCCCGAAAGCAACTCAACCCCCGAATCGATTTCGTCGTCGCAAGCCGAAGAAAATTTAAATTTATGGGACGTTTCCGACGTGGATATTTCGCATATCGGCAAAAACAATCGGCTTATAGCGTTCACTTTCGACGACGGACCGACCGAACAGACAGCCGCGCTTTTAGACGTTTTCGAAAAATTCAACGCCGCGAACCCCGACTTTACCGCCCGCGCCACCTTGTTTACGATAGGTTCGAAGATATCCGCAGACAACGCCGAAATAATGAAAAGAGCCGTATCGATGAAGTTCGAATTAGGTAACCACACCTATTCGCACATAGATCTTACGACTCTTTCGGACGATAAAGTAACCGAAGAACTCCGCAGAACGGACGACGCGCTGAAAGCGTTCGACGGAAAAGCGGTTCATCTTGTCCGCCCTGCCGGAGGACATGCGGACAATCGCGTTTTATCGCTCTATAAAACGACTTTTATAAACTGGACAGGCGCGCTTGACGTACACGATTACCAAGCTTCCGTCACGGAAAACGACATCTATAAAACGGTTTCTGCCAACCTTACGGACGGCGGAATCGTACTGATGCACCAAGGTTACGACAAATCGATAAACGCGGTTAAAAGGTTATTGCCCGACCTGAAATCGCGCGGTTTTCAGGTAGTTTCGGTCTCCGAACTCATAAAGTTTTACGGGGCGAAAGCCGAAATCGGTAAACTTTACGACAATTTTATCTGATAAATTCCTGCGGGGCGGCGAAGAATTTCTCCGTTTGTTTCTATGACCTTTTTATAGAAATAGAAAGAATCTTTTTTAACCCTTTCAAGCGTCGAATAATCGACAAACACCAGTCCGAAACGCTTCTGAAAGCCGCAACCCCACTCCAAATTATCTGTAAACGCCCAGTGATAATAGCCGTTTACGGGGATACCCTCGTCGACGGCTTTTTGCATTTCGAGAAGATAGCGCGCGGTATGGTCGATACGATAATAGTCGTGAACTTTTCCGTCAAGGCATATTCTGTCGTTCTGAGCCGTTCCGTTTTCGGTGATAACAATCGGCAATTTATACCGTCTGTAAAGAAATTTAACGCCGTAATACACCGATTCGGGGATATCGTCCCACCCCATATAATTCTGCGAAGAACCGTCTTTAAAAGGCACCGTCTCTCCGTCGCCGTTCATATAAAAACCCGAATATATATTCTGAGCTATAAAATCGAGCGGCTGAGATATAAGTTTTAAATCCTCCGACGTAATTTTCGGCAATTCTTCTTTAAAGTATTCGTAATACTCTTTCGGATAATCTCCGAGATAGACGGGGTCGGCAAGAACCGACATACAGTTCATCGGCTGTTCTTTCCACACCTTAAAGAAATCTTCATAAGCTCTGTTTTCGCTTTCGGGAGAAGCGTCGGACGGGCAAGTAACCCAACCGCATGTAGCATATCCTATTTTCGCGCCTGCGACTTTTTCTCTCAGCACGCGGACCGCTTCGCCGTGGCACAAGAGCAGATTGTGCGCTGCAAGCAACAATTCCCTGAGCGTAAGTTTTACGCCCGGCGCGCCCGCCTCGGAATAAAGCCCGCCGTGAAGAACGCATTGCGGTTCGTTTATCGTTATGAAATTTTTTACCCTGTCACCGAAACGCTCGGCAATCAGAGAAGCGTATTCCGCAAAAAGCCTTACGGTATCGCGGTTTAAAAAACCGCCTTTTTCATAAACCCACGCCGGCATATCCCAGTGATAAAGCGTAAGCATAGGCGTTATGCCGTTTTTAATAAGTAAGTCAATAAGGCGGTTATAGAAGTTTATTCCCCTTTCGTTGACGATGCCATTTCCCGGCATTACCCTTGCCCACGACACGGAAAATCTGTAAGAATTCAGCCCCGCTTCTTTCATAAGAACAACGTCTTCTTCCGCTCTGTGATAATGGTCGCAGGAGACGTCGCCGGTCTGCCCGCGATAGGCTTTTTTATCGTGAGTGAAATCATCCCATATGCTGGGAGTTTTTCCGTCTTCGTTCCACGCTCCCTCTATCTGGTACGCCGCCGAAGCCGCGCCCCACACAAAACCTTTCTTCATTTTTTACGTTCCTTTATCAATAAGTCCTATGATGATATTTTAAAACATCGGGGCGGTAAATGCAACTCTTTTCTTAACTTTTTTTTTAGATTTCTTCTTCTAAAGAAGTTTACGCATTTACATGCGGGCGGTAATTTGTTAAAATATAAGCGAAAAACAAAAGCGCGAAGCCTATAAAGGCTTTCACGCCATGTTTCAAAGGAGTTTTCACAAAATGAAATTCGGACATTTCGACGACAAACTTAAAGAATACGTCATAGATACGCCCTACACCCCGTTGCCCTGGATAAACTATCTCGGCAACGACGATTTTTTCTCGATAATTTCAAACACCGCCGGCGGTTACTCGTTTTACCGCGACGCAAAATTGAGAAGAATAACCCGCTACCGCTACAATTCGCCCGCCACCGACAACGGCGGAAGATATTACTACATAACCGATAAAAAGGTTTCGTTTTCGCCCGCGTTTCTGCCGAGCAAAACCCCGCTTGATTATTACAGATGTCGGCACGGACTTAATTACACGATATTCGAAAGTCGCAAAAACGACGTTTACGCGGAACTCACCTGTTTCGTACCTTTAAACGACGATTGCGAAATAAATCTGCTTAAAATAAGAAACGATTCCGACGAAACGAAAACGTTATCGGTTTACGGCGGAGTGGAATTCTGTCTGTGGAACGCTCAGGACGACACGACTAATTTTCAGCGCAACTACAACACGGGCGAAGTGGAAATAACGGTCGATTCACTCCACGGTGCGGTTTATCACAAAACAGAATACCGCGAAAGGCGCAACCACTACGCGTTTTTCTCGCTTAACGCCGCGCCCGACGGATACGACACCGACAGAGATACTTTCCTCGGCAAATTCAACGGTTTCGACGCTCCCGACGCGGTAAAACAAGCGACCTCTTTCAACGAAAAAGCGAGCGGCTGGTCGCCCGTGGCGTTTCTGCGAAAAGACGTAACGCTTACAAAAGGACAAGAGATTTCTCTCGTGTATCTTTTAGGTTACGCCGAAAACGCAAAAGACGAAAAATGGGAAGCTCCGAACGTTATCAACAAGAAAAAAGCCGAAGCTCTTATCGCTAAATACGTTGACGAAAAAGCGGTTTACCGCGAGTTCGACAAACTCAAATTAAGGTGGAACGATTTGCTTTGCAAGTTCGCAGTGAAAACTTCCGACGAAAAATTCGACCGCATTGTAAACATATGGAATCAATATCAATGCCTTATAACCTACTGCATGAGCAGAAGCGCGAGCTATTACGAAAGCGGCATCGGGCGCGGTATGGGTTTCAGGGATTCCTGTCAGGATTTACTCGGTTTCGTACACATTCTGCCCGAAAAAGCGCGCGAACGCATAATAGATATAGCGTCGATACAATTACCCGACGGTTCGACCTGGCACCAATATCAACCTCTTACAAAGCGCGGCAACGCCGACGTCGGCGGAGGATTCAACGACGACCCGCTGTGGCTTATAGCATGCGTTTACGCATACGTTTCCGAAACGGGCGATTTCTCGATTTTAGACGAAAGCGTTCCGTTCAACAACGACGAAACAGACAGGGCTTCGCTTATGGAACACCTTAAACGCTCGATAGACTTTACCGTAACGCACAAAGGTCCGCACGGTTTACCGCTTATAGGCAGAGCCGACTGGAACGACTGCCTTAATCTCAACTGTTTTTCGGAAACGCCCGGCGAGAGTTTTCAGACCTGTTCGAACTACGAAAGCGGGAAAGCCGAGAGCGTGTTCATAGCGGGTATGTTCGTAAAATACGGCGAAGAATACGCCAAACTGTGCGAAAGCAGAAACGACGAGGCAGAAGCGGAGCGCATACGCGCAGAAGTACGCCTTATGACCGAAGCCGCCGAAAGCGTCGGTTGGGACGGAGAATGGTTTATCCGCGCTTACGACGCGTTCGAAAAACCCGTAGGCAGCAAAGTATGCGACGACGGAAAAATATTCATCGAACCGCAAGGCATGTGCGTAATGGCGGGTATCGGCGCGAAAGACGGCAAAGCACGAACCGCGCTCGACAGCGTGAAAAAATATCTCGACACGAAATACGGCATAGTTCTTCTTCAACCCGCTTACAAGGAATATCATCTGAACTTGGGAGAAGTATCTTCGTACCCCTGCGGTTACAAGGAAAACGCGGGCATTTTCTGCCACAACAACCCGTGGGTGAGCTGCGCGGAAGCTACCCTCGGCAACGGTGACAGAGCCTATGAAATTTACCGCAAAATCTGCCCCGCCTATCTGGAAGAAATAAGCGAAATACACAAAACCGAGCCTTATGTTTTCAGCCAGATGATAGCGGGCAAAGACGCGCCCGACTTCGGCTCGGCAAAAAACAGCTGGCTTACGGGAACGGCGGCATGGACGTTCGTAAACGCATCTCAATATATTCTCGGTATAAAACCGACCTTGACGGGTCTTAGCGTAAAGCCGTGTATGCCCGAAGAAATAAACGAGTTTAATCTGACCAGGCTTTATCGCGGCGTTAAATACGAGATATGCGCAAAGAGAAAGAGTAACAAAGCCGCGGGAGTATACGTCGACGGCAAAAAATGCGAAAACGACGTTCTGCCGACCGCAGGAATCGGAGAAACGATAAAAGCGGAGGTGATCTACGAATGAGCGAAAAGATTTACAGATTAGATACTCCCAAAACTTCGCTTGTCTTTATCTCCGACGGGCAAAACGCGGAATATCTGTATTACGGCAAAAAAACGGGCGATGTTTATCCCGATACGACGTATATAAAAAACGACAATATAAATATCGATTTAAGAAACAAACTTTTTTCCTGCTTCGGTGACGACGACCATCGCGACAAATCTATACTCGTATTCAATGCCGACAACTCGTTTACAAACGATTTCGTATTAAAAAGCGCGACCGTTACCAAAGGCAAAAAGAATATACCCGACCTGCCCTCGTCGGTCGGCGCGGAAAAAACGCTGACTTTCGAATTTATCGACGAAAGAGCCAAGCTTCTTCTTACGATTAGTTACTCGGTTTACCGCGACTGCGACGTTATTACCGCGCGTTCGTCGATTAAAAATCTTGGAGACAATCCTGTCGCCATAAAAAAATTCGCTTCTCTTCAACTCGATTTACCTCAAAGCGGCTTTACGGCAAGCACTTTCGACGGGTGCTGGGCAGGCGAAAGATACCGCCACGATACAAAACTTGTTTCGGGAATATTTATAAATCAATCGCTTGCAGGCTCTTCGAGCGCGGAACACAACCCTTTTTCGATGATAAAAAACGAAAGCGGTGTATTTGCGTTCAATCTCGTGTATTCGGGCAATCACAAAACGTCTTACGAAACCGACTCGTTCAATCGGACGAGAATAATTTCGGGAATAAACGATTTTGCGTTCGAATATCGCCTTAACGCGGGCGAAAGTTTTTATGCGCCCGAAGCGCTTATGATTTTTGCCGCAAATGAAGACGAGCTTTCGCTTAATTTACATTCGTTTATAAACAAGCGCATAATACCGAAACGTTGGCAAAACAAAAAACGCCCGATAGTTATAAACAACTGGGAGGGTACCGGTTTTGACTTTACGCGCGAAAAAATTCTCGACATAGCGAGAAACGGAAAAAAGGCGGGCGCGGAACTATTCGTTCTCGACGACGGCTGGTTCGGTCGCAGAAACGATGACAAAACATCTCTCGGAGATTGGTACGATTACGCCGAAAAAACAGGCGGCATAGAACGATTATCCAACGATATACGAGCATTGGGGCTTGATTTCGGAATATGGATGGAGCCCGAAATGATTTCGCCCGACAGCGAACTTTTCCGCACTCACCCCGAATACGCCATGTCTATTCCGAACAAGAAACCGTTTCTGCACAGGAATCAGATGATGCTCGATTTAACGCGCCCCGAAGTTAAAGACTTTATAATAAACAGCATTGAAAACGTAATTTCGCTTACAAAACCCGCGTATATAAAATGGGACTTCAACCGCGTTATGAGCGACTGCCATTCAAGCTCGGTATTTATCGGAGAATACTGTTATAAATACGTTCTTTCACTCTATGAAATAATGAAGAACCTGACGGAAGCCCACCCAGAAATTTTATTCGAGGGTTGCGCCGCAGGCGGGGCGAGATTCGATTTGGGTATTCTCTGCTACTTTCCGCAAATATGGACGAGCGACAATACGGACGCCGACGTTCGGACGGACATACAGACGAACACTTCGATTTGTTATCCGCAAGCGTGTATGACGGCTCATCTTTCGGCTTCGCCCAACACGTTTACGAAAAGAGCGTTTTCGGCAGAAAACCGTTTCAACGTCGCGTGTATGTTCAACTTCGGTTACGAACTTGATTGTTCGGATTTTACGGCAGACGAAATAAAACATACTGCGAAAATGTCGGAGTTTTACAAAAAACGCAGAGAGCTGATTCAGTTCGGAGAATTTTTCAGATTGGGAAATTTAAACTCTGTATGCGGTTTCGAAGTCGTTTCGCCCCGCAAGGACAAAGCTTTGGCAAGCGTTATAATGCGTCGGCGCGAAAACGGCGTTTCAAACCGCAGAATAACTTTTAAAGGGCTTATCGCGACGGAAAAATATACGGCGACCGTATACGACAAAAACCTGAACGTGTACGACGAATTTATCATAAGCGGAGAGGTTCTGTCAATCGGTATTCCGTTTGAAAAATACCGTTTATCCGAAGATATCTGTTCCGACGCGGATTTCAGGTCTTTCCTGATAGAATTTTCTCAAGTCGGAGTTTAAAAAAAACAATCGCTTATCAGGCGTAATTCTTCGCAAAGTTGAAATGACATGAAAACTATAAAAATGTCTTATTGAGCGTATGCGAAACTTCCCGCCGGATAAGCGATTAAAATTTTAATATAATAAACTCTAAGCCAACCCGGCGGCGTAACCGTCGAACATGCTCTGAATTACGCTTTCGGAAAACCATAATGTGTTTTTATCGTACTTCACTCCGGAAATATTAGTCATATTACCGTAAAGTCCGCTGGCTTTATGGCGATTTAAAAAACCGAAATATTCCGTACTCCACGGAACGCTTCTCGCGCCGTTATCCCATACGACCGTACATACGCCGTTTTCCGTTGCGTTTTTAACGAAATAACAGGCGTGTTTTTTTCTGTAAGAGTCACGCCCGCGTTCGCTTTTATAAACGCTGCCCCACTCGCTTACTATAACGCCGACGTCTTTTTCGGTATAATTTTTACCGAACGCGGAAAACATCGCTTTTATCCCCGACGGACTGTTTTCGTCGGTTTTTTCATCCCACTCCATATCCCTGCCGAAAGAAAACCCGTCGGGTTTGTATGCGTGTATATTCATCAGAAGTTTATCTTTCGCCGTATCTTCGGGCATTTCGAACTGAGCGACGGCGTTTATCTCGTCGCTGTAAGTCATATAGCCGATATTGCCGTAACCGCAAACAGACAAAAATCTGTTTTTATTATTTTCGGAATTATGTCCGCGAACTATATCGACGTAAAGCCGATTATATTCGTTAAGGTTTTTTATACATTCTCTGTATTCGTTACGATTAACCGTCGGAGACATACCCCAGCCGAGCTCGGAGTGCAACGGCTCGTTAAGATTTTCGAAAATCAGGCGCGCGTCGTAATCCGCAAACGCTTCCGCTAATTGCTCCCATACGTTTATAACAAGACTTTTCGTCTTTTCATAATGAGCGTCGTCAAGATAGTACGCGCCTATATTCGGAGTATCCATAATGTTGATTATGGCGAACATATCGTCGTGACGGAAAACATAGCCGACCGTTTCTTTTATTCTGTCGAGCCACTCCTTATGTATAATTCCGTTAGCCGTCATATGGTTTGACCAGCTTACGGGTATACGGACTGTTCTGAAGCCCTTTTCATAAACCGCGTCTATGGTATTTTGAGTTACGGCGCCTCTGTAGATATCCTGCTGATTTCTGACTTCGCAAAACATCTCGCGGTTAGTAAAGCCGAGTTCTTCGACAATCGAATTGGCGTACTCGGTATCGGGGTAGCCGCTTAAATTATTTTCGAACGCGTTGCCGATATTCCAGCCTACGCCGAGTTCCCGAACGAAGTCGACCGACGAGAGCGAAGAATAATCTTTTTTCGGCTGAGCGGGGGTATCCGACGATTGATTTCCGCCCGACGACGTTTCTTCGTCGGAAGCAGAATATCCGTCGTCGGAAAGACTTTCCGAAACGGAATTTCCGCCGGACGAACACGAAACCGAAAATATCTGTATCAAAACCAAAATTACAATCAATAAAAAATTTCTCTTTTTCATTTTCCCTTTTATAAATTAAGGCTGTCTGCACTTGGTCAGCCGGGTACAGACAGCCTTATCAACTCAGTTTTTAAGTGATTTTATTCTGCCTTTTTCTTTTTCATAGCCGTATAAACGGCAACCGCGCCGAGAAGAACAAGCGATACCGAAACGGCGTTTACAGAGCCGAAGCAGCCTTTCTTTTCTTCGTTTTCGCTTCCCGACGATTCGCCCGACTCAGACGATTCGGGAGGCGTTTCGCCTTTTTCAACGTTTACGGTTATCACGAACGCTTCGCATTGATTGCCTGCCGCGTCTTTAGCATAGAGCTTGACTTTATGCGTGCCGGCGTTAAGTTTTCCGTCCGTAACCGCGCCTTGCGACCATTCGACTATAACGGCGATTTCTCCGTCGTTTTTATCTATCGCCTTTTCGTTTTCGAACGTAGGCGCGAGATCTCCCGCTTTCGCGTTGATAGTCATATCGCCCTCGTAAGTATATTCCGGCGGAGTTACGTCCACCGCGCTTGCCGCGCCTGCGGGTCCGTTCCAATTTACTGACACGTCGATTATATCGAGACTGCCCGTTGCCTGAGATTTAACGGCAAAGCCTACTATTTCGTTGAAATTAACTTCGCCTGTCATTTCTCCCCAGAGCGTTCCGTCAATCGCGCCGTAAACGCTGCCGATATCGAAATACATCGTATGCCACTCGCCGTCGGAGATTATATAGGACGAAATATCCGCGCAATGGAAACCGAGATTCCAGTCGTAAAAATTGGCGAGACCGAAATTTACGGGTTTATCGAAAACCGAAGACGTTCTGTAAGTTATAGAGATCATCGCGTTATAATCGATTTCGGTATAGAGATCGCTCAACTTATAATCGGCAACTCCGTATTCGAAAATTCTCGTAGCGTAATTATTCGAATCAAACTTAGCGGATATATAATATCCTTTGTCATCGTCTTTCGGGGTTACGGTATACGCCGATTTTTTATCGTCGGTAAGTTTATCGTATTCAGTCTGCGAAGTAAGATCCTTACTCGCCACTTTAGCCGTCCAGCCGTAGTTAGGTTTGCCGTCTTTACCGAAAGTCTTTTCGGTAAGCGAAAGTTTATTTTCAAATTCCGCAACGGTTACGGCGACTTTGGCTTTTAAGCCGAGATATTCTATTTCGAGTTCGGTTATACCGCCCGCAAGCATTCCCGCGTTATAAGTATAGTCGGTTACGGGTATTTCTGTTCCGTCGAATTTTACCGCAACGACCTCCATTCCGCCGACGTCGAATTTATCGCCCGCCTTATACTCGGTTTTCGTCGGCGGAGTTTTAATTTTAAGCTCTCTGTACTCCGACGCAACCGTTATATCGAGATCAGCCGTATAAGTTTCGCCTTTATAAGTCCAGCTGATCGTCATTTTGTCGATTGTATTGTTTAAAACAAGGTCTTTATCGTAAGTATAGTCGTAACAAGTCAATTTAAATCCGTCGCTGAACACGATTTTAACTTCCATATCGGTTGCGTCGAATTTATCGCCCGAAGCGTATTCCGTTTTTACGTTTCCGCCTATTTCCAAGCCGGTTATAGTACGATTTTTATCTTCGTAAGAAGCTTTTACGTTTTTAATCGTAACGACTCCTTTATCAAGTCCGAAACCTACGGCGGACAACGCTTCGGTATCGAACATTACGTTTTTATCTCCTCCCCAGGTGCTTTTCATCGTTTTACCGAGAACTTCGGAGATATTGACGGTCGCCGTGTGCCACTCGCCGTCGGCGGTAACGCTTACGGGAAGCATTATGTAGTAATACTCGCCATACTGAACGCCCTCGCCGTCGTTCATCAAACGCAGATCGAACGATTCGACTTGCGTGGTTTTATAATCGAAAGTAATAACGCCCTCGTTGAACATTGCGGCAGTAAGTCTTTTCTTACTCAATTTGGTTATTCTCGCAGTATAATTTCCGCTCTCCTGTACGGTTTCTTTTGCGGTAACGATAATTTCGTTATCGGCGGAAACGGTTATCTTCGCGTCGCCTTTGGTTTCGTTATTGAGTTCGTCGTCTTCTATCAAAGCGAAATTATTTTTTTCGACTTCCTCCACGCCCGTGCGCCTGATAACCGCCGAAGTACACGGGTTTTTGCCGCCGTACTGATATCTGAAATAAATATCCGCAGGATAATAGCTCTCGTTGAGAACATGAGTTATTTTTACGGGGTCGGCAGCGTTCGCGGGTATAGTTGCTGAGCCGCTCGCAGCAAGGCTTGTTCCGACGTAAATCGAATAAGCCTTTGCAACCGCTTCGCCTTTTCCGTTTACAAACGCGCCTTTAAAAATAAATTCAAGGGTATCGCCTTTATTTATCTTCGCCGTGTTGGTTATATGCAACTCATAATTAGTCCAACTGCTGTCAACGGTGGGGGCGACGCCGTTTTCGTCGTTTATAAGCGTAACTTCGGTCGGTTTACCGCTTTCGCCCGCATCGTCGGCAAGAGCCGTAAACACGGGGAAAGCCAACGCCGCAATCATTATTACCGACAACAAGGTCAGCAAAAAGTTCTTTTTCTTCATACTTTACTCCTTATTATTTTTTTCTTAAATTTTTATGTTTTCAATCTTTCGGCGGAATAGGTCCTATCCATATATCGCCGTCGCTTTTACTTTCCGAGTTACCGTCTTCGTTCGACGAGGGGTCGTCGATACTACTTTCTTTAACCGAGACGGTTTCGGATAAACTGTTATCTATCGAATTTTCTTCTTCCGAATTTTTTCCGCCGCCCGCGCAGTATGCAAAAGTCAGAACCGCTACTAGGACAAGCAGCATTATTATAAGTTTTTTCATTGCAGATTTTTATATTAAGGTTTACGGCAACCGCGTTAGCAAAAGTCCGAAAAAGACCTGTTATTCGCTCGTTCAATGGGATTCTTCACTTCGTTCAGAAAGACATAAAGCATTAACGAGCGTGAGTAAAATATCTCATTTGATAAGTTAGGACATTCGCTTGTTCGGTGGGATTCTTCACTTTGTTCAGAAAGACATAAAGCATTAACGAGCGTAAGCGAAATATCTCATTTGATAAGTTCGGACATTCGCTTGTTCGGTGGGATTCTTCACTTCGTTCAGAAAGACATAAAGCATTAACGAGCGTAAGCGAAATATCCTATTTGATAAGTTCGGACATTCGCTTGTTCGGTGGGATTCTTCACTTCGTTCAGAAAGACATAAAGCATTAACAAACGTGAGCGAAATATCTCACCGTTTAACTATAGTAATGTTGTCGTAAAGCTTATAAATCGAATATGTCCGTTCCGTAATCGAGCTTGATTCCGTTGTCTTCAACCTGACCGTAAGACACTTTTATAACGTCGGTTACTTCGATGACTTTTAATTCGGGTTTTATATATTTCTTCATAATCTTAATACTCCTTTACTTTTACGCCTGTGTATAAGCTGCAGCGTACGCATCTACTATTTTCTTCTGGGCGTCGGTTAATTTATTGTATTCGTCGCTTTTGTTCTGTTTATAGTAATCAGCCATATATGCAACCGAGCTATTAGCTACCACACCCGAATAGTAAGTTTCGGTTGTGTTATCAGAATACTTTACAGTGATATATCCGCGCGCGGAAAAATCTCTGTTATAGTTCGCTTCTTTCAAGCTGAATATTGCCCCGTAATAAGTATTGTTCGCTACGTCGGAAGTACATTTTACCTTTAAAATATCTTTATCTACAGTGAAATTATCAAGCGTAATTTCTTTGCCGTTTAAAGTCTCCGTAGGTAAAATCAATGTTCCGAACTCGGAAACGAAGTTTTTAACCACTTCATAATCGCTGCTGTTGAAAGTCGTATCGAAACGTATTCCCGAAACGCCGGCAGTTTCGCCTATTCTGAAATACGCGCCGCTTAACGTTTTAAAATCTATCGCAACGGCATACGCGCTGTCGTTAGCGTTTATAACCTCGGCTGAAACTTTTCCACCCGCGCGATAAAGTTCGTCGCCTATTCTCCAACCGAGAACGAGTTTGTTGTCCGATGTATATTCCGGCAAAGTGCTTTCTTCAGCAGTGCTGTAATCCACATTAGAAAGTTCAGACATTATTTCACCGTTTTCGTCGTAGAAATTAAGTTTTTTAGTTTTGCTATCTTCGCTGCCGGCACGTTTTAAAATTACAGAAGTACAAGGATTAGCATTACCGTACTGATATCTGAAATAAATATCGGCAGCGGCATAACTTTCGGTAAATGTATAACTGATTGTAACCGAATCCGTAGCGCTACTCGGCGTAGGTGCCACTCCGCTTGTAACAAGGTTTTCTCCGACATAAATCGAATACGCTTTTGCCACCACAGCACCGCTTCCATCTACAAATGCGCCTTTAAATGTAAATACAAGAGTATCATCTACATTTATTTTGTTTGTATTCGTTATATGTAATTCATAATTCCAATCACTGTCGTTTGTCGGCGTAGTTTCTTTTTCTATAAGCGGAATATTTTGTATTGATATAAACTTTATTTCAGAAATATCAATCGTACCGCTGAAATTAAAAGCCACACCGCTTATTGCCGTTTTATCGAAAGGCTCGGTTACATCATTACCCCAGAAAGTTTTATCATGTAAGGCAAACGAAGATATAGGAATAGTTATGACCTGAATCGAGCCGTCTGTTACTACTGTTAAAGAATATTTTGACCACATAAAATCACCGTAAGCGCCTACGGCGTTAAGAATTCTCACCTCAGCCGATGACCAAGCGCAGTCCGTCGTCGAATAAGTAATCGACAAACACGAATCTTCAAATTCAGATAAGTCTATTTTATTTGTCAATAACAAACGATTGTTACTATAATTACCCGCCGCTCGCCATACTTTGTTACCACTATCCAATGTCGCTACTTCGTTTGACGTACCGCCGCCAAATGTTCCATCATAAACGCCATTCGAAAAAACATAGATAGCGTCGCTTGTGTCGGCAAATACCGCAAACGCGGGTATCGCCAACGCCGTTGCCATTATTACCGATAATAATATCAGTAAAAAGTTTCTTTTTTTCATAATTCCCTCCTAAGAAATTTTTCCTATTTTTTACGAACTATAAGGAACACTACCGCAGCAGCTAAGATAATCGCCGCGGGAATTGTTATTCCGAGAATTAACCCGATATTTACTCCGCCATTACTTTCGGAAGAATTTATTTCTCCGCCCGCATCTTTCGCCGTAGTGAATTTATAGAGATATTGCGCGGCTTTTCCGCGTATAACGGTATCCGTAGATTTAATCTCGGAAAGCTCGTCTTTATCGATTATTTTTACCGAGACGAGCGCGGCAAGCATTGTTTTATCTTCGTCGCTCCAGTCGTTCAGGTCGATATCGCTTAAAACCGAAATATCTTCGTTTACCTTAATGTTTTTTGCTTTAACCGCGTTATAGAGCGCAAAATAAGCCGCTTTATAATTAAGTTTATCGTAAGCTTTAATCTGCAATCCGTCGACAAAGTTATATTCGCGCGCGGTTTTGAATTGTTCGTATGCCCAATGAGAAGAATTTGCATCGGCGTATGCGCGGTTTCCGCCCGTTAAGCCCGTCGCGTTTACCAACGCGCCTATAAAGTCACCGTTTTCGGTAGCTTCTTCGGTTAAAAACAACGTTTCGGTTTTTCCCGGCATATAATTCTTTATCGCTTCGATAGCATTTTCGTATTCTCCGCCTATATCGCGGTAACTCTTTTCTTCGGGCTTCTTTTCGGAAACTTCCGTTCTTATTATTTCGTAATAAGTAGTTTTATCTTCTTTCTTTAAGGTAATTACAGTAAATCCGTTTTCGTCTTTTTCAACCGTTGCGGTTCTGTCGTCCGTCACCGCTTCGCCCGAACTCTTCAATATATTTACAGTGAATTTATCGTAAGTTTTAAGAACAATTTTACCGACTATCGGTTGAACTAGTATCGGAGCCGTACCGAGCGAAGTTATAGTCGTACCGTCGGAAGATATCTCGGCACCCGTATTTCTCGATTGCCCTACCGCCGTTACAAGCAGTTTTTCAGCTGTGGCGATATCGGGGTTTACTCCGTATTTCTTCGCGCCGAGCGCGCTTACGGTAACTTGCGCATAAGGCGTTTCTATATACATTTCAACGTCGTCAAGGCGAATATTTCTGCCGCCGATATAACCGACTGCGCCCTGCGTGGACTTAGTGTTGACGATAAAAGTCTGAGCCTGTTGATTCCATATCATCTCTCCGCCCTCGGAAATAAGCTGAGAGTGAAGAATTTTTTCGAGTATTTCCGCGTCGTGAGTATTGTCGGATATATCGAAGTCACCGCTTTGGAAAAGCACGTTACCGCTGTTATCCGCAAAGTATACGCCCGTTTTGCCTACGACGTAAGTTCCCTCAGGCAGACCCATAATCTGATTTTTATAGTCCATAGCGTCGTCTACGGTGATTACGCGGTAATAACCGATTTCGGCTTTCGTTATTTCCGCTCTCTGATAGAAAAGCGAAGCGGAGGTTATGGTTGAAAATCTACCCGGATGATCCATTATGATAAACGAATTAGTTATCTGATTGTTTCGGTTATCGAGGTCTTTATTCATATAGGTAAACGCCGTCAGGCTCCAACCCTGATACGAATAAATAGCGGAAGCGATGAGATTGAACTCCACGCTGTGAATATTCGGCTCGGCTATAAGCGATTCGGTAACTATATACGGCAGACCCATAACCTTTCTGAACGCCGCCGAAGCAAATGTGTTGCCTCCGACGTCGCCAAGCGTGCTGTTGCCGCCCGAAACCGCAGTGCCTACGTTATACTCGGTACCCGTGGTCGGGTGCGACTGATAAGTGTGGCGCGCGATATAATCGTAATGCGCGTTAAGGAACAAATCGGCGCGGTCGTCGCCCGCGAAATTAGTTCCGCCCGTTATCGGGCAGGATATGCCCAAGCCGCCCTCCGACGCGGGCGTTTTAGCCCATTCATATATATCGTTATAGAAATTTTCCATTAAAGTATAGAAAAATTCAAAACCGTCGGCGCAACGCTGAGGCGAATATTTATCGCTTAAATAATCGCCGTTTATCTGTATGGTAGCGTTTGCAAGGCTCTCGTTTCTGCCGTCGAAGCCCTGCTTTCCGTCCGCTCTCCAAGCCGCTTTAATAGCGTCTTCGGTTGCTTTTACGCCGAGACTTCCGTCGGGGTTATATTTTTTTGTCAAAAACTCGGCGTATTTTTTCTGCGCCATAAGTTTATACGTTTCCGACTTAAAACGATACGCTTCAAGATCGTCGTACATAGTCATCAGATTAGATTCGTTGTTTATTTCGACTATCGCGAGAGTTCTGTCTTCGGCAAGTCGGGTGTTCGTATTTTTATTTACGACGCCGATAACCTTTTTAAGCAGGGTTTTGGTAGCCTCCTGAAGACGTTCGTCGATATAGATTTCCATTTTGAAGCCCTGCGAAATATCCGCGACTTCTTCGTCGGAAAGTTTTCCGTTATCGGGAACGTCGCTCGACGCATATCTGCCGCCAAGCATTACAAAATCTATATAAATACCCTTTTCCTGACACTTAGCCCAAAAATAATTGAATTGTTCGAGTTGTTCTTCGGCTACGTCTTTACTGTTACCGTTATAACCGAATATATTAGGATAATAAAAAGACGAATCCCAGTCGAGTATTCTTATAAGGTTATAACCGCCCGCGGCAACCGCGTTTATTAAAATATCCGTCTTTTGCTTATTCTGGAACAGCGAATACGCGTTTATGTTTACGCCCCAGAAATTAGCTTTAGTGCCGTCTTCGAACACAAAGTCGTCGCCTTTAACGCCGACCTTGCCGTGATCGGCTTTATCTATAAGATACGAAACGTCAAGCGACGTGCCTATCATCGCTTCGAGATCGGCAAGTTCATAGGCGTACCAATCGGAAGTATCGGGCGAATAAATATTTTCGCGTTCCGCCATAAACATTCCTTTACCGCCGAAATCCGCCGCCGTTATCGCGACTATCATGCAAGCCGCTTCGTCGGATATTATTTCGCATTTAAGCGAAGTAACTTTTTTAGTCGGTTCGGGGTTTACGAACGCAAACATATTAAGGCTTATTTTCTTACCGTAGCTTGCGGCTTCGGGTGTGGCTCCCTCCCAGATTATCGGGTTTATGGGAGACTCCTCCGTTCCCCACCATTCGTAAATATGTTTACCTATGGTAATATCTACCGCTTCGCTTGTTCCGTCGTCGTAATTCCATGTATATCTGGCGGCGTTCTTTACGTTATTGCCCCACGCGGCGTTGTGTATGATATACAGACCGTCTATCGTAAGATTTACAGGTATAGTTACGCTTTCCACGAACTGTTTACTCGTTGTATTTTTCGAACTTCTTAAACCTATTACCGATTTATTGTCGTTTTCTTCCTGCACGATCATATCGAACGGCACGCCGAAAAACTCCTGTTTACCCATAAGGTCGAAACCTGTAAGTTCGTTATCGCTGCCCTGATCCGTCCAGCCGACTCCCCTTCCGCCGTAATAGCCCGAAGTGGCAAGCGACCGTAAATCTATCGTCGTAAACGTAGCCTGTTGTTTACGTTCTTCATAGTCTCTCGCGGGGATAACGGTTACGCCGAGATTGGCGTCGTCCATATTTCCGTAGACTATTCTCATATCGTCGTATTCGACGGTGGGGTTTACCTGAGTGTTGGCGTCAGACATCATATGCGCGAAGCCTATCGCGCATACGCGAGACAAATCAACGCGCGTATCGGTGACTTTTACGCCCGCGTCGTTTACATATTCGCCTACGGACGAAAACGCCGTAAACGGAACCTGAATATACTGCCATTTGCCTATATTCTTTACGTCGACGTAAGTTTTAAGCTGCACGTTACTTCTTATATAACGCTGATTAGCGGGCGCGGACGCATACTCGCTTCCGCGGGACTGAAACAGATATATATTGAAGAAACCCGCAGGTTGGTCGTTGAGCTTTATCCAGAACTCGACGGCGGTCTTTTTATAGAAATCGTCATAGGTCTTATCCGAAAAGCCCTTACCGGTGTAAATATCGTATTCTTTACCGAAATCAATATAAAATTCGGTATTTACGGCTTTTGTGCAGTCTATAGCGATATGTTCGCCCTGATTTTCTTCATCGGAACCGTTTTTATAATCCAGCTTCGTCGAGGATTTACCCCAGACAAGATCCATACCGTCGACTAAGCCGTCGTCATAAATCGACACCAAAGTTTCCGCTCCGTCTTTTTCGGGCGCGACGAGTTCCGCGCGAACGATAAGCCCCGACAAAGAAACGCTTCCGCATACGATAAACATAAGCGAAAAGACAACAGTTAAAATTCTTTTTAATTTTGCTGACACTTTTTTTCCTCGTTATGTATTTTTCGCTTCCGATTATATCATTAAGCGTATTACTAAGATAGCCCAAAACTTATCGCGTTTTTTTGAAATCTTATTATTTCTGATATTTCGCGCCGAAAACGACACCCGACGGCGACAACGATTTTTTTAATAAAATTATCCGTCTATACTTATTTTTTAATCTATTATCGTAATTTTTTTCGCCGGAGACCGTCGGTTTTTAACTTTTATTATAAAAATCGCGGTACGCGGGCAATACAATAGTAAAATATTTTGTATAATCTTACTTTTCAAAGCGTATCGGTCGGTTTATAAAACTTAAGATTTCTAAAAAAGACGATATATTTCTCTCTATTATTTCCCGTTGTTTTATGATAACATATAAAGCGACGCGAAAAATAAATAAGGAGGCATTTATGACTTCGAAAAAAAATTATATTTTAACAATTATTCTGACGGCGGTATTTTTAATATCTTCGCTGTTCGGAATAAGTACGCTGTCCGGCGCGAAAGCCGAAACGAAAACGACAAAAGCTCAGATCGCCTTTATTATCGACGACTGTTACGGTGACAACGACGTTTACGGTACGGAAGATTTCATAAACGCTTTCGATACTTACGGTTACAAGCTCGGTCTGGCGGTCATTACGAGCTGGTCGGCAAGCGGTAACGGATTTTCGCCCACGGCTCTCCGCAACGCTTTCGGCAACGGACACGAAATACTTTCGCATACCGTCAACCACGAAAACAAGTGGGTCGGTACGAATATTTACTCTCAGGCTCAGGCTATCGACGAAGCCGTAAAATCTTACGAATATCTCACTTCTTACGGGCTTGAAGTTTCGGGGTTCGTAACGCCGTTTACATCGACCGATACGAATTTATTGACGGCGTTAAAAACAAACGCGACCTACAAGGAAATATACGGCACATGCTCCGACTCTTCGCGCGATAACAAAGACATTATCCCCAGAAAGTGGCTTAATAAAAACGGAACGCAGAACGGCAGCGTAACCAATTCGGTAGATAATATCAAAGCCGAAATAGATCAACTTATAACTTCGGGCGGAAAAGGCGTTTACTTCACGCACAAAAAAGACGAATGGGACGTTTCGTATTTCAACGAAGTTTTAGCATATCTTAAACAGAAGTCGGACGAAATAGAAGTAGTAACTCCGTGCGAACTCGTATCGTCGACGAAAACGACTTACAACGACGCAGACAAGAAGTCTCACATTATCTCTTCGTCCGAAAAAACCGACGCTTCGGCTATAACGATTTCACTCGAAGACGCGCCCGACTTCAATCGTCTACCCCGACCTGACAATAGAATATACTTATCATTCCGCGGGCGGCAACAAGTACCCCACGCTTACGTTTGCCAAAAAGGACGGAACGAAAGAAGACATAACGGGATACCGCTTTACTGCGAACAATACTCGCCATAAAATCAGAATAAATGCGGCGAACATAGATTTCGGCAACGTTTCATCTCTGACGGTGTCCGCCTGGAGCAGTTTCACTATTCATAAAGTAACGCTCGAATGGGTGGTTTTATCTACGACGACAGAGGATATAAAAGACGCGCGGCAATTAGTTGCGGAGTTCGGCGCGGGCTGGAATTTAGGCAACAGCCTTGACATAATGCAGACAGACGCTTCCGAAACGGCTTTGAAAAACCGCGAAACGACTCAGGAAATTATAAACGAAGTCGCAAAAATAGGTTTTAAAAGCGTAAGAATAACCGCAAGCTGGGAATATCACGCAGATTCTTCGGGCAAAATAAAAACCGACTACCTAAACAGAGTAAAAGAAGTAGTCGACTATGTTCTGAAAGCAGGAATGAACGCCGTACTCGACTATCACCACCCTGTTATCGCCGCCGACAAATCGAGTTTGACAGACCCGACCGCAGCAATTAAAGCCACAGGATTGCGGACCGTGAGCGAATACTGGGCGCAGATAGCAACGGCATTCAAAGACTACGACCAAAGACTTTCTTTCGAAATTCTCAACGAGCCGAGAGACCGCGGACAATATTACGCGAACGCGGAAATATGGACGGGTTGCAAGGAGGTTGCGGAAATACTAAACGAATACAACGCCAAAGCCATTGAAGTTATAAGGCAGACAGGCAGCAACAACCCGAACAGATTGCTTATTCTGCCGACTTACGCCAACTCCACGGGAGAAACAGCCTGCAAATATTTCGCCCTGCCCGAAAACGCGGGCAACGTCGCGATAGCCGTACACTCCTACACCCCGCACGATTTCGCTTTCGGCGGAGATCTGAATTACGTTACGTTTTCCCGACAGGAATATAACGAACTCGAAGAAATAATATCGGACATATACGACAGACTATCGGGCTTCGGCGTTCCCGTAATAATTACCGAGACGGGCGCGACTAACAAATACAACAAGGACGAGCGCGCGAAATGGGCTTACGCTTTCACGTCTTTGGCGGCAAAATACAATATTCCGTGTTTTATCTGGGATAACGGCGTCAAAGATACGGCAAATACTTCTAATCCGTATCAGGAGGCTTTCGGCTTACTGAACAGAACTGTCGGCGGCGACCTCGAATGGTTCTACCCCGACATCGCAAAAGAATTTATCAGAGGCGCGGGCAAATCAGGTTCCGACGACGACACAACCGAAGATATCACGTTTATATCCGAGGAGACCAACCCTACCTACGACGGCAGTTGGACCAATTTCGAATTGAAATTGACAAACACGGCAAAGATAAACAGCGGCGATAAACTCGAACTCGTTTTTAAAAGCGCGTTCGTAAACGGCAGCGGCACAGCTGTGGAAAAGGCGTATAATATTTACGTCGGAGAAAGTTTAGTCTCAAGCGGAAATACTCCGATACCAGACGGAAACGACCCGGTTGTAATTACCTGCGTATTCACCGAAAACTACTCCGCCGCAGATATTTATTTCAGGTACCGATACGGCAAACCTATTCCCTGTATTTCCGCAGTCTTAAAACGCGCAAGCTCCGACCCCGATCAGCCCGAAGTCGAAGAAGACGTTACGTTTATCGACAAAGAAACCAACCCGACCTACGACAGCAGCTGGACTAACTACGAGCTTAAATTGACCAACACGGCGAAAATAAACAGCGGCGATAAACTCGAACTCGTTTTCAAAAGCGCGTTCGTAAACGGCAGCGGCGCAGCTGTAGAAAAAGCGTATAATATATACGTCGGGGAAAAGTTAGTCGCGAGCGGAAACGCGCCGATACCCGATGGCGATAATCCCGTCGTTATCACTTGCGTATTCACCGAAAACTACGCCGCCGCGGATATTTATTTCAGGTACCAATATGGCAAACCTATCCCCTGCGTTTCCGCCGTTTTAAAACGCGTCGGCAACGATGGCAACGCCAAAAAACTTAATTTTTACGATGAAAACGGCAATATCATAGCCGAGCTTTCGGATAAAGATTACAGCGTTACAGACACGAGCGTTCTGCCCGTCTATTCGGTAACGAATAAAATTTTCGTCGGCTGGAAAATAGGCGAAAATCTTTACCGCGCAGGCGCAAACGTTTCGGCTGAAACCGTAAAGACAAACGACGACGTTTACGCTATGGCTATAGAATTTAAAACGCTGAGCGACGCATATTTCAGAATAGGCGAAACGGCAGGCGTTTCCGGCATAGCTTTCGATACGGCTTTCAATACCTCAGAATACGAAAAAATCAAAAACTTCGTAACGGAATACGGCACGCTGATACTTCCGACGGAAACTCTGAACGGAAAAGACTTCACGCTTGAAAACTTTATCGCGGATAAAACGGTGTTAAAAGTCAAAAGCACCTCAGCGACCGTGAAAGACGGAACAACGACATTCCGCGGGGCGATTTTCAGTCTTAAAAAAGCAAATTATAACAGAAAGTTTTCCGCTCGCGGTTATCTTACCGTTAAATATGCGGATAACTCTATCCAAAATTTTTATTCGGAAACCGCCGCCGAAAACTCGGTGGCATATATGGCGCACTACTACAAAACACAACAAAATGCCGCTTACTTGAAATTGTCCGACGACAAAAAAGCCATAGTGGACGCATACGCAGCGGCTTATTCGGGAGAATAATATGAAAAAAATACAAAACGATTTCATCGATTTAATAGTATATCAGATATATCCGCGCAGTTTTTACGACTCTGACGGAGACGGAACGGGAGACCTTAACGGCATACGGCAAAAAATACCCCACCTTAAAGAACTGGGTATAAACGCCGTATGGATATGCCCTTGCTACAAAAGTCCTAATTACGACAACGGCTACGATATATCCGATTACCGCGATATAGCCGCAGATTTCGGTTCCTTGAGCGACTGGAAGACCCTTGCGGACGAACTGCACGCAAACGGTATAAAAATTATAATGGACTTGGTTGTAAATCACACCTCGTCAGAGCATTTATGGTTCAAAGAAGCCCGTTCTTCCATAGATAACCCCTATCACGATTACTATATTTGGGCGAAAAAACCGCTTACCGACTGGACGGCTTGTTTCGGCGGCAGCGCGTGGGAATACAACGAAGCAACCGACGAATATTATCTTCATTCTTTCGCCGTTCAACAACCCGACTTAAACTGGGAAAACCCGAAAGTAAGACAAGAATGTTGCGATATAGTAGATTTTTGGGTCGATCTCGGCGTAGACGGTTTCAGATGCGACGTTCTCGACTTTATATCGAAAGACTTCGCCGCAAATAAAATGCTGAACGGTCCGCATCTGCACGAATATATCAGGCAGCTTTTCGGGCGGGATAAAGTAAAAGATATTTTTACCGTAGGAGAATGTCAATCCGACGTAAAAAGCATCTGCGACATATGCGGCAAAGACAGAAACGAGCTGAAGTCGGTTTTTCAGTTCGAGCATATAGGTTTAGGCAGATCTGATAAGTACACTCCCGCACCGTTTTCTTACGACGAGATAAAGAACGCGCTTGTAAAATGGCAGAACTTTACCGCCGAACACGACCTTTTATATATTCTGTTTACCGACAACCACGACCAGCCGTTTTATATTTCGCGGCTCGGCAACGACAGAGAATTAAGATACGAATGCGCCACGGCTTACGCGGCAATGTTCTATCTGCTTAAAGGTATTCCGTTTATATATCAGGGGCAGGAATTCGGCTCGGCAAACTCGCATTACGGCGATATTTCTTGTTTCAACGATATAGAATCGGTAAACTATTACAAAGACAACGTAAATAAAAAAACCGAAGACAAATTGATAGAAGAAATAAATTACGGAAGCCGCGACAATACACGTCGCCCCGTCGCCTGGACGAACGAAAAAGGCAACCACGGCTTTACGAGCGGAACGCCTTGGCTGAAAATGCCGTCGAGATCGGACGAAATCAATCTTGAAAGCGACAAATCGGCAAACAAATCGATTTTCGAATTTTATAAAGAAGTTCTGAAATTAAGAAACGCCCGCGAAGTTATAAAACGCGGGACGTTTACAGATTTAACTAAAAACGACGGTTGTTTCGTATATGAGAGAAAGTTAGGCAACGAATCGATAATCGTAGCGGTGAATTTCGAAAAGCCCGACGCGGTAACTCTGCCCGACAATCTCAACGCGGATAATTTCAAATCGATACTGAACAACTATGATAGCGACAATCTCTTTTCACAGAATTTCGAACCTTTCGAAGTAAGAGTATACGACAAAAAAAACAGAGAATAAAGCGCGCCGACCCGATAGTTTCCTTGCCGATAATTCCTTTTTAACGGCGCGCGCAACTTCTTACCGATAATCCGCGTCGATTCGTAATTATCATGATATTAAGGCAAGTTTTAAACACTGCACAATACAATCAGTGTCCATAATCGTTCGGGTTATTTATTCCTTATCTCTGCCGAATTTCACGCCGAACGGAATAAGCATATATCTGTCAGTCCACATATCCTTACCCTGCGGGTCGCACCAGCCTGGAACGGAAGAAAAAGTAGTAAACCCGACGGATCTGCACTCGCCGTAAATATTATGATCGGGTCCGAGATAATTTCTCAGCGTATTATAAAGCGTAATAACCAGTTTCTTTTTACCGTCTTTTTCCGTAACCTTTACAGGCTTATCGAAATAAACTATTTCGTCGCCCACCTTGGCGCAACCGTTAGGTATAATCGGAAAAACAGAGTTTTCGCCGTTTGAAAAATCGATTTCTTTTTCCATTTCTAAAGCGCCCGAATAGAACGGAAAACCATTTAAAATAAGTTCGTCGGATTTTCCGCCCGATTTTTGCCGCGCAAGATAAGGTTTATCGCACGAATAGACGTCGCCAAGCTTTTCCGCGTCGTCGAAATACACCCCGAAATCGCCGTTTATACAGACGTTTTCAAGTTCGAACATATCGCCCAACATATTAAAGTCGCTTTCTTCGCCTACTTCGCCTTTCCATATCTTACATGTCTGACCTTTCTGGAAATAATCGGCTTTTAACGTCACCCTATTTATTCCGTCGACAAGAGCGCGCGAACCCGATTCGTCATTCGAAAAATCGAGCTTTTCGCCGTTTAAAAAGACTTCGAATTTACGGGAATCTTCGACTGCCACCGAAACCGACCCGTCATAGCCCCTGTTTTCGAACTCATAAGTCATAGTAAGCTTACCGACGTACTCTTCGGCAATCAGTTTTTCGAACAATTTGATTACGGGCAATCTGCCGCTCACCCCGCCGTCGAGCGTATAGGCGACAAAATCCAGAATAAGAGAATTTTTCCGAAGCGGACGATACTTAAAGTCGTTTTCGTCGACTTTGACGACAGCGTATTCTTCGCGATTTGCGGCAGGTACGTTTTTACCGTAAATATAGACAGCCGTCTGCTTCGGCGGGATATTCCCTTTTTTAAAACCATACGACTTTCCGTCGTTCAGGTCGAATTCTCCGACAGGTAATTTTCCGTTATATACAATTTCGCCCGAAACCGCTTTCGCGCATGTGTTTTTGGCTATCAGCACATAATCGTCGCCATACTTATGTACCGTTATAAACAACTCGTCGTCCGCAACTATATGCGACGGAGCTTCGGCGGCGCAAGCGATAACGTTTACGCCGTTTTCGGCAAGTTTCTTTTCTCTACAGCTCGCCAGACAATTATCGTCAAGCGCAATAACCGTCTTATAGCGGCAATTACCTATCTGCAATTCGCCGTCGGTTATCGTTCCGCGTTCGACCTCGCCTATCGACGCTATATGGAAAAGACAGTTATTTTTTGTAAGCGTTTCTACGGCGTTTTCGTACAATTCGTCGTAGTATTCGGTCTTTTTTGACGGGATACCGTAAACATAACTTTCCCGCGCGCCCTTAAGCGGCTGAATAAGCAGAACGTCGACGACTTCTTCAAGAGCCGCAACGGCGCAAAGACGAGACAATCTGTCGTTAAACCCCGACAATTTTTCAAAATACGGTTGTTCTGAAATTATCCCGGACGGATAATCGCGTTTTCTTCTGCCGCGCAGGCTATACGGAATAATTCCGCAGATATTAGTAACGCCCAGCGCAACTTGCCATTCGAATATATTAGCGATTTCGGAAAGCGACCTGCCGTAACCCATCGTAGCGCCCGTCTCCGAAACGCAACGTGATTTTTTATAACGACGAAATACCGACGTCATCTGTTTAGGCGCGACGGCATTGCCGATTTCCGCGCCGAGCCAGTCTATTCCCGGACATTGCATAACGGCATAAACGTCGAAAACGTCCGCGCAGGACCTCAACTCGTAAGAAAGCTCCTTTTCTTCGAGTATATGCCCGGTAAGCAGATAATTATTTTCGCCGCACCACTTCGCTATGCGACCGATATAGTTATCTATGAATAAAGACGAACATAGCCCGAAATAAAATTCGCGGAATAATTTGTACTCGTTCTCTTTATCTTTATTTTCGGTAAACAACGCGGGCAAATACGAAAAAGCTTTATCTCCGTATTTTGCGGCAATCTCTTTTTCTATTTTATCGTTCCACGCGGGGAGCCACATTCCGAACTGCGGTTCGTCCGTAAAAAAGCCTTTTATTCTTCCGCCGAAACGCCGTTTGTACTGTTCATAAGTAACGTTGATAAACTCGTCGGTAACTTCTTCGTTTAATAAGTCGACATAACCGTCGGCGTAAACTTCTTCAAGCGAATAGAATGCTTTCTCTCTGCCGGTAGGGTTATCTGATTTGTCGTAATAAGCTATCGGCTTACCCTTTACGACAAGCGGATTATCGTTTTTGAAAAGCCTTTTTTGCTTAAACGACGGGTTGTTTTTAAGAATAAGCCCGCCAGCAGTACCGCTCGGCCAACCGAATTCGTCGTAGACCCAGAATTCGAGTTTATATTTATCGCAAAAATCTATAGCTTTTTCGACGAGCGAAAACCATTCGTCCGATAAATACGAGCCGATTAAACCGCTTCTCGCATGGAAATATATTCCGCCATAGCCGCACTGCGACAAACTCTTTAATTTTTGTTCGAGTTTATCTTCGCGCACAAGGTCGTTTACCGTAAAAAAACATACGGGTCTGTTATTTTCTTTTTCTTGATTGACGTATTGATTGAAATCCATTTATATCACCTGTAAGCTTATTTTTCCGTTTCTTTTTTATAAATTGCCCTCTTTATTTGCTGTGCTTCTTTTTTTCGGCACATATATTATAATTGAAAGCATAGCGGTTGTAAAGTATATAATTTATACAGGTTTATATCTCTACTACGATTAGACTTAACATGTTAAACCGATAGCCGAGTTTTCGCCCGAAGAATAAAAAAATATTCGCTTGCGATACGGAATTTTTCACCGCGCCCGGAATAACGATTAAATAATCGCGTCAACCGGACTTAGTCAAATATGCCGCAAAACAAGCGAATAATATTTGTAACGTAATGTTTTTTCGGACGTTTCTTAAGCCCTTGTTTTAATTTATTACTGTTCGTTGCCAACGAAAGCCGCCGAAAGCGCAACGTTTTTCACATAGTATCTTGTCGCGGTGACGTTTGCGCCCTCGCGACCCAACAGCGAGACATAAATCATACCTTTACGGAACAACCCCGCCGACATTTCGGTCGTATACGTTTTATAAACGTACTGCTTTGCCGAAAGTTTTATATCGGAATCGAGTTTCGTCGATTCGCCTCCGCTTTTCAGATTAGTTACCGACACGTTTTTGAACTCCCAAGAATAATCGCAGGATATTTTTAACGATACGGTTATAGACAATTTCATATTGGGGTTAGCGTTTACGGCGTTTTTAAACTCTTCGTCCAACTCAAACTCGACGTAACGTTCGTAAATTCCGCCGTCCCACTTCAACGGGTCTTCTTCATAGCGAATCTGACTGTAAGACAGCGTTTCGACGCTTTCGAACCTTGCGTAATATGTATCGGGGTTACCCGCAGCCCAGAGCATCGTGGAATTCCCTTTTGCGTCAAAATATTTTTTTCCGCCCGTCCGGGAATCGTAAGCGCCTGTAAAATAATATCCGCGTTTAGTGAACGCGTCTATCACGGCGACGTCTCCGACGGTTACTGAATAGGTAACGGGAGTATCGTCATTATAAACGGTTATTTCCTGAATTTTCGGTACGGTCGATTCTTTTATATTATCGCCTTTGCTTTGCTCTGCGCTTTCATTTCTGTATTTCAACAACGAACAGCCCGCAATCGGCATTATCGCTATTAAAATACAGACTATAAAACATATCGATTTAGATATCATTTTCATATTTTATTCTCCTTGTATATCTACCCATATCGCGGGTCTGACGCAAAACGTCGCCACTATTCCGTTCTCGCCTACCGACGGACCCTTTTTACTGTCGCTATTCGCATAACAAAAATATAAGCCGTAATCGCCCTGAGACCTGAACGCATAATGATATGAACTTATATATGAGTTTTTGTCTTTTACGGCTTCCCGATACCGGTATCTCGCATAAGCGCTGACTTCTATTGTTCCGAGTTTATCGTATATCCCGTTGTCGATGTTCATGTTTTCGTCGCGGAAAGCGTAATATTCGTCGCGACTGATTAAAAACGCTTTACAATCGACAATTTCGTTTTCTTTAAAATACGGTTCGTAAGTTCTGACAGACGTCGTACAGATCATTTCCCTTTCGCCCTCTAAAAAAGCGACGGATAAAAATTCCCCGTTGAGCCATTTACACATATCGGAACGCGCCCATGTATAATAGTTATCTATCTTACTATAAAACATATGGCAGTCGAGAACTTTATCCGCAAATAAAAACAGCTTATTATCATAGGTTTTTAAAACCGTCCATCGGATAGGTTCTTTACCGTTATTTATATCGTTGTCCTGTTCGTATCTTCCGAACTCGACCGTATATCCCGCTTCAGCCGCGCGATATTGCAAAAATCTGTCGTCGGCAAGCAATTCTTCGAGTTTTTTCGCCGCCTGATCATACTCTTTTATACGATAAAGCGTTCTATAGCCCTCGATATCTTTCCCCTCGGAAAGATAATCCATAGCTTTGGCGTAATTCTCCTTAAAATACTCGACGGCAGCCGCGCTCTCTTCGTCGCGCTTATTTTTAAGCAATAAAGAACAACCGCCCGAAATAAAAATAACCGAAACCATCGACAAAAGCAAAACCTGTTTTATAATTTTACGCATTACCCGAACAACTTCCTTTTTACATAATCTTTATGGTCGTTTTCACTGCCGCATACTCTGCAAACATAATGCAGCGTTCTCTCTGTGTGTTCGTACATTCCGCCGTAAACAGTAGTTTTAGGAACGTATCGCCTTGAATTATACGACACGCCTCCGACCCGTGAAAAATTTTCGTCGTAAACGTCGCCGTAAGACGTCACGTTTTCATAATACCCGCCCTCGGTATGAAATTCGGGCGCGACGCCCAAATCTTTCTCGCTCGAAGACCGACACCCTAACGTATTCATAAGTCCGCAATGAACACAAATCGTATAATCAGGTAAAAGATACGCCAAGAATTTAGGAGTTAAAAGATGAAATGCAATAGCAAAATAACCGTAAAAAGACGGATAAGCTTTTATATAAACGGAAAAAACAAGTATAACGATACATATGGCATAATATAAGATTTCGCAGTCTATCGTCAAAATATCGTTGAGTTTTTGCCAGCTTAAGCCGCGATATACTTTCTTTTTATTGTTAAACAGGCGGAATATAAAATGCGTCAGCAACAAAAGCAACGCGTACAAAACAAAATGGATCACCACGGCTAACGAATTTGTGAACAAGTACGACAGCCCGCCGAACCACATTCCGTTTTTAGTCGTCAAATCGCTGTCAACCATATATAAATAAGCCGCAAAATCGACAGATAAAGCGATATCGGCAATACAGACCGCGAAAAAACTTATAAACCTTGCCCACGGCAGCGGATACGATTTATATCTTTTTTTCTCTTCGCTCGTAAATTTTTTGTATTTCATACTTCCCTTTAGCTTTAATTTTTATCGTCGTCGTCAGATGCCGCAGTCTCGGCTTCTCTTTCGATACGGTCGCGAGATCTGTCTTCGTCGTAAAGTTTTTTAAGCGCAGCAGCTATTATCTGCGACATCTCTTCGGCGTCTTTATTCGCTTTATCCTCTTTCTGAGCTTTGATTATCGCTTCGGCTATCTGCTTGGTAGCTTCGGCTCTGCGCGCTTCTTCTTCGGATTTTTTAAGCTCGATTTTCTTTTGTTCTTCAACAGCGGCAGTCTCCGCTTTTTTTATCTCGACAATTCGTTTTTTCTCTTCGATTTCTTTTAATCTCTCGTCTTCGACGGCGGATTTATAAGCTATATATACAAGCATACCCGCAAGAGACAACATAAAAGGATACGTCTGCGCGCCTGCGGTTGTAAAAATATAATCGAAAATATTTTCGGTATCGTTAAAGTTCACCAACATATTTGCAAGTATCACCGCCGCGCATGCCACAGCCGTCATTACGGTCAGCGCGATGAAATTATCCTCTTCGTTCAAGAAATAATCCATAGATCTTATAAATGCGGACATAAAACAAAATTGAATTATGACGTTTATCATCGGGTAAACAATTAACAATATGGCATACGAAGCGACGTAAGCGGAATCTCCCGTAATATCGCCTATCGTCGTCGCTCCGACGATAAAGCCGCTTACGCCCGCGATTTGCAATATGTAAAAATAAAGAATCGCATATACGGCGACAACCGTCGCTTTCTTTATGGAATTATATAGTAAAAGAGTTTTGTTCACTCCTTTGGGCGTGGTGTAAAACGTTCTGAAATAATCGGAAATTATCAACACGATCAAGCTTGCAAGCATTGCCATGCCGCCGTAAATATCGACAGACTGAACGTAAAACAACGCCGAACAAACGCTAAGTACGACGTACATTTTCAGCTGCGTTGCGGCGTTTGTCTTCATTCCGCTTTCTAAAATCTGATTGTACCCGTTTTTGCAGATTTTCGCAAAATTGTCGATCGACTTGATAATTATAATCAGAAACCTGATAACTATAACGATATACGCTATCGCCAGCCCGCAATCGGCAAGCATATCTGTGCCGACCGTTACGCTCGACCATTCGTTACGGAATAAATTTACGAAATAAACGTAAAAATTATAAACCGTTATTTTTCCGTCGGACGAAGCTACGCCTGAAAACAACGCGACCGACAACAAAATCGACGCCGCCAGAAATAACGCGTTATTAAACACGCAGATACTTTTCTTCTTTGCATATGCGGAATTTTTCACTATCGTGTTTTCGTCGTAAATATTTTCGATATATTCGTTATTTTTTATATCATCCATACTTTCTCACCTTATTCGCCAAAATCGGGACGTTCTACGGTCGTCGAATTTTCTTTGGTAATTTTATATTCGTAATTCATAGAGCAATCTCCGACGATATTCATCGAAGTTCCGCCTAGATTCTCTTTTATGGTCGAAACGTAATCGGAAACCGCTTTTATAATTTTTTCGGTCTCACCTAATTTTATCGAAAACTCGCCCGACAAAACCTTGACCTTAATATCGTTCGGGTTGCTCCAAATACCGTATTCGTCGTCTATCGCCCGATTTTTAACGAAAAGCCCTTTCCAGAAATCTTTCGCGCAAGACTTTTTTAAATAAAACGTTCCGTTACGATTTAAAAAATTTTCTTCGGCATACTCGGAAAGATAATCGGAATAATAATTAAGCTCGCCCGAAAAACCTTTCGTCGCCCAATTAAACATCTGCAAACATACGTCGCCGTATTCACCGAAATCGGTCGAACCGTCGAGATACAACCAGCGTCCGCTTAAAACCGAAGATATTTCGGAGGAAAAATTATAGCCGTTTACGGTATAACTTATCTGTCCGTAGCGCAAACCAAGTGTAGTTTCGTCAAAATAAATTTTAAACGGAAACGACATTTCAGCCACTGCGGACACGCCGCCGATATTGCCGGTCATAATCGTTTCGCATCTCGTATAATCCAACAAAATCGATTTTTCGTCCATAGTAACTACGCAATCGAAAATAAGTCGCGTTTTATAATCCATTTCCGTCTCGCTGCCGCCGGAGGCAATATTACCTTTAATATCGATAGTACCGTCGGCGCTGCATTCTACGGTTACGCTCTTAATTTTGCCGTCAGTTTTTTCGGATAGCGTTTGTCTCGTATAACCCGATAGTGATTCACCCGTAAATACGGGCGAAATATCCGGCATTACCGCCGAAAACGCAGTCAGTTCGTTACCGAAATCACGAGTTTCGACAACTTCATCACTCGTTAGAGCAACTCCGCTATCGGTTTCCGCCCCGATTTTTCCGCTTGTCGTCATAATTACGACGGAAGATACTATAAGAATCAGACTAAGCCCGAATACAATAAATTTTTTCATTGAATTTTCCTCCGTTTTTATTAGTTCCTTAACACAACCTTTTCTTTTAATTATATACGAGAATTTCTCGTAAGTCAACCGTTTTACGAGAATTTTTCGTAAACTACATATATGAAACAATACAATTCTCAAAAAATTTTAAAAATTTCATAAAGATTAAAAGAATTAAGATGTGACCGCGATCTGTCGCAAAGCGAATTGGGGCGATTGCTTTTCGTTTCGCAGGATACCGTTTCGCTATGGGAAAACGGCAAATCTTCGCCGTGCGCCGAACAGATTATCGCCGTATGCGAATTATTCGACGTTTCAGCCGATTATCTTTTGGGGCTGTCCGACTGATATATCGGATTTTCCGCACCGCTCTTAAAAGCAACTTTTTCCGTATTTCTTATTAAAAATAATATTCCGTTTATATACTGTTTAACTTACCGTTAATAATCATATTGAAATTTTATAAAACATTCGCGTTTTTGTTGAAAATTTTCGGATTTTGAGTTAAAATATAATCAACATTATCTAAGGAGACGGAAATTATGAATAAAGAAGTTTTAAATTACGTTATCGAAAAAACTCACGCGCTTATAAATTCGGGGTCGGTTTGCAAAGAAGCCAAAGAAGCCGCCGAAAAATGGCTTGCGGCGGTAGGTACCGAAAACGAAAAAGACGAAACCGCGGCTTATATCAAAGAACTCGAAGAAGACATCGAACCTATCGACAAGTTGCTTGAATTTTTAACTTCTCCCCTTGCGGCTCAGTATATGGGCAAGGAACAAGCCGAAAACTTCCTCGCGCATACTATAGAACGCAAAAATGCGGGCGAAAAATTCTGCGACTGCCCCGCATGTACGGCTTGCGCGGAAATTTTAGCCGTCAAAGAGGATTTGCTTAAATGAAAATAGACGTAACAAAATATAAAGAATACTACGGCGAAGTATTCGGTAAAATCGTAAACACGCCCAGTCCGAGCGGATATTACAAAGAAATAATGCCGCTTATAAAAACTCTCGCAGAGGAAAACGGCGCGGAATTTACGTTGACACACAAGGGTTGCGCCATACTTACCGTTAAAGGAAAATCGGAAGAAGCGTTGGGTCTGTCGGCGCACGCCGACACTTTGGGCGCGATGATTCGCGGTCTGCACCCCGACGGCGAACTCACGTTCACGAAAGTAGGCGGACCTTGCCTGCCCACTCTCGACGGAGAATACTGCACGATAATCACCCGCGACGGCAAACGTTACACGGGTACGTTTCTTTCAAAAAGCCCGGCAGTACACGTCTATAAAGACAGCGCGACTCTCGAACGCAACGAAGAAAATATGTACATTCGTTTGGACGAAGTGGTTTCTACGCCCGACGACGTGAGAAAATTAGGCATCGAAAGCGGCGATTACGTCGTTTACGACCCGAAATACGTTTTTACCGACAGCGGCTATATAAAATCGAGATTTATCGATGACAAAGCGAGCGTCGCCTGTTTTATAACCGTACTTAAAATTATCAAAGACTACAAAATCGTACCCGAAAACACTATCAAAATGATGGTTACTATGTATGAAGAAGTAGGACACGGCGCGAGTTATATTCCCGACGGAATAAAATCTATGCTCGGCGTGGATATGGGTTGCATAGGCAAAGACCTCAACTGCACCGAAAGGCAGGTTTCTATTTGCGCCAAAGACAGTCACGGACCTTACGATTACGAATTCACAAGCAGGCTTATAAATCTCGCAAAAGAAAACGGTCTCGATTACGCGGTGGATATTTACCCGTATTACGGTTCGGATATCGGCGCGATGTGGACTGCGGGTCACGACGTTACGGGCGCGCTCGTAGGAACGGGCGTTCACGCTTCGCACGGAATGGAACGCACCCACTTTGACGGGATAAAAAACACTATTTCGCTTATTCTGCTTTATCTCGGAATATAACTTATAACATAAAATTAAAAACCTTGCGGAGCGACCGATATTCAATCTCGCTACGCAAGGTTTTTGGTTTACACGCTTTTTACGGCAAAGCCGAGACTTATAAGCAACGCGTCGTCTACGCGAGCCATAGTGGTTACGGGCAACGAGCCTATGCGTTCTTTAAGTCTGCGTTTGTCAAGCGTTCGTATCTGTTCAAGCAATACTACCGAATCTTTACTTAATCCGTATTCGGCGGCGTTCAGTTCGATATGCGTCGGCAACTTAGCTTTATCTATACGGCTCGTTACCGCCGCCGCAATTACCGTGGGGCTGTATTTATTGCCTACGTCGTTCTGAACTACAAGCACGGGGCGTATTCCGCCCTGCTCGCTTCCGACTACGGGAGAAAGATCAGCATAATACAATTCTCCTCTTTTAATCATTTCCGACCCCTTCGACGAAGCCTTTTAAGCATACCCCTGTTACATTTTATGTAAATACGCCTTTTTACGGTTCGTCGATTTTATTATCGACCGAAAACAATTTTTTATACGAGAAATTTTATCAATTGCCTTTTTACTTTATTACATTCTTCCGACAGAATATCCCTTTCTTTTTGCGATGACAAAAATTCATAAGAATATTCAACCCCTTTTTCACCTATCGCGAAAATACAATCGGCAACCGTCAAAGCCTCGTCTATATCGTGCGTGACGTATATCACCGTTCGCGGATAGCGTCCGACCATATCGAGCAGAAGATCCGTCGTCTGCATTCTCAAGCCCAGATCGAGAGAATTAAGCGGTTCGTCCATCAACAAAACATCGCCGTCCGACAAAAACGCGCGGGCTATCGACGCGCGCTTACGCTGCCCGCCCGAAAGCTCGTTTACCATCGCGCAGGCTTTATCTTCAAGCGACACGGCGCGCAGAATATTTTTTATTTTCTCGCCGCGTTCCTGTTTTTTCAGTTTTCCGTCAAGAGTGAAATCGAGATTTTCATAGACCGTTTTAAACGGAATAAGCCGATCGCTCTGAAAGACGTAAGAAACGTTTTCCGCGCCGGTTATTTCGCCGTCGTAATCGGTAAGCTTTGCGATACAATTCAAAAGCGTTGTCTTTCCCTCGCCCGATTTACCCATCACGACGGATATTTTTCCGCTTTTGAAAACGACGTCGAAATTGTCGAAAACCGTCTTATCGGCATATTTCTTGTTTAATTTTTCTATCCTTATATCCATTGAACACCTTTACCGCCGCAGTCGCGCCGAGTTTAAGAAACAGTTCTACGGCAAAGCTTAAAAGCACGGCTACTATCGTCCAGGCGAGCAGCACAGCCGTATCGAAATTCATATTCGCAAGTTTCATCGCATTGCCTATACTATGCCCCGTATACGCCATAGCCTCGCCCGATATGGTAAGCTTTATATTGAACGAAAGCGTGGTTACGAATTGCGGATAAAGCCTTAACGCGACGTCGGGGAGCGTATAGCCGAAAAATGTTTTTACCTTTCCGACTTTATATACTTTCAGCATTTCGGCTATCTCTTTATCGCGCGATTTAAGCGCGGACAGTATTGCCGAATATAGCATAGGAAACACTATTATGAACGACACCGCCACGGGGGTTTTATCGGATCTGAGCCACAGCAGGCAAAGCAGAATAACCGACATAGTAGGTATCGCCCTTGCAAGCAAAGTAAGCGGATATAATATTTTTTCGGCAATTTCACCGACGTTCGCGACAACCGCCAAAACAAGAGCGACGACGAACGAAAGCAAAAAACCGTAAACAGAACGCCAAAGCGTAGACAACACGCACCTTGCGAAGTCGCTTTCGGAAAACAGTTTTACAAACTCACCTAAAACGGTTGTCGGTGACGGCGCGATTATATTACTGTTAAACAAATACGACGCGATATAACTCACCGCGATTACCGCCGCTACCGATACGAGCGGATAAAGCAACCTGTTTATTATTTTCATTAAATATAATAGAAGTCGTTTTCTGGAAGCGTTATCGAATGAGCCGACAAAAACGCCTCGATATTGGTTTTCTGAGAACTTGCGGTTTCGCAACCGATATTACATCTGTTAAGAAGCTCTTCGGTAAACGTAAGTTTCGCTATAGTCGTACTGCCCATTGCCGTAAGTCTTTCCGAAATTTTATCGGTGTTATCGTAAAGATATTGTTTATTGTCTTTAAGTTTTTCAACGAGCGCGGCAACGTAATCTCTGTCGACCTTTGCGGTATTCACGACAAGCCCCGCCTGAACGAACGCGGAATTTTCACCGTGAAGTTTCTGCCATTCCTTTTTGAAATCAAGCACGACCTTAGCGCCCGTTTTCGCGCTTACCTGCGTAACCGCGGGTTCGCCTAATACGACAAATTCGGTATCGCCTTTGGTCAGTCCCGCAATGGCGTCGGGCGCGCCGGATATAGCCTTGATATAAACCGTTTCGCTATCTTCTACGGTATCGCCCATAGCGAATTTTATATTATTACGAGCAAGCAGATGTTTGAATACCAGCCCCGGAGTTCCGCCCCCGCCTACCGCGTAAACGACTTTGCCCTTAAGCGCGGACAAATTTTCGCCTATATCGGTTTTTCCTATCATATACAGTACGCCGAAAACGTTGACCGAAGCGAGTTTGAAATCGTGATCGGAATTATCGTTATAGAGCGTCACCGCGTTATTGAGCGGCAGAATAGCCATGTCGTAAGTTCCGTTTTTGAGATTGGCGACGACCGCGTTCGCGTCAGCCGCAACGGTAGCCGAAGTTTTATATTCGGTAGTCTGCGTAGAATATGCGAAACTTCCGTCCGCTATGCTTACGAGCGACAGCGTGGGCGCGCCGTCAACCGCGCCTATAGTATAGGTCTTTTCGGTTTTAGAGACGTTTCCTTTACTCTCTTCGGAATTGTTATTTCCCGCGCAGCCGACGAGCGCAATGCAAGCGAACGCGACCGACAGGATTACTGCCAAAAATTTTTTCATATTATAAATACCTCCGTATTTTTTATCAGATTAACCACGGCTAAATTTCGGTGTTTGTCACGGCGGACTTGACGTTTACGTTTTCTATTCTGCCGAGTTTACCCGTAATTGCCGAAATGATTTCGTTTGTGCCTTTTACTATAACGCTTATCACGAATATGTGGTTTACGTTATCCGGCACGCCCATTCTTCCGATTATGTTGTCGCCGTAGGCGGAAAGTATTTTATTCACCTGCTCCGCCGCCGTTCTGTCTTTTTCTATAACTATGCCTATAACCGCTATTCTCATTGTAATTCTCCTTGACCGACATAAAAAACGCATACTCCCGAACGAAAGTATGCGCAAATTTATTATTTTCGTAAATCAAGCCGTCCGCAAAAAATTTTCCGCGAAAGGGGTCGATATAAAAATTCACGCTTCCTCTCCGAACGCATCATCGATTGAGCGAGAATATAATACTAAAATTTTCCGCGTTTGTCAAATAAATTTATTTGCGGTTTAAAAAAAAATAGTGTATAATATTATACGATAAAAAACTCGGAGGTTTAAAATGCCATTAGTTAATTCTAAAAAGATGTTTGAAGCGGCTTATAAGGGCGGCTACGCCATAGGCGCGTTCAACGTAAACAACATGGAAATCGTTCAGGGTATAACCGAAGCGTGCAAGGAAGAAAAAGCACCCGTTATTTTACAGGTCAGCAAAGGCGCGAGAGCTTACGCCAACCACACTTACCTTGTCAAACTCGTAGAAGCCGCGGTTAAAGAATGCTCGGAAGTACCGATCGTACTTCACCTCGATCACGGTCCCGACTTCGACACCTGCAAAGCCTGTATCGACGGCGGTTTCACCTCGGTTATGATCGACGGTTCCGCTCTTCCTTACGAAAAGAACATCGAAGTTACCAGAAAGGTAGTAGATTACGCTCATAAGTACAACGTTACCGTCGAGGGCGAACTCGGTACGCTCGCCGGTATAGAAGACGAAGTAAGCCATGCAGAAGGTTCTTACACCAGACCCGAAGAAGTAAACGACTTCGTAAACAACACGGGCGTAGACAGTCTTGCGATAGCTATAGGAACTTCGCACGGCGCGTATAAATTCAAACCCGAACAATGCACGAGAAACGAAAAAGGCATTCTTTGTCCTCCTCCGCTCCGTTTCGATATACTCGAAGAGGTTTCTAAGCTTCTGCCCAACTTCCCGATAGTTCTTCACGGCGCGTCGTCCGTTCCGCAGGAATATGTTTCGATGATAAACGAATTCGGCGGCAAGATGCCCGACGCCGTAGGCGTACCCGAAGATCAGCTTCGCGAAGCCGCTAAACTTGCCGTTTGCAAAATAAATATCGACTCCGATATTCGTCTTGCCATGACCGGTTCTATCAGAAAATTCTTTGTAGAACACCCCGACAAGTTCGACCCCAGAGAGTACCTTAAAATCGCAAGAGCAAACGTTAAGGAACTCGTTCGTCACAAACTCATCGACGTTCTCGGTTGCGCAGGCAAAGCCGACGAATGCAGATAATTAAATAATTCGTTAAAAACAATCGCTTGCCCGGCGGGATAACCGCGCAGGGCAAGCGATTTATTTTTATACGGTTCAGATTTGCTTTTGTTTATGGTGATAACAAAAGCGATATCTGAGCTTTTTATTTATTCATATCTTTCAACGCCTTGGAAAAATCGTTGATTTTTTCATCGATAACCGTCTTATTAGCGGGCTTAGGTTCATAATACCCGTTTTTTTGCATTATGCCGAATATCGCGCACTGATCTTCCGCGCTTTCAAACATATTGCTTTTGATTTTTCTTTTAACGTCTTTGCCGACAGCCTCGGTATACGCGCACGAATACAACTTTATCAGGTCTTTTTCGCCCGTCAGTATATCTGTTAAACTATCCTTTTCGTTCAATACGTTCTCGTTGTCTTTTCTCATAAACACCCCTTTACTGCAACAAGCCGAGCAGTTCGGCATACCTTTTAGCGCAATTATCCGCCACGGTTTTCATCTGTCCCGACACTTCTGGGTCGGTAAGCGTTTTGGAATATATCCTCGCTTTTTTACATACGCTCTCTTCGAGCGTCATCAGGTCGGAAATAAAGTCGACCTCTTTTGCCGTTAATTTCGGTTGCATAAAAAAATTACCTCCTAAAATAATCTTTCGGAGGTAATTATCGACTATTTAATATTTATTATTCATAGGTTATCGGAATTTTTTATTTCGTCCGAAACGTATTTCCCACTTTTTTTATGAGCTTTAACACATTCGGTCAACAGATATTCTATCTGCCCGTTCACCGACCTGAAATCGCTGTCAGCCCATTTAGCAAGCTCGTCGAACAATTCCGCGTTTATTCTGAGCGGAATCTGTTTCTTCTTTCCGTCGTTCATCTCAATACAGACTTCCCGAATTTACCACGGGTTGAGCGTCGCGATTGCCGCAAAGCACAACCAACAAGTTGGACACCATAGCCGCCTTTCTCTCTTCGTCGAGTTCTATCGTGCCGTGTTCTTTAAGTCTGTCGAGAGCCATTTCGACCATTCCGACAGCGCCGTCGACAATCATTTTTCTCGCGTCGATAACCGCCGACGCCTGTTGGCGTTGAAGCATTACCGCAGCTATTTCGGGCGCGTACGCAAGATAGGTTATACGAGCTTCGACTATTTCAAGCCCCGCAATCTCCACGCGCGACTGTATTTCTTTCTTTATTCTCTCCGCAACAACTTCGCTCGAACCTCTCAGACTGCCCTCGTCGGCTAAACCGTCGCCTGTAGTATCTACGTTGGGCGCGACGTCGTAAGGATAAATTCTGACGATATTTCTGAGCGCGCTGTCGCATTGAAGCGAAAGATATTCTTTATAGTTATCGACACAGAACGCTGCCTTTGCGGTATCGACGACTTTCCATGTGACGGCTATTCCTATTTCTACGGGATTGCCGAGACAATCGTTTATCTTCTGACGATTATTGTTAAGCGTCATTATTTTAAGCGAGATTTTTTTGTTGGGTATACCCACGTTCACCGTTACGCCGTCGCTCTGAACGTTTGTGGCGGGCGTAATTGTTTTGACGTCTCCGCTCTGATTGAGTTTCGTATCCGACGCGGGGTTTACCGCCGAACAAAACGGGTTGACGGAATAAAAGCCCTCGCCTTTAAGCGTGCCTATGTATTTGCCGAAAAGCGTAAGCACCAGAGCTTCCTGCGGCTTAAGCACTTTAAGCCCCGCGAACAGTAAGACGGCGACAATCGCCAGAATTACCGCGGCGACAATCAACGCCGAACCTATGGCGACATTTTCCGATTCAACCATATACGCGCCGCCGACTATGCTTGCAATCGCGACGATAATCAGCGCGACGCCCAACAACAGAGCGCGCATTCCGTGTTTTTTGCCATTTAAAATTTTTTCTTCCATTTTTATCTCCTTATTACATTTTGATATTATAATGATATCATATTTATTTCATCATGTCAAGCAAAATCGTTAAAAATCTTTAATTTCTACCCGCGGTAGAATAAATTTACGCGGTGTGGAGACGGGTTTTATTATATCTACGACGCAGGCGCGGTCAAATAGAGCCGCGCAATGGTAAAGTAGGTTGAATTTCACGGTTAAACGGCGTATACTCGAAATATACGATAAACCTTGCACAGGGAAAATATTCCTTACGGATTTAAACTACGAAACAAACTCGGTTTTTCAATTTATTTTAAGGAGACAATTAAAAATGAATTTTATACTCAGCGCGGAAGCGGCTTGCGATTTCACGCCCGAACTTGCCGCCCAATACAACGTAAGCGTAATGCCGATGAAATACATGGTAGACGGAACGGAATACCGTTCGGATGACGGAAAAATGCCGATGAGCGAAATATGCGCCAAAATGAAAAGCGGTTCGAAAACATCGACGTCGCAGCCAAACCTTGTAGAAACGGAAGAATACCTTACCGAATTACTCAAACAGGGCAAAGACATTTTACATTTATCTTTTTCGAGCGCGCAGAGCGGAACCTGCGCCAACTTTAAACAGGTTGCCGAAAAGCTCAACGCCGAAAACAAAAATAAAATCTACGTCGTAGACACGCTCTGTCAATGTTCCGGCGTAGGACTTTTAATTGCGATGGTAAGCGACGAAATAAACGCCAAAAACCTTACCGTAGAACAAGCGTGCGACTATGCCGAAAGCGTAAAACTCAATATCGACCACTATTTTACGGTAGACACGTTCACCTATCTTGCGCGCGGAGGCAGAATACCGTCTTATCTTGCGGCGATAGGAAACATTATAAAAATAAAGCCCGTTATGCACCTTGACAACGCGGGTAAAATTATACCTATCAGAAAGCTTATAGGCAGAAAACGCGCTTTAGACGATCTTATCCGTAAATTTTCAGAAAGTTACAACGGCTTAAGCAAAAGAATTTTTATAGGCGAAGCGGACTGTCTTGCAGACGCGGAATACGTCAGGGGCGAAATGCTTAAAGCTTACCCCGACACCGAAATAGTAATCAATCCGTTAGGACCGATAATAGTTTCTCATAGCGGTCCGGGAACGCTGGCTTTATTTTTCACGGTTGACGAAAGAAAAGCTTAGTATCTGAATGAAATTAACTTGATAAGGATAAAAATACACTATTGTTATATATAAATTTATAATAACATTGAAACGGGGCAAAATATAATTTTGTCGGCAACGGCAGTTGCTATGCGCTTTGTCTTCGCCAAAACCGCCGTTCCTGTTGAAATATTGCGTTCGGAAACCCTTGCAAGCAAGTCTGCTCTCTCGATATTGACAGAATGACATACTTAGTTTAATTTTTCTGTCTTATTGAGCGTGAGCGAAATATCCCACTGTATCAAGTAGTTCACGCTTATTCAGTGGGATTCTTCGTTGCACTCAGAATGACAGAATAATAATATAATATTTAAATTTATTCCCGCAAACGAGAACTCAACGACAGTTGAGAATTTTTGCGGGAATTTCTTCGAATATCTTGCGGGCGTATGCCTCATCTTTCTTTTTTACTTTTAAATAAGCGTCGTATAACGCGTTTTTTCGCCCGAAATGCACGTCGCTCGCCACTACGTCTATAATCCTGCGCTTGAACAATTTGACCGCAAAATAATGCTCCTCTTTCATTCTTCTGTCGACCAAAGACTGCGCGTTTACCTGTATCAACGCTCCGCCCGCCTTTATTCTCTGTATCATACCGACATCGCGCGCGTAAGCAAAACGCTCGATATGCGCAAGCACGGGTATGTAGCCTGTTAATTTTATGTTATAGACGAGCTCTTCGACGTCGGTTTTACCGCCGTATTTAAGCTCGACGAGAACGTATTTCCCGCCGTTATAAGATAAAAGTTTACCTTTTTCGAAATCGCCCGTCATTCCGCGATAAAGTTCTATCTCTCTGCCGAGAAACAACTTTATTCCGATTGCCTTAATCTCTTCGTTTTCTACAAAGTTTTTATAAGCAGCCGTTATTTCTTCGTCTGAAAGTACGCAAGTTTCGGGGCGTAGATGCGGCGTTAAAGCCACGGCGGTAACTCCGAAGTTCTTCTCTTCGCGCAGTAATTCCGCCGCCTGACTTATACCCTTACACCCGTCGTCTACGTCGGGCAATATGTGAGTGTGAATATCAACCATATTCGTACTCCCTTATTTTTTTACTTTTTCATTCCCTTTTGCTTTCGTATATCCTTTACCGTGTTTTCAAAGCCGTTATCCGACGGACGGTAGAACGTTTCGCCCTTTAACGAATCGGGCAAATATTGCTGTTCGACGTAACCGCCGTAATCGTGCGGGTATTTATATGCCGCGCTTCTGTGCTTTGCTTCGGAATCGGCAAACACCGAATTTCTTAAATGCGAGGGAACGGTATCGTCTTTCGAGCTTTCCGCTGCGGCTTTAGCCGCGTTCATAGCGACGACCGTCGAATTAGATTTAGGCGCTTCGCAGACGTAAATTATCGCTTCGGACAACGGCAACAGCCCCTCCGGATAACCTATATTCATATACGCCGTCAACGCGCTTGTTGCAACGACCAACGCGTTAGGGTCAGCCATGCCGACGTCCTCGGCGGAGTGAACTATCATTCTTCTTGCCAAAAGCAACGGATCGCACCCGCCCGATATCAGCCTGTGCGCGTAATACAACGCGGCGTCGCTGTCGCTTCCGCGAAGAGATTTACAGAACGCGCTGAGCATATCGTAATAAGAATTTTCGTCGTAGGAAAGCGCTTTGCGCTGTATTGACTGTTCCGCGTCTTTAAGCGTTACGGTAACTTTTCCGTCTTTATCGGCAGGCGTGGTGAGCGCGGCGAGTTCGAGTGCGTTATATGCCGCGCGCATATCTCCCCCGCTCATTGCGGCTATATGGTCGAGAGCGGCTTCCTCCACCTCTAAATTCATCTTTCCGTATCCGCGTTTTTCGTCTTTGACTGCTCTTTTAAGCGCGGCTTTTATAGTATCTTCGTCAAGCCGTTTAAGTTCGAACACCCTGCACCTCGACACGATAGCGGGGGTCATCGACGCGTAAGGGTTTTCGGTGGTGGAACCGATAAAAATAATCGTGCCTTGTTCTATTGCCGGCAACAGACTATCAGACTGAGTTTTACTGAAACGATGACATTCGTCGAGCAGCAAATAGGTTTTTTTACCGTACATTTTAAGGCTTTCGCGCGCTTCTTCGACGGCTTTTTTGACGTCTGCCACACCGCTCGATACGGCGTTGAGTTTGACGAAATTTCCGCTTGTGGAATTTGCTATGATATTAGCGAGCGTGGTTTTGCCCGTTCCAGGAGGACCCCAGAAAATACAGCTGCCGACCTTATCGAGAGATATGGCGCGGCGGAGCAAACTGCCGTCTTCGAGAATCTGGCTCTGCCCTAAAAACTCCCGAAGAGACACGGGGCGCATACGTTCCGCAAGCGGTTTAGCCTCGTCGGTTTCTTTTTTATTCATTACGTCAAACAAATCGTACATTTTTACCCATTTTTCCGTATTTCGCGGAATATGCTATATTATGAAAATATTTCTTCGCGCCGTTTGCGCGTGCGTTTGCGTTTTTTTAATAGTTATTATCGCTTTTCAACCCGAAATTTACCTTAAAAGCGCGTTTGCGGGAATAAAGCTTTGGGCGACCGTCGTTTTACCGTCGCTGCTGCCGTTTTTCTTTCTTACTACGCTGGCGTCGTCCCTCGGTATAACCTCGGCAATCGCAAAGCTGCTCGGAAAGCCTTTCTCCATTCTGTTTCGACAGAGCGGAGTATGCTCTTACGCGTTTTTAATGAGCGTCCTTTCGGGATACCCTATAGGCGCAAAAATCATAGCCGACCTTAAAGAAAACGGACTTATAACCGCCGACGAAGCGACGAGAGCGGGCGCATTATGTTCGACGTCGGGCCCGCTGTTTATCGTGGGAAGCGTGGGCGTGGGAATGTTCGCAGACAAGCGCGCCGGCGCGTTAATTCTCGTATCGCATATTCTCGCGGCTTGCGTCTGCGGACTTATTTTCCGTTTTTACGGAAAAAGCAAACCGTCGGCAGCCAAATCTTTGGCGGTAAAGCCGAAAGTAGACAACATATTATACGACTGCGCCTATTCGGCGGTGATATCCGTAGCCGTAGTAGGCGGGTTTATCTGCGTTTTCTTCGTATTATCCGACGTTTTTTATAATTTCAGATTGCTTTTGCCCATAGAATTACTCCTAAAACCTTTAATAGGCGGACAACTCGCGCAAGGCGTCGCGCTCGGAACTATAGAATGTACGAGGGGTTGTCTTACGCTATCTGCGGCGGGAATAAACAGATTATCTCTGTCGCTGTCATGCGCGCTCGTTTCGTTCGGCGGACTATCGGTAGTTATACAGTCGCTCGCGTTTTTAGGCAAAGCCAAAGCAAACGCAGGTATCTTCGTATTATCGAAAATTCTGCAATCCGTCGTCGGGTTTATTATTTGCTTTTTACTCTTCCCCGTTTTTAATTTTCAGCCTGCCGCAGGCGTTATATAAGAGGAATTATTTCGTCGGGAATATATTTCGCCGCGCTTTTACCGAAACTAATAAGCTCGCGCACGGCGGTGGAACTCACCTGAACGTTATGCGCGCTGCAAGGAACGTAAAGCGTGACGAGTTCGGGCATCAGATCGGAATTGATATAATTTATATCGTTTTCGTAATCGTAATCTCTGCCGTTTCTCAGCCCCCTGACGTAATACACCGCATTTTCTTTACGCATAAGGTCGACAAGCAGTCCGTCGTGATAAACGACGGTTACGTTTTTATACTTTTTACATACGGCGCGGAGAAATTCAAGCCTTTTTTCGACGGAAAACATCGCCTGCTTTTTTACGTTCACGCACAGCGCGACAACGCACTCGTCGAATAGTTCGGAACACTTTTTAATAATTTCTTCGTGACCTTTGGTTACGGGGTCGAAAGTACCCGCAAAAACGCATTTTTTCATTATCACTCCTGTTTTACAGCGAATAAAAATCAAATACGGCGATTCCGTAGCGACGGCTGTCGGTTAAACGCATTTCGTCACTTTTAAAAGGTTTTTCGGCGGAATGTTCGTATATCAGAAGTCCGCCGTCGTTCAATAATTTTCTTTCCGCAACGGTTTTTAAAATATCTTCGGCATTTTCGGCATACGGCGGATCGAGAAAAATCAGATCGTATTTTTCGCTTGTACGCTTAACGTACGAAAAAGCGTCTTCGTTATATATTTTAGCCGTCTCTTTAAGCGCGGATAAGTTTTCCTTTATAAGCGCGACGCTTTCACGCGACATATCGACCATCGTCACGGGATAAGCCCCGCGTGAAATCGCCTCGAGACCTATTGCGCCCGTACCCGAAAACAGATCGAGAAAAGACAATTCGGTTATATTGCCGAGAATGTTGAAAAGCGCTTCGCGCGCCCTGTCGGAAGTAGGGCGAACGTCGTTACCCTTAAACTCTTTAAGTTTTCGTCCTCCGTGTTTACCTGCGATTATTCTCACTGTTCGTCCTCCGCTTTAATATGCGCGTATTTCGAATAAATACAACCGCAGTAATTCTGTCTGTAAAGTCCGCTTTCTTCGGACAGTTTACAAGACCTTAAATATCCGCCGCGCTTTTTAAAATCGCTCGGTAAAAACTCCACGCCGATTTCTTCGCCAATTCTTTTGCCTATGCCGTTTATGAGTTCTGCATTTTTATGCGGCGAGACGGTAAGCGTGGTGCAAAAGTAGCGATAACCGCCCTGTTTGGCGATTTTTGCCGTTTCTCCGAGCCGCAGTTCGAAACACTTTACGCATCTCGCGCCGCCCTCCGGTTCTTTTTCAAGCCCATTTGCGATTTCGAAAAACTCGCGGCTTTTATATCTGCCGTCCAGAAACGCTACGCTTTCGCCGTACTTTTCAGAAAGATATCTCTTCTGCTCGTCGCGCCTTAAATTATACTCTTCGCTTTCGGTTATATTGGGGTTGAAGTAAAAAATAGTAATATCGAAATTCCCGAAAATCCGTTCGATAACCGCCGTTGAACAAGGCGCGCAACAGCTGTGCAATAACAATTTGGGTTTTTCTTCGCCCAGACCGTTTATTATGTTCTGCATTTCGAGATCGTAATTTATCTTGTTCATTTCTTTTCGATTTTAATTTTTTTAAGCAATTTTTCGTTGCCCGCGACTATTCCGCCGCCTATCGCGTTAGCCATTTCGGGATCTTCGAAAACGTTTGCGTTTATAGCCATCTGTTCGCGGAAATACCCGTCAAGCCCCGGGAGTCTGCTTGTTCCGCCCGCAAAATACACTCCCGATCTTCTTATCTCGGCGGACACTTCGGCGGGGAGTTTAGCCATAACCATACCCGCAATTTCGAAAACCTTATCAAAAAACGCCTGCACGGGCAATCTTACGTCGCGCGCGCTGACAGATACGGAACGCGGTTTACCCGAATCGAGATCTCTTCCGTTTACGACCATACGCGTCGCGTCGCCGTCGATCAGACTGGCTATCTGCATTTTAATGCGTTCAGCCGTAAGCATACCTATACGCAGATTGAACATTTCTTCGACGTGATTTATAATCATCGCGTCTATATTTCTACCGCCCATATTGACGTTTACGCCCGCGATTACGCCGTCGAGCGATACGGCGGCAATGTTAGTAGTTCCGCCGCCGACGTCGATTATAAAGCACGGGTTACTCTCGGATATGGGAATACCCAGCCCCAACGCCGTGAGAATAGGCGATTCGACGCAGGTTATCTTATATACGCCCGCCCCGTTCAAAGCCTTTTCATACTTCTTTATCTCTTCGTTTTCAAGTCCGCACGGAACGGATAACACCACGCGCGGGCGTAAACTCAATTTTCTCAGCGTTATTTTATTGAGAAAATTTTCAAGCATAACGGTGGCGTTTTTCATATCCGCTATCTGCCCCTCTATTACGGGAAATACTATTTTCGTAGTTTCGGCGGTTTTGCCGATAAGTTTTTTAGCCTCCGTTCCGACGGCTTTTACCGATACTCTTTCGCCGTTAGCCAAAGCGACTACGCTGGGTTCCAGAAGCACAACCCCCGCGCCGAGTTGATATATAACGGTATTTACCGAACCTAAATCTATTGCTATCGCATTCGCGCTCATTTTAAAAACTCCTTTACGGTTTCATCTATAGCGGTAAGAGGCAAGCCCATTACGTTGTCGTAATCGCCCTCATAATCTCTGACAAGCGGAAATCCGTCCTGTATACCGTAAGCGCCCGCCTTGCCTTTATACAATCCGCTGTCTAAATAGGCTTTTACGGTTTCGTCGGAAAGTTCGTTGAAAGTAACTTTCGTTTCGACTGCTCCGCACTCTCTCATTCTGTCGGATATAAGGCAATACGCGGTAATTACGGTATGCGTTCTGCCCGACAGCGCGCGTAGCATTTTCTCCGCCTCTTCGCGACTTGCGGGTTTACCGAGAATTTCGCCGTCTAACGCGACGACCGTATCCGCACCGAGCGTAACCGCGCCGGCACCCTTAGCCGCGCGGGAATAAACGTCTTCGGTTTTATCCAGCGCGCAACGCATAGCGAATCTGGCGGGGGTAAGCCCGGTTTTAACCGAACTCTCTTTATCGCTTGTTATTATTTCGAACTGATAGCCGCCTTTTTCGAGAATCTCTTTTCTCCTTGGCGAGCCGCTTGCAAGTATAAGTTTTTTCATAATTCCTTTTTCCTTGAAACGAAAAATCCTATGGCGATAAAAATCGCCGCGTAGACAACGGAAAAAACTATTGCCGTCGTCACGATATTGTCGCTCAATTGAATATAACGACATTTGTCGTATATCGCGCCTATCCAGAAATTGCTTAACTGAAAATCACGCATCGACGTACCTTTCGTTACATAATTATATAAAATCGAATCGATAATCAGAAACACATATCCGCCCATAGCGTAAAACACTATATTTACCGCTATCGCCCCGCCCGTTTTTTCAAGCGAAAACGACAGGCTTAAAAAAATACAGGCATACGCAATCAGAACCGCCGACTGAAGAACGACGGAAAGTACGGCTGTTTTCATATCGCCCGTTTCGGGGATATATATCACACATAAGATAACGTTGGTAAATACCGCTACGACGCAGAATGCCGCCGCCGCGACAAGCGCGACTATAAGCTGAGTAAAAAACAACTGAGTACGGCTATACCCTTTCGCGCAGATATTCTTTATCGTTCCCTCCGAAAAATTGCGGCAGACGTAAATTGGTATGAATATAGCGAAAAGCAACACGACGAACGTAGATTGAAACACGTCGGAGAAAATATCGGCTCTTGTTATGGTCATATTATTACGGTAGGCTATACCCTGCGACGAAATAAACATAAAATTGACGACGGCTATCAACCCGATAAAGATATAGAAACTCGCCATCTGAAAAAGTCTGCGGAATTCGAATTTTAAAAGTTTTCCCATATCACTTACCTATCCTGTCGATGAAATACTTTTCAAGATTGCCGTGAAGAACTTTTATACCCGTTACACCGACGCCGCCTTTAACAAGCGCGGCGTTTATTTCAGCGTTGCGGTCGCTCTCGATACCGAGCAGCACGGAGTTATCCGCCGTCTTGATTTTTTCGGCTTCTATACCCAAATTTAAAATAATCTCTTTAGCTTTTTCAACGTCGTCGACTGTAATGCAAACTCCGCTTTCGCAACGCTTAGCCAACTCTTGCGCCTCGATCTCTTCAACCAAAACGCCGTTGTTTATTATGCCGTATTTTGTAACTATCTTAGCAAGCTCGTCCAGAAGATGGCTCGATATCAAAAACGTAACGCCTTTTTCGCGGTTAAGCTTCAAAATGCAGTCTCTTACGTCTTTTATCCCCTCCGGGTCAAGCCCGTTGACGGGTTCGTCGAGGATCATAACTTCAGGGTCTCCGAGCATCGCGACAGCTATGCCGAGCCGCTGTTTCATTCCGAGCGAAAATTGCCCCGCGCTTTTACTGCCGGTATTACCTAAGCCGACGAGTTCGAGAAGGTTTTTTATATCTTCGTCGCTTCCGCCCGATAAAATCGCAAAACGCTTCATATTTTCGAACGCGCTGCAATTTTTATATATCCCCGGAGCTTCTATAAGCGAACCTATCTTCTTTCTCGCGTCGGAAAGGTTTTCGCCGCCGAACAACTCCACCGTTCCGAAATTCTGTTTTGTAAGACCTAAAATTATCTTCATAGCGGTGGTTTTGCCCGAACCGTTTCTGCCGATAAAACCGTATATGTCGCCGCGATTGACGGTCATATTCATTTCGTTCACCGCAATCTTAGCGCCGTACCGCTTGGTCAACCCCGTAGTTTTTATAACCGTTTCCATAATTCTCCCTTTTTGCCTCTATATATTTAAGTATATCATAAATTTTTATCTAACGCAATTAAATTTAGCGTTGACAAATATTCGGTTAAGAATTATAATAGACGTAATGAACACGAAAACGGACGAAAACGGAGATATATTCTTCCATATACAGACTCAGGGCTACCCCGAAGAACACGGACACGCGGGCTTTAACGAATTTATCTTCGTGACAAGCGGAGAAATTTTACACAAGTTTAACGGAACCGAAAAAACCGAAAGCGCGGGAAAATTGCTGTATTTAAAAAGCTCGGACAGACATTCGCTTATAATGCTGAGCGAAAATTCCGAGTATATAATGCTGAAAATTTCAGAAAGACATCTGGCGACGTATTTCGTTTGGGTATCCCCGCAAATCGAAGAAAAGCTGGCTTCGGCGCCGAGCGAAATCACGCTGTCGGCGGAAAAGACAAAAGAGCTGACGTCGCTCGCGTACAAAGTTTTAACTTCGAAATCTCAGACTCAATACGAACTGGCGCATTTGCTTACTCAAGCGTTTTTCAAAGAAACGCTTTTGGCGGCGGAGGAAAACGAAACCTACTACGGCAAGCATAAGGCTGTAGTAAGCTTTAAAAGAATTACCGACGATCCCAAAAGCCTTGCTCTTCCGCTTGACGAACTCATCGAAAAAACGGGGTATTCTTACCCGCACTTAAACAGATTGTTTTTAGCGGAAGAAAACGTAAGCGTAGGCAAATATTTTCAGCGGCAGAGAATGAATTACGCGAAAACCCTGCTCACCTACACCGACAAAACGCTGACGGAAATCGCGGAAGCCATAGGCTTTTCGGCATATCCGCATTTTTCGTCGTTTTTCAAAGCGAACGAAAGAGTTACTCCGTCCGCTTACAGAGCAAAAAAGGACAAAAAAAATGAAATGGTTTAATTTTTACGGGCTTATATTTTTAGCGATTATAATGATACCGAATATTATATTCGCCGCAACTCACAAAGAGGTTTTTTCAAACGCCTATTCGAATAAAGTAGTAGAAATTTTCGAACAGATCGGGCGAATCGGTTGTTTCGTATTTATGTTTATAAACATACCGCCGCTTGTCTTCGGTTTCAGCTTTAACGGAGCTTTTACCGCTTATCTTATCTGCGGCGGACTTTTAACTTTGCTATACGTTATCGGATGGATAATATTCCGCAAACATTCGTCGGTGGCAAAATCGTTATATCTGTCAATAGTACCGTCGGCGTTATTTATCTGTTGCGGCGTTTTTGCACTTAATATTCCGCTCATCGCCGCAGGCGTTATATTCGCGCCGTGTCATATTTTTATAAGTTACAAGAACGCAAAAGCGACGGCATAAAGCCGTCGCTTATACTTTATTTCATAATATAGATTTCGCCCGTTACGCCGTCGAATTCGCCGGCGTTTTTCAAGATAATTTCCAGACGATTCACGGCTTTCCACTTCGGGTAAAAAGCGTAATTGCTCGCGTCGTACACACGCTTTGAAATAAACTCTTTATGCGGAATTTCTTCGCCGTTCCACTTCAACGCGAAATCGCCTGTTACCGACTCTTTATCGAACAACAGATACGCTCCGTCGCAAGGCGGCGCAGACACTTCGCAGGCATACTCCGCTTTTACGGGATATATCGGCGCTGGGCGTTTTGCCGTATCGAAATAAGGAATTGTATATTCGCCCTTATAAATATCGTCGTTAGTGCCGATAAATTCGCGCACGCGGTTAAATTTAACGGCGTTGAATTCGGTTTTCTTTCCGTCTTTTTCAATCGCCAAATCGTATTTATCTATCGCTCCGACAGCTCCGCGCGGCATATACGTCCATTGCGGGTCGGTAAAATAGCCGTAATCGGCTTTTGACGGTCTGTAAACAAACGGCTTTTCGGCGTTATATCCGTCGGCTTCGATAATCGTAATAGAAGAATATCCGTCAAGCGTTATAACGGCGCGCCCGTTTTCTGCGACAAGTTTAAAATATTCGTCGGTTTCGGCGTCATAACAAACTGCGTTTTCGCCCGCTTTCAAAATAAACTCGCTCTTTTTATCCGTATTGTTGAACGCGAACGTAAGTTTGCCGTTTGCATTTGATTTTCTTAAAACGAGTACGTCTTTTCCGTCGATTATATCGTCCGCTTTAAAAGTTCTTAATACGGTTATATCGCCGCAGAACAAAACGCACTCCGCGCCGGAGTTTTTAAACCTTTCGAACACGGTGTTTTCGCTTTCGCCGCCGTTAATCACTACCACCCGGCTGTATTCGCTTTGACCTATCTTTATTTTTCCGTCGGCTATTTCTGCACCCGACGCCGAAGCGGTTTCGGTTACTTCGTATGCGATATGGTTTTCGGTCATAAAAGCTATCGTTTCGGAAATCGCTTTTTTCAACTTTTTCGCGCGGGGCGACGGATTGCTTACTCCGTTGCCGAACGAATACGGAATTTCTTCCGCCAAGGCGCCGTCGGGCAGAACGACCAGCGTATCGGCAACCGTTTTTTCAAAATCTTTAAGACGTTTACACACCCTGCCGGCATACGCCGCGAATTTCAAATATTCGTCGAAATACGCGTCCTGAAAAAAGAACGATTTACCCGCGTCGGCTCGCCTATAGGACGAATATCCGTAATGAAACGCATGCGGAACAAGTCGGTTTATTCCGTTTGCGAACAGCCAGTCGCCCATACGCTTCAAACCGTAATATCCGAAATTATAGGCGTTTAAGGCGAAACATTCGCTTACGATTTCTTTTTTTCCGCTCTGCGCCGCTGCGGAAGAAATCAGCTTCACGCCGAACAGTAACGCGGGGTGTTTAACGTCTCCGAGATACTTTCCGATTATATCGAAACCGGGCATATCGAGTTTTTTTGCTCCCTCGTAAATATCCTGCCCGCAAAGTGCCTGTGACAGCAGATCTTCTTCGCCCGAAAAATGCCCCGTAAATTTCAGCCCGTTTTCCCCGCACCATTCCGCGAGCGGGCTTACAAAATTTTCGAGAAACATCTGCTTTACGGTCGAAACGTATTCGCGGCGGAATTCCGCGCTATCCCCGGCGTAATCTACCGACAATTTATACGCTTCGTCATAAAAATCGCGTCCGCAGCGTTTTTTGAAATTTTCAGCCAGTTCCGCCGTATACGGCAACACTCCGCCGACGGACGGCTCGTCCATAAATACCCCTTGTATTTCGTTACCGAAATAGTTGCCGACGTACTTTTTATACTTTTCGTATACGCGGGCGATAAGTTCGTCGGTCGTTTTTCTGTTTAAACAATCCGCCTGCGCGCCGTACCTCAGATCTGTTTTTGTAGGCGTGAGATAAGCGCAATAAACTTCGGCGTTCGCTTCCGCTTCAAGCTCGAACATAATTTCGGTATAACAGGTAGCCGCGCGCGGATGAGGATACACGAACTCTCCGAGATCGCAATAATAGGTTTTATTCATTTCCCGTCTGTACCAATGAGGACGAACGGTGCCGAAACAATCGTCAAACTTTTTAACCGTGGTTTTTTCACCGTCACGCGTTACGACGTAGCCGTAAAGCCCCTTTACTTTACCGAGAATTTTTCTGAAAACTCCGCTCTCGTCGCGGGCGATTTTTTCAACTTTCAGCGCGTATGCGCGAAGTTCGGGATTATCTATTACAATTTTTCCGCCGCCGTTGCCGCTGGGATAAGAATCTTCGTCGTAAATCCACATTTTTATACCGCGTTTTCCGGCTTCTTCGACGATAAATTTTACGTTACGGAAAAACAAATCCGTACCGTATGCCTGCCCCGTTATTCCGTCGCGGACGTGAAGAAAAAACGCGGGTATGCCGTTTTGCCGCATACATTCGAGTTGTAATATAAGTTCGTCGCGGTTGACGTCGTCGTTCAAAAAGTAGAACGGTATGGGTTCGCAGTCTTTAAAATTTCGCATATCGTATTATTTTATACCCTCGCTCATATCCGTACCCTGCTGTATCTGTTTCTGGAATATGACGTACAGTATGAGTATCGGAACCATAGATATCATAAGCCCCGCGAATATAACGCCGTAATCGCCGCCGCCCGAATAAGTGTATTTCGAAACGAGTTTTTGTATTCCGACGGAAAGCGTCCATTTATCTGCGGACGTACCCAAAAACGTAAGCGCGGTAAGATATTCGTTCCAGGTACCCATAAACTGAGTAAGACACATAAACGCGACTATCGGTTTTATGAACGGAAGAACTATTCTGCTGAAAACATACCATTCGCCAGCCCCGTCGAGCCGCGCGGCTTCGAGAAAGCTCTTGTTTATCGAACGCACGAACTCGGTGAGCAGGAACACCGGCGCGGGAAGCGCCTGCGCCGCGTAAATAATCGCGAGTATGATAAGATTATCGGTGGGCAACTTCAATTCTTTGATAAAAGAATACAACGGCACGAGCAAAAGTATACCCGGAATCATCATAACGAGAAAGTAGTAAAAACCTATCGCCTTTACGAATCTGAACTGATACTTACCAAGTACAAACGAGGTAGTCGTAAGCATAATAACGAAAAACGCAACCGTAAGAACGTCAAGTATCAACGTATTCAAAACGTATTTACTGAAACTCATATCGACCCACGCGACTATATAGTTACGCAGATATATTATCTGCGGCCAGCCCCACAGGTCTCCGCCGATAAAGTACTTTGTGCCTTTAAGCGAAGTAGCCAACATCCAGTATATCGGGAATATTACCGTCAACGCCCAGAAATATAAGAAAATTCTTAAAACCCATCTGCCCGCCACTGCTTTTGGCGAACGCACGGTCAATTTGCTTTCCATCAGTTCTCCCCCTTTTCTTTAACGAATCGGTTTATAAGCCACGATATTACGAACACTATCGCCATAACGACGACAGAAGCGGCGTAAGCGTAGCCGTAACGATAGCTTACGAACGCGGCGTTGTATTGATACAAGCCCATAGTCGTAAACTGACTGTAATCCCCGACGAAGAGTTTTACGAAGTTCATATTAGAACCGACAATAGAAGTTACTATCGAAATAGCCATATATCTTATCTGCGGCAACACGGCGGGTATCGTCAATTGCATAAGCTGTCTGAACTGCCCAGCGCCGTCTATATCCGCCGCCTCGTAAATCTCTTTGGGTATATTGTTTATTGCCGCTATAAGTATTATCATAAACATACCTATACCGCACCAGCTACCAACAAAAGTAACTATTTCTGCGGGATACGCGCCTATCCAGCCGTCGGCGGGCGTTTTTAAGCCCGACACGACCGAAAACAAATCGAAATCGAAGAAATACTTCCAGCACTTCGCGGTGACGACTACCGAAAGTATATTCGGTATATAATATATGAATTTAAAAAACTTGGTTTCGTGTTTTCCGAAGCTCAACCGCGTTATCGAAATCGAGAAAAATACCGCGAGAACGATAACTATAACTTCTTTCATAAGCAGTATTTTTATGTCGTTCCAAATAGAAGCGAAAAACTTCGAATCGGTAAACAGTTCGGCGTAATTCGCAAAACCTAAAAACGTCATCGCCCCGTAGCCGCTGTAATCGAAAAAGCTTGTGTAAATCGCCTTTATCATCGGCACAACCGTAATACATGTTACGAGAACGAGCGGTATGAGCAGGAATGCCGCCATAAAGCCCCACTGAGCTTTACTCGGTCCGGTTTCTCTTCTTTTAATTGATTTTTTCATAATCTTCCCTCTCCTCAGACGGTTTTTGCCGATATTCTGTTTACGGCTTCGTCAACGGTGACGGCTCCCGTCATAAGTTGCTGAACGGCTCCGTTCACCACTTCGTTCAAGCTGCCCCAGTTATAACGCCTCCAGACGAGATCGACGCTTCCGCCGAGCAGATATTCGAGATTTTTCTTCGAAACCTCCGTTATTTCGGGCATATCTGCGGCAGTAAGGTCGTTACGCGCGGGGATATAGCCCTCGTAACTACCCAAAACCTGCTGAACGTATTTCGTATACAAAAACCTTACGAACGCTTCGGCGTTTTTCTTGTTTTTGGCTTTGCTTGCGATAGCGCATGTGGACGGATACGCGATAACCGCAGGGTCTTTGCCCGCGTCGGCAAGAGGCGAAGTTCTGTAACCCATCGCAAACGTAGACGGAGTGTTGTTCTTAACCTCCCACGGGAGCCATATACCGTCGCCGCAAAGCAACGCCTTATGGTTGAGCCAGTTCATATGAGCCGTCGTATGGTCGAAACTCGGCGTACCCGTAAGCAATACCCCGTCGGTCGTCGAAAACTCTCTCCAGCGGGTAAGAATTTTTCTGACCTCTTCGGATTGCCATGCGGATTTTTTCGCAAGCAATAAGTCGTCGATTAGCTCCTGCCCCTCGAACGCGAGCGCGTTCATTATCATAGCCCAGGTCGTATAACTTCCGACCATACCGTAAGTGGTAAACGCCGACGGCGCGCCCGCCGCTTTAGAATCTTCGACAAACTTCATAAGTTCGTCGTAATTGTTCGGTACGGAAAGATTGAAACTCTTCAGATAGTTTTCGTCATAGAAAATTCCGTAAGCCGAAGCCGACACGCCCGCACGGTAATAGCCCGCGTTTTCGCCCGAACGCTCGAACACGTCTTTATAAACCACGTCGGAAATCTTTTTATCCGTTCCGTAAACGTAGCCGTTTTCGATAATATCCGAAATTTCTTCGATAACTCCGTTTTTCTCCCATTCGGAATCGGGAAGCCCCGAACCCGAGAGAAATACGACGTCGGGCGGGTTTCCGTCCTGCCAACGGGTGGAAAGCTGAGTGTTTACCGTTGAACCGATATGCGCCGTAACGCTTACGCCCGTAACTTCTTCGAACTTACCTATAACGAGACGCCACATTTTATCGGACAATTCGCTTTCGTTCGTCCATATCTGTATTTCGAGTTTTCCGCTTAAAGCCTCTTCTTCTCGCGGAGAACCCTCGTCTATCGCCGCGTAAATATCTTCGGTATCGCGCGGATTGGTTAGCCGCGATTCTTCATAGAGAATAAATTCGCAACCCGTAAAACAAAACATCGTCAGAAGCGCGACTAAAAAAGCCGTAATTTTCTTCATCATACCCCGCTTCTCCTCTTTTGAATCTTATTTTTTAAAACGACTATGCCGACGACAACCGCCGCGACGCCCGCAAATATGAGAATCATTCCCCAGGCGGGTATCGTGAACGATTTAACGACCGTTTCCCATATCTCGCGGTATTCTTCGACGGGCGTGCGTTTGAATTTTACCACGACAGCCGTTCTGTCCGTAACGTTTTCAAGAGCGAAAGTCAAATCGTCGCCAAGCTCGTACTCCTTGCCGTTTACCGTTACGGTATCTACGACGTAACCCTCGTCGGGCGTGATATCGAACCCGAAACTTTCACCGCCGTCAAGCTTGAACATTCCGCTTTTACCGATAGAACCGTGTCCGCCGCTTACTCTCGCGAGAAGATACGTCTTGTTCGCTTCTCCCAGCTGGAACAAATGCGTGTCGTTCGTCTCGTGATAAAACTCTATAACGTTGGTATTCATCGAAACGTAACGTTTTTCGAACACGTCGTATACGGAATAATATCCGTCGAGATATATCGTTTTATTGCCGCTTTCGGCGGAATGAAGCCCGACGTATGTGCTGTTAGACCACACGATATCCGCCTTATTGCGCGAGTAAACGTGTATGCCCGCGCTCTCGATTAACTGTCTGTAAATTTCGACGGGCAGATTCGGCGCGACGCAGTAAATACTCGTCCAGCCGTCCATTTCCTTTCTTGCAAAGCCAACCTTGCCGCTGTCGGAAAGCACGCCGAGAACTTCGGTGTTTTCGTCCGCATTTATCGAAACTTCGTAACGGATATAATTTATCGTAGACGTGAACGTTCCGAAATTAAGCCCTTGCAAGCCGTCGGTTATGTCGGACGTTCCGTCGGTCACGGTTATCTGCCCCGCGCTCGTCTTGGACGAGTCGATTGCAACGTCGAAACCTGTTAAATCGCGTATTTTAGACGGATTAAGTTCGTTTTCGTCGCCAAGCCCCGCAACGTGAAGAAATACGTTTATCTGTCCGTTTTTCTTACAGTATTTATCTATCGCCGCGCGCTGCTTTGTCGTAACGATATACGGGGTTAAGAAAATGTTTATTTTATGTTCGGGCATTAAGCCGTCTTCAAGCGTACTCATAGCGTATACGTCGAAGCCCGCGCCCGATTTATACAGATGTTTTCTCTGCTGTTTAAACGTATATTCCTGAATAACGGCGTTCATACTCGCGGCATAATCGCCCTTGGCGATATCCGCAGGAGAATTTGCGCGTTTATAATACTGCGTTTCGTCGTTACAGATAATCGCTATATCGTTTATTACGCTCTTTTCGAGATAGTTGGTAAAATTGAACTCGTCGTTGACGTCGCGCATTAAATCCTGAATCTGTTCGTCGTTATGCCAGCCGCCGAGCATGTCGTAGAACCACTGACCGTTGCCGTTGCAGATATTGAACGCCGAATCGCGTTTGAGCTGGTGCGCCGTATCTTCGAACGTATGAGTTATACCGACCGATTTATCTCTGACCGTATTCCATTTGGTACCCGCATATTGCCCCGAAAGACAAGTTCTGTTATCCTGTTCGGCAATAAACATTTTGCCGTAAGCCCGTATACTGTCCGCAACGGCTTGCATATACGCGCTTTCTCCCAACTGTCTCTCGTTATAGCCCGCGGGAGAGAAGAAGAAATCCATATATTCGGAGGAGAACGCGTCTTTTACGTCACCCGCCGCAACGCCGAGACCCGTGGTATTCCATAAATATCCGTAATAACAGCCGACTATAAGTTTATAATCGCTCGCTTCTTTTATGGCTTTTGCCCAGGTAGTCATACAATCTACGGTAGAAACGCCGATAACACGACAGAAGTCGATAACCTTTTTCTGAGCCGTGGCGGGGTCTCTCATCGCGCCGTAAACGCCGCTTTGTTTCAATTCGGCTACGATAGGCAACTCGATTTCGTCGAAAGATTTAAGTTCGCTCTTCCAAGCCGCGTTAAGCGCGTCTATAGTGCCGTATTCTTTTTCAGCCCACGTAGCGAAATAATCGTGCATTGCGGGCGAATAATCGAATTGTTTACCGTCCTCGGTGGCGTAGTAAGTTATAAATTCGGCGGTATCGCCCGCAGCCATTCTGAAGCCCGCGATTTTGCCGTAATATTTCTGTTCGCGCATATGCGCAATCAATCTCTTTATAAGTTCAACGCAGGTATCGCGCCATTTAACCGAGCCGAACGAAGCGCCTTTCGAGGCGGAATAAGCAAGGTTGCCGTTATCGTCGCTGTAAAGCGCGCGTTCTTCGGGATATTTGGCAAGCCACCACTTCGGCGGATAGAGATTGAGCGTTAAAACGATATTCGCATTGCTCGAAGCCGCAACCATGGAGTTGACTACCGAATCGAAAGTTTCGAAGTCGAGCGTATCGTTTTCTTTCCACAATTCGGGGTCGCCCTCGAACGAGCCGAAGCCCGTATTGAAGTTTACGAGCGTTTCGACCGACAACCGATCGGCTTCGGACAGCGAAGTATCGAAGCTTCGCGGCGAAGCGATATACCAGAACATAGATTTCGGTTCGCCGTTGACGATATACGTCGGCGTTCCGTTTACGTTCTCGATTTTCGTCTCGTTTTCGTGCGGAACGTAATTATTCTCTACCCTGAAATTTATGAAACGGTTTTCGAAAACGTCGCTGTTGGTTATTACGAAATAGGTTGTAAGCAATTGCAGGCTGTAACCGTCGGTATCGAGATAATCGGGAAGTTTAACGCGGAATTTTACCCTGTTGAACTCACCGACTTTCCACGACGTCATATCGCCGTTTTCGAGAATCTGCGGCGTAACCTTACAGATAGACTTAGTCGAATTTTTAAGCCAGAGATTCATCGTCAGCGGGAAATCCGCGCCGAGTTGTTTTTCGGGCCTTATATCGAGCGTAAAATCGAATACAAGGTCGCCCACGAATTTATTTTCGCCGTCGATAACGTTTATCTCTATGCGGTTGTCGACGTAAAGCGAACTGTCGTAATAAACCGAACCCCACGGGTCCATAGGCGGCGCGCCGAGAACTATGGCTTTTCTCCAGGCACCGTCGTCGTATTCGGGTTTAGTCCACTCGTCGCCGTCGGTAACGGATTTCGACCATATAACGCTGCCGTCGGAATATACTTCTATCTGTTCGCCGTCGTCGTATTTCCATATACCGTCGAACAACAACCCCGAATACGCGCCCTCGTTATACACCGCGAAAGCAAGCGTATTTTCGCCGTTTACAAGATATTTCGCAATATCTTCGACAAGAATATTAGACCATGCCTGACCTGCGTCGCTTGTCTTATCTACGACCAATTCGCCGTTTACCCAAAGCCCGATTTTATCGTCGCCCGTAAACTGCAACGGCGCGTAAACTATCTTTTTGGTTTCGTCTAACGTAATTTTCTTTCTGTAATAAGTGAAAGCAAACTCTTCGCTGTTACGCGTATCGGCGCGGTAATTGAGCCAGTAACCTTTCCAGTTGCCCGCCGTAGACGGCGCGCCCGTCTGCCAGAGCGCAACGTTTGAAACGGACAATTCGCCCTGCCCGCCGTTATCGAAAAGGAAATCGGTATAAGTCGCGCTGGGCGCGGTATACACGAAAATTTCGTATTTATACCCGTCCGCCGTAGCGGTGAAAGTCTCGGTCAGCCGTCTTTCGGAATTTTCACGACCCATATAATCGTAAAATCTCGCCTGAACGTTGACGTGATACGCGCTTTTATATCTCACGACAAGCGAGTATTTATAGCCCGTGAACGTAGTGGCGGTGCGGAATCTGAGTTTCGCGCCCGTATTCGCAGCCAGCGTGACAAAGCCGCCGTCTTCTTCGGTTTCGCCGTGAGTAAGGCAACCGTCGACGGAGTTTAAATTATCGTCTACGGCGGTGAAGCCCGCTATGTTTCCGCTTTCGTCTACCGCATGCACGTCGTTGAAATCGGCTATTACGTTATAATTTACTCCGTCTCCGAAGATATCCGCGCTGTCGGCTTCGACCTGACGGAACAATATATCGTCAAGCCACACTTCGGCTTTGCCCGTCGTAAACGCGAACGCAAGCGAAACGTATTTTACTTCCATATCCGTATAGGTGCTTTCTATCGGCACACGGGTTATAACCTTAGTCCACTCGCTTCTTTCCGAAGAAGAATTGAGCGTTTTTATCGTTCCGCCGTAGTGCGGCTCAAAATGTCCGATTGTAGAACTGAACAATTTAACGCCGTCTTTACCGTGGAACCACACGTCAAGCTCTACGCTCTTGACGTCGGCGTTTCTCGAACTGACCCAGAAAGAGGCTTCATATACGTTTACCGACCCCGTAGGCGTTACGGGTATAAGCAAAGAGTTATAAAGATATTGCGATTTATTGAGCGTGTTCGCGTTGATATAAAGGCTGTGCTTTCCGCTGTGATACACGTCGCTTACCACTTTGACCTGCGGATCTTTTTCTCTGCCTACGGTCATATACCAATAAGCGGGGTTATTCTCTTCGTCAAACTCTTCGAAGTCTAAAACTCCGGCTATATCGACCGATTCGTCCTGCGCAACTTCGGTAAAACGAACGTCGTCGACGGCGTACCACTCGCCCGAACCCGTCGCGCCGAAAGAAAGCACGCAATAAGCCGCGTCTTCGGGAGCGCGGAAAGGTATTCTCACGTTCTGCCAGTCTTTAGTTTCGCCGCTGACATAGTTGAAATAAGTCTGCCAGACGGTATCCGTTCTCTGAGTGTACGGGTTAAGCCCGTCGCCGGGATTTGCGTTACCGCCGTAAATTACGAATTTAGCCGACTTGCCGTCTGCCGTATAGAATTTTACGAACGGCGCGACGTAAGCCGAAAAATCAAGCTTAGTCTTGATATAGAACGATAATTCATAATATCCGCCGCCGCAAAGCGGTATATTGGAGCTGTTAAGTCTGCCGCCGTTTACGCCCGAAACTTTGGCGTAACGCGTTCCGCTTCCGCCGGTGCGCGCGCCCTTTTCGCTCGTAAGCGTACCCGCCGTTGCCGACCAGAAAATAGGTTTATCTTCGCCCATTTCGAAATCGAGGTTATTGCCCGTAACTTTAAACGATACGTCTTTCAACGAAAATTCGAGATTAGCCGTAGTTTCGCCCACGAAAGATATATCGAGATAGGCTATACCCTTATTTATGGCAAGGTCGAACGTATAAGTATTAAACAGGTTTTTCGAAAGCCCCGTTTTCCACTCAACGTCAAGTTCGTATCTGTCGCCCGCCACGGTACGTTTTATATCGGAATACGGCGTGACGTAAATTTTAAACGCCGATTTCATTTCGTCGCCCTTGGCTTTTATCGACGCGGAGAGTTTATATTGCCCGCCCGCATAAACCGAAGAGAAGAACGAAAGCCCGAAACTTTCTTCCGCCGCGTTATTGGCAACCGTAATAGCCCCGCCGCTTATAGTTGTTTTACCGCCGAGAATACCCCATTCTGCGGGATAATCGCCAACCTTTTTAGAAAAATCGCCGTTAGTTAAATCTATAGAAGTAAGTTTTGACAGTTTTTCTATTCTTACGTCGGCAAGCAAAAGGGTTATTCCGTCAACCGTATGAGCCGAAGTTGCGTCCATAATACGGTAATTGAAAGACGGAGTTTTATTCGCTTCGGTACAGATAAATTCATAAGAGAAATATTTCCATGTGCCGTCAAGCCCCGCGCTGTTACAGATAATGTTTCCGCCTACGGAATCTCTGAAAACGCCGTAAAACACGCCGTCTGCCGAACCCGACGAGGCGGGCATATCGTTATACGCGTAAAACGAAAGCCGATAATTAAAACCCTCGGTAAGCGTTTCCTGACGGGTCGCGCGGATATCTATATAACCGTCTTTATAATAAGTAGTTTCGCCTGTCGGAAGAGACGGACGATATATCTTTATAGCGTTGCCGTATTCTCCGCCGTATTCAGCCGAATTTACCACGCTTATATCGGCGTATTTACTGCCCGCTTCTATATTTACGACAGAATCGTTCTTTTTAGCGAAAGTCCAGCCGCTTAAGCCGTCGGAAAAATTACCGTTTTTTATAACGGGAAGCTGTTCGGTAAGCGAAAAATCCGCAAAGCAATACGAAACCGTCGCCGCCTTGGAAGCGTCGATATTTGCAAATTCTATTTCCAAAACCGCGTTTTCCGCGTTTGAATACGGCACGATATCGAGATAAGCCGTCTGCCATACGGAGTTTGTAGCGTATATTTCCACTTCTGCGTTACCGACTTTTTCTCCGCCCGCCGTAAAATACACCGAACCCAAATCGCCTATATTACCGAGCAAATCGGTACGATAACGGAACGAAAAATTATAAGTTTTGCCCGCGTAAAGCGTTTCGGTTAAAGCCGTATGTCTGATTTTCGCCGCGGCTTTTCCGCCCGCGCGTTTCACTTCGAGAGCTTTTCCGTTCTGCGCGCCCGCGGCGTTTTTATCGAGAAGAGAATAAGAAACTCCCGAATCTATCGACCAGTCGGTTACGCCGTTCGAAAAATCTCCGTTTGTAACAAGCGAAGACGCCGCTTTTACGGTTTTATCTGTAAAAGTAACTCCGAAAAACGCCGTTACGCTTATTAAAAACAGCATACTTAATGCAAATATGGTTTTAAATTTAGCGGGGCGGCGAATTGCCGCCCCGCCGTTGTTAATTTTATTTTTCATAAAATTCCTTAGTTGGTTTTAATTTTTTTTATTTAAAAAAACTGATTATTACTGTTTTGGGGGTAAATATTCCGCCCGTGTTCGTTCTTTTTTTATCATATCGAGCGTGAGCGCAATATACCGTTGTATTAGCCCCTTTGTCCTCATCAGTCAACTTCGTTGACAGCTTCCCCGAAAGGGGAAGCCAAACCGTTAATCAACGAAATAAACGGAGCAACAATGCCCGACCTCATATATTTTTGTCATTCTGAACGAAGTGAAGAATCCCATTGAATAAGAACGAATTACTTGTACAGTGGGATATTTCGCTTAGGCTCAATATGACAAGTATATTTTAATATTTTTGTCAGTCTAAGCCTGCGAAACATACCATTGTATCAAGTAGTCCGCACTTTTTCGGTGGGATTCTTCGTTTCACTCAGAATGACATACTGTATTTGTTTTTTCTGTCATATTGTCAATGTCGAGAGAGCAGACTTGCTTGCAAGGGTCTGCGAACGATGATATTCATAAGGCGCTACCTTTATTGCGAAACAATAAAGGCAAAACTATTGTTTAAACGCTTTTGGCGTTTAAGCGCCGAATAGCGACAAGCGAAATATCCCATCGTACAAGAAGTCCACACTATGACATACTTTATTTATTTCAACGAATTTCGGGGAAATCGTCATCTTCGTATAAGTCTCCGTCTCCGCCCGAAGTCCTTATTACGTCACTGTATAAATCAATCGCTTCTATTATAGGTTTTTCATATTTTTTAATCATCGTCTTTTCCTCTCTTATTTTATTAAAGCGTAACTTCTAACGCGTTTCCGTTCTTCGTGAACGCTTTCTTTTCACCGTCGACGTATATAAACTTGACGTTGGTAACGTTTCCGCCGTCTTTCGCGGTTAAGGTAAGTTTTCCGTCGACATACGCTACAGTATAAGGCGAAACATAATTGTCAACCGTTACGATTGTCGCCGTGTTTTCGGTTAAAGTAATATCTACCGTTTTATCGATAACGCCTTTTGCAAAGTTCGTAGCCGCTTCGGATTCCTTATTCTCTTCAACCAAAGCTTTACATAAGTTTGTGTAAGTTCTTACGTTATTTTCTTTTGCAAACGCCGCATAGTAATAATAAGTTTTTCCGTCTTTTTCGGCTTTAACGTAAGCTCTGCCCGCAAATTCGCGGTTAAGGTTATGATCCTGAATGTTGACAAGAGAAGCATAGTAGCAGAAATTGCCGTCGTTCTTCTCGTCAGTCAATGCAGTATGCCAGGTATCGTTTACGATATTCTTATATTGAATATTTGCCGCCGACATAGCTTCGATTGTGAAATCGGTTTCGCCTAAAAGGTCGTAAGCGGTAATAAGCGTACCGACGGTGACGTTTTCAGCGCCGAATTCTTCTACAAGCGCGTTATAATCGTTTTTATCTACGCCCGACGACCATCTTAAACCGTAAGGAGCGATTATTCTGAACGATACGCCGTCATAAGTTTTAACTGCGGCTTGCTTTACTGCGATAGCAATCGTTTTAGTCTGTTCGGTAAACGCCGAATTTTCAAAAGTAGCGGTGTAAACCGTTTCGCCTGCGGCAGTGAACGTAGCCGCGGTTTCGCTCTTTACAGCCGTAACGGTTTCGGTGACGTAATTAGCCGTGGGGCTGTCGCAAGACTTACAAATACCGTATTCGGCGGTACAAGTAGAATAATCTTTCGACCATGTGTAAGTAGCTTCTTTTTCGCCCTCCGAATGATCGCAGACTTTAACGATTCTGAAATCTGTGATGGTAACGGTATCGTCCACGCCGATTTTTTCAATCATAAGATCGAATACAGTGTCTTTTCTTGTAGCGTCATCGGCGGGGAAGCTGTCTGTCATAGTGAAAACATAATTAAACATTCTCCATTGAGAAACGCTTGAACTTACATTAAACGGTACAATGGCTGTTTGCGCAGTTATCGGAGTGTTAGCCTTACCTGTAGCTCTGATTAGCGCGTAAGAGCTTGCCGTTCCGTTTCCGACAGCTGCTTTATACCAGAAAGAAATGTGATAAGGAGTATCTTTCTGCCATACGAAATCAGTTCTTATTACGACAGAAGTAAGAGCTTCCGTTGCAGTGAACGTATGAATATTGCCGTGTTCCGTATCAACGGTATCTTCTCTCGTTATTTTGCTTGCGTGCGCCGGGTTGCCGTATTTTATATTATTGTTAAACAGATTTTTAGCACTTTCCGCACTCTTCGGATAAACGATTTCAACGTCTCCGAGCATTACGACCTGATCTTTTTCCAAACCGCCGAATATAAATTCAAAACAGTTATTTGTTCCGTAAACCGAAGTATTATCTGCTGTAACAGTAGCTGTGTATTGCGTAAACTCTGCTTTTGTACCTTTTACGGAAAGCTCGTTTATCATTTTTGCCGAGCCGTTTATACGATAACGCGCCGAAACATAAAAGTTCGAACTCATATTTTCGCTTGTTATAACCCAAAACGAAATATTATAAGTCAATCCGCTTTGCCAATATATATCATTCCATAAAATAAAATTTTGATTGCTGGGAAAACTCTGTGTGCATTGTACAGTATAAATACGTTCTCTGCCGAAATCCGCTCCGTCGTCGATATTTGTCGCAAGATAATCTTTATAAGAGCCGTTAGGCCATTTTGACAACGAAAAATCGTACAGGTTATACCCCGATACGGTTGAAGTTTCAGCCGCGGAAGCCGTTACGGGCGTTTGCGCGCCAAACGTAATAGCCGCTATCGCGGACATACATACCGCGAAACAGACGAGTATCGCCGTTATCGCTTTTTTTGCTGTTTTGTTTTTCATTTTCCTTTTCCTCCGAAAAATTTTTCTGCCTTTAAGGCTATTGTTTCATTTTGTAAAAATGAAACAAAGGAATATTCCTTTGCGCCGATTTTCCGCAAACATATCCTTTACTTCACCATTATACATTAGTCAACAGCCGTTTTCAACTACATTTTTGCTTAACACTTATTGATTTTTGCTTTTGTTTCTACCCGTTTATTATTTTGCCGTAAACTTATTCTTTTTTGATACGTTTATTTTTTACTCTTGACTTTTTCGGTCGTCGGGGTTATAATGTTACTATAATATAAATTTATACGGCTTGCAAAAAAAAATTATTTTTTCGTCGCCGCCGCTTTTGTTATCTGCCGAAATACGAATAACGACCGCGCAGTTAAACGGCGCGCGAAAAGCCCTTGCAAGCTAACTTTTTCAGTTGTATTATGGATGTTATCTCTTACAAAGGCACTTATTGTCTGATTTCCGATTTCGACCACATTGCGAAAACGCCGTATTTAAAAACTTGCTTTATGCCCGGCGAGCATTACCACAAGCACCTTTTCTACGAACTGTCGGTTTGCTTAAAAGGCGATTATATCAACGAGATAAACGACATACCCATAACGTTTAACCGCGGAAAATGCGCCGTAGTACGCCCCGGCGAAGTCCACCGCTATCTGAACCTCACCAACGGAGACCTTATGCACGTCGACGTTTTCGCAAGCGACGAGAAAATCAAAGCCGTATGCGACGCGCTTTCGCCCAACGCTTACGAGTTGTTTACCCAATACGGCTCGCCAGTATCGTTTTACATTTCAAACGACAATATTGAAATATTCCGCAAGAAAACCAACCTTATAAACAGTTTACAGGCGCGCGGAGAAGATTCTTTACTTCTTGAAACGATGCACTCTTCTCTGCTTACAATGTTAATTTGTAGCTTTATAGAAGATAAATTCACAAAAATCAAATCTATGCCCGAATGGATAAATTCGCTGCTGGATAATCTAAACACGCTTGACAATCTCATTATGCCCGAACCCGAAGTCGCGGCGAAAACGGGTTACAGCGTTTCGCACTTCTCGCGGGAATTTAAAAAATACATGGGCATATCTTACATTCAGTTTATAAATCAGAAAAAAATATACTACGCCGCCGACCTGCTCGTAAAAAACAACTGCAATATATTAGAAATAGCGCAAATGCTCGGATATTCGAATCAAAGCGCGTTCAACAAGCAGTTTTACGGCATTTTCGGTTGTTCGCCAAGGCAATATCGCAAACAACAAACGACATAGTATAAACTTGCGGTTTATACCCGTAACACAAATTATTGACATAAAAAACAGTCGCGATATTGACTTTAGCGGCTGTTTTTGTTATTATATTTACAGGAGGCAAAACGATGTTTGAAAATGTTAAGAAAAATTTCGGTTTCGGCTGTATGCGTTTACCTATGAACGGCGGCGAAGTCGATTATTGCGAATTCAACAAAATGATCGACGCGTTTATCGCAAGCGGTTTTAATTATTTTGACACCGCGCACGGTTATCTGGGCGGCAAAAGCGAAATAGCAATAGGCAAATGCCTTTCGGCGCGATACCAAAGAGATAAATTTATTCTGACGGACAAGCTGACGAACGTATATTTCAAATCGGAAGAAGATATCGAGCCGCTTTTCGAAAGTCAATTGAAAACCTGCGGCGTGGAATATTTCGATTTTTATCTTATGCACGCTCAATCGCGCGAAATATACGCGCATTTCAAGAAATGCAGAGCCTACGAAAAAGCTTTCGAGTTCAAAAAACAAGGCAGAGTTAAACACGTCGGAATATCTTTTCACGACACGGCGGAAGTTCTGGAACAAATTTTAACGGAATACCCGCAGATAGAAGCAGTTCAGATTCAGTTAAACTACATCGATTTCGACAACCCTGCGGTTCAATCGCGGAAATGTCTCGAAGTATGTAAAAAGTTCGGCAAGCCCGCCATTGTTATGGAACCCGTAAAAGGCGGCAATCTCGTAAATTTACCCGCCGAGGCGCAAAAATATTTAACCGACCTGAACGGCGGCAGCAACGCGAGCTACGCAATACGTTTCGCCGCGGGGCTATTCGTTAAATGCGGAATAATCGCCTTATACGCCAAGGTTTTATCAAAAAGCGGAAAAGAATTTCTGGAAAAACACGGCGTATATTACGAATACGAAACGTTGACGAACAACATAATAAACCGCGACGGAACGGATATCTGCCCTATGGAAAAAGCCGTCGGCAATCTTGACGACCCCGAAGAAATGCACCGCGCAATCGCTGCTAAAATAGCGGAGCTGAAAAAAAATTGAATATTATTTTAAAAATACGCCCCGAAAGCTTGCCGTTACCGCGCAACTTTCGGGGCGTATCCCATCTCTTTTAATTATTTATTTAAACTATTTCTTCGACAAAAGCGTCTTTGTCAAACTCTTCGATATCGTCGAGTTTTTCGCCCGTGCCGACATATGCCACGGGTACTTGCAATTCGTTGCAAAGCCCTATTATAAAGCCGCCCTTAGCTGTTCCGTCGAGCTTAGTCAGTATTACGCCGTCGATACCGACCGCGTCGTTAAATACTTCGACCTGCGACAATGCGTTTTGTCCTGTCGTAGCGTCGAGCGCGATGAGTTTTTTGAAGTCCGCTTCGGGATACTCGCGTTCGACAATTCTCGACATTTTTTTCAGCTCTTCCATCAGGTTCGACTTGGTATGAAGTCTGCCCGCCGTATCTATTATAAGCAAGTCGGTTCCCTTGGCTTTTACGGACGTGAGCGCGTCGAACACGACAGCCGACGGGTCGCTGCCCTCCGAACTTTTAACTATTCTGACCTTGGCTCTCTGCGCCCATATTTCAAGCTGATCGCTCGCCGCCGCGCGGAAAGTATCCGCCGCCGCTATAGTGACGGATTTCCCCTCTTCGACGAATTTATGCGCGAGTTTACCGATTGAAGTGGTTTTACCGACTCCGTTTACGCCTATCACCATAAGCACAGCGGGAGTTTCGAGTTCGAAATCGTCCGCCATATCGAGACAATTTCTGAGCGCGTCGCGAAGAGCTTCCACGGCAACGTCTCTGTCGCTCACTTTTTCTTCGATCATACGGTCGCGAACGCTTTCGACTATTTCGTCGGCGGTAGCGACGGATATATCGGAGGAAATCAACACGTCGAGCAAATCGTCGTAAAAATCCTCTCCGATTTTATCCTTTGCGAAAAGCACGCGGAGCTTATTGCCAAGCCCGTCTTTGGTCTTTTTTAAAGCCTCTTTGAGTTTTCCGAAAAATCCCATATTTTACTTACCTAATTCGTCGACGACTTCGGAAAGTTTTACCGAAACGATCTTCGATACGCCTTTCTCCTGCATCGTTACGCCGTAAAGCGCGTCGGCATGTTCCATAGTCACCTTTTTATGCGTGATAACTATAAACTGCGTATCCTGCGCAAAGTTATTCAGATAGTTTGCAAATCTCTCTACGTTTGCGTCATCGAGCGCGGCTTCGATTTCGTCAAGCACTACGAACGGCATGGGGCGAAGTTTCAGAATAGCGAACAATATCGCTATAGCCGTCAATGCCATTTCGCCGCCCGAAAGAAGAGAAATTTTCTGCAATTTCTTCCCCGGCGGTTCAGCGACGATATCTACGCCCTGTTCGAGCGGATCGTCCGTTTCGGACTCGTCAAGAATAAGATCCGCGCTTCCGCCGCCGAACAATTCTTTGAATATCCTCGAGAAATTCGCCCTTATCTTCGCAAAGCCTACGGCGAAAGTCGTACTCATTTCGGTTGTGAGCTGAGATATGACCGTCTTTAAATCCTCTTCGGCTTTCATAAGGTCGTCTCTCTGCGTAGCCATTTCGGTGTATCTTTCGTTCAACGAGTCGAAATCTTCGATAGCGTTGGGGTTAATCGCGCCGAGTGCGGTTATCTTACGCTTTAAGCGTTTAATCTCTTCTTCGCCCTCGTGGTTGTCGTAATTATCGACTTTGAGCGGCAACGCGCTGTTATAATCCATCTGGTATTCTTCCCAGACGCGTTGACCGAGAAATTCAAGTTCGGTATCGATTTTGGCAAGATTGTTTTCTTCGCCGTATCTCTTTCCGTTGAGCTTATTGATTTCTGCCGTCAGCATATCGCGCTGCAAGTTATCGTGTTTAACCTGCTCGTTAAGGTCGTTCTTCTTATTTTCGAGAGAGGTTCTCTTATTTCTGAGCGAAGACAACTGTTCTTGCTGAGTTTCGGTAAGCGCGACTTTTTCCATCTGTTCGATGAACTGATTGATTACCACGCCGTCGGTTTCGATACTCTCTTCGTCTCTCGCGATAAGCTCTTCGGTTTCGGCTTTTTCTTTCAAAGCGTCTTCGGCAGTCTCCTCGGCAGCCTTGATTTCGGCTTCTATAAACGATAATCTCGTGCGTATCTCGGTATTCTCGGCAAGCAACTGTTCGCGCTGTCTGCGATACTCGTCGAAAATCTCGCGGTGCTTTTCCTCGTCGGAACTCGCCGTAGCTTTCTGTTCTTCGACGGCTTTATTGCCCGCTTCTACGGAATTATACTTTTCACCGATCTCGCCTATTCTCGCCCTTATAAGAGCAACGCTGTTTTTAAGCGAATTTATCTCTACGGTTAAGTTGCCTATCTGAACGTCGTCGGAGGCTATTCTCTCTTTCAGCGCGACGATATTCTGCTTCAAATCCTGAAGTTTATTATTGAGCGATTCAAGCTGCTGTCTCTGCTCAACCACCTGGCTTTCGAGCTGCTTTTTATCGTTTTCGTACATAGTCATACGTTCGCGCTTGACTTCGACTTCTTTGGAAATATCGTCCATTTTTCTATCCATCGAAAGGAAGCCCGAGGTCGTCTGTCTGCGGGAACCGCCCGTCATCGAACCGTTAGCCGCCAGAACGTCGCCGTCGAGCGTAACTATTCTGAACGCGAAACCGTATTTCTGAGCGATGACTTTCGCATTTTCGAGATCGTCGGCAATAAGCGTGTTGCCGAGCAAAAATCTGACTATCTTTTCATAATAATCGTCGTAAGTGACGAGTTCGTTAGCCAAGCCCAAAGCTCCGCGGTCGTTTAACGCCCGTCTTATTTCGGACGTTTCGCCTCTCGGTTTGATGGACGTTACCGGCAGGAAAGTCGCTCTGCCCAACTCGTTACGCTTAAGATACGTCATTAAATACTGAGCGTCGTCGGGGTTGGCGGTAACTATATTCTGCGCCGCGCCGCCGAGACAGGTTTCTATTGCTATTTCGTACTGAGCCGTAGTATGTATCGCGCTTGCGACAACGCCTTTGGAACGCTTTCCGAGTTCGGGGTTTTGCTTGCAAGCCTGCATCAGGCGTTTTACCGCGTCGGAATATCCGCCGTAACTTTCTTTTAAGTTCTGATAAACCTTTTTATTAGATTCGAGCGAAGATATCTGCGCGTTAAGCGAATAGAGTTTGGAATTGATATCCGATATAACCTGATTGGTTGTGGAAATATCGTTTTCGGCGTCTTTTATTTCGTCTTTAACCCTCTGCGAAATTTTCTCGGCTTTATTGAGTTCGTCGGTTTTTTGCTGTTTATCGAGATGTAATGCGGCAAGTCTCTGAGAAGACGTCGTAAGTCTTTCGACGGTTTCCTGCTCCTTTTCGGTCATTACGTCTTTTTCAGCCGACAGCGAACCTATGTTCAGCTTGATATCCGCAAGCGATTCGACGCTCTCCATCAAAGCTTTTCTCGCCGTTTCGGCTTTCATTTCGCCCTCGGTAATCTTTGCTACGACTTCGGCAAGCTTTGAATTTATCTCTTCGGACTTTCCGCCGAGTTCCACGCTTTCGCGTTTCAGTTGCTCGGCATATTCGCGGCGTTCTTTAGCCTTGCCCTCAAGTTCGGCTATCTTTGCTTTAGCCGTTTCTATTTCGATACGCAATCTCTCGGTTTCGTTTTTGAAATAGGTTATTTTCTCGTTAAAGACTTTCGCTTCGCCCGACTGACGTTCAAAGGTTTTCGTCTTTTCGATCAATTCTTCGTTGATGGCGCGGATATATTCGTCTGCCTGCGATATCTCGCTCAGATGCAGTTCGTAATCTCTTACAGCCTGATCGAGTTCGGCGTTACGCCCCGTAATTTCTTCGTCTATGGCGGCTATACGAGCGTTTATTTTTTCTTTCTCGCTCGACGCGTGTTCGCTCTTATACAAGAAATTATTTACTTCGTGGAAACGAAGTTGTTCGGTAAGCGAATTATACGTTCTCGCTTTTTCCGCCTGTTTGGAAAGCGGCTCGATCTGCCTTTCGAGTTCGGTGGTAATATCGACGATACGCGTGATATTATCGCGCGTTCTGTCAAGCTTACGCATCGTTTCAAGTCTTTTGGCTTTCGTCTTGGCGATACCTACCGCCTCTTCGAAAATAGTACGTCTGTCTTCCGGCTTAGACGACAGTATCTCAGCGACCTTACCCTGACCGATAATCGTATAACCCTCTTTAGACACGCCGCACTCGTGAAGATTATCCACTATGTCGCGCAGTCTTGCGGGGGTTTTATTTATATAGTATTCGCTCTCGCCCGAACGGAACAACTTTCTTGTGAACACCACCTCGTCGTAATCGAGATTTTTGAAAATTCTCGCGGTGTTGTCGAAAGTCAAAGACACTTCGCAATACGAAAGCGATTTTCTGTTCTGAGTTCCGTTAAAGATAACGTCCTGCATGCTCGAACCGCGCATCGTCTTCGCAGACTGCTCGCCAAGCACCCACCTTATAGCGTCGGCAACGTTACTCTTTCCGCAACCGTTCGGTCCTACTATACAGGTTACGCCGTTATCGAATTGAATTTCCTGCTTATCGGCAAATGATTTAAAACCGATAAGTTCGACTCTTTTGAAATCCACTTATGCGTTCTCCTTTCGATTTACTTTTTTGTTTTTACGCGGTTTATGCAAAAGCCTGTACGCTTTCTCCGCTGCAACCTTTTCGGCTTCTTTTTTACTCTTCCCCTCACCCGTGGCAAGTTCTTTACCGTCGAGCGCGACGGCAGAAACAAACGTAGGAGAATGGGGCGGACCTTTTCTGCTCTTCAACGGATAGGTCAGCTTGCCCGCCTTACTCTTCTGAACATATTCCTGCAACGCCGATTTCGGGTCTTTCAGTTTTACGTCGTCGTTTCTCTTCTCGCGCTTGGGGATATTCGCTTTTAACAGCAATTTTTCGGTAATAAACTTTTTAGCGGCTTCAAGCCCGCCGTCCTCGTCAAGATATATCCCAGCGACAAGAGCTTCAAACAGATCTTCGCAAGCCGAGACATGATTCGAGGCGCGTTTTTCGCCCTCTCCGAACAATATATACTTATCCAGCCCCGCTCGCTTTATTGCTTCCGCCAGAGGCTTAGACGAAACGCATTTCTGTTTTAATTCGGTAAGCCCTCCCTCGTCAAGTTCGGGATAGTTTTTATACAGATATTCAGCCGTACAGTAACCGAGAATAGAATCTCCGAAAAATTCGAGTTTCTCGTTATCGGGCATATCTCTGTGTTCGTGACCGTAAGAAGAATGAGTGAAACATCTTCTTAAAAGGTTTTTATCTTTAAACGTATAACCTATAAGTTCTTCGCACGAAAGATCGAAAATCATACTTTCCCCTCGCCAACGCGAGCGATTTCGCGACCTATCTTTTCGTTTATGTCAAGCGACGAACTCTCATAAGCCTGCAACACGGCGTTTTTGAACGCTTCCGCTTTGGACGCGCCGTGAGCTTTCACGACTACTTTTTCCATTCCGAGTAAAGTCGCACCGCCTTTTTTATTATAGTCGAGCGTATTCTTTACTTTTTTAAACGACTTTTTCATCAGAAGCGCGCCTATTTTGGATTTGAACGAAGAATATATTTCCGTTTTAAGGCTTGCAAATATACAACCTATCGCGCCCTCCATAGACTTCAACGCAATATTGCCGTAAAAACCGTCGGCAACGACCACGTCGTAATTGCCCGACAATATATCTCTCGCTTCCATATTGCCCACGAAGTTTATGCCTTCGGCGTTTTTGATAAGCTCGAAAGCTTCTTTCGTGAGAGCGCACCCCTTGGCGTCCTCGGTGCCGTTCGACAGCAACGCGACTTTCGGGTTTTCGATACCCTTTACTTCGTTCATATACACGCTGCCCATAACGGCGAACTGCAAAAGGTTAAGCGGTTTGCAATCCACGTTTGCGCCGCAATCGAGAAAAAGCGTTTCTCCGCCGCGCATATTCGGAAAAAGCGGAGCGAGCGCGGGGCGATTTACCCCTTTTATTCTCGGAGACAACAACACCGCCGCGGTAAGCACCGCGCCCGTCGACCCCGCCGACACGAACGCTTTCGCGCTTTCGTCCTCTTTCAGAATTTTAACGGCTTTGACTATAGACGAATCGGGCTTTTTACGAATAGCTTCGGTCGGGGTTTCTTCGCACGTTATAACCTCGTTCGCATCCACAACCGACACTCTCGAAGAATCGTATTCTTCGCCCGCAAGCGCGCGTTCTATTCCGTCGCGTTTGCCAACGAGTACGATATCGAAATTCTCTTTTTCTTTTAAGGCTTCGAGCGAGCCTTTTACTATCTCCGACGGAGAGTTATCTCCGCCGTAAGCGTCAATTACAATTTTCATTCGCCGCACCTTAATATTCAAGATTGTCTACCGTTCTCGGGAAAGGTATAACGTCGCGAATGTTGGCAATTCCTGTCAAGTACATAATCATTCTTTCAAAGCCCAAGCCGTAACCCGAATGAGTAACTCCGCCGTATTTACGAAGATCGAGATACCAGTCGTAATCTTCGGGTTTCATACCGAGTTCTTTTATTCTGTCGGTCAGAACGTCGAGCCTTTCTTCTCTCTGACTTCCGCCGATAAGCTCGCCTATACCGGGAACGAGCAGATCTGCCGCCGCGACAGTCTTTCCGTCGTCGTTCAATCTCATGTAGAACGCTTTGATTTCCTTGGGATAATCGGTAAGAAATACGGGCTTTCCGTAAACCTGTTCGGTAAGATACCTCTCATGCTCGCTCTGAAGATCGCAACCCCAGTATACGGGGAATTCGAATTTATCTTTAACGGGTTCGAGTATCTTTATCGCCTCGGTATAAGGCAATCTCACGAAGTCGTTATGAGCGACGTTTTCAAGCCTTGCTATAAGCCCCTTATCTACAAAATTATTCAAAAATTCAAGTTCCTGCGGACAGGTTTTCATAACGTGAAGTATTATGTGTTTAACCATCGCTTCGGCCACGTCCATATCGTCGGCAAGATCGGCAAACGCCATTTCGGGTTCAATCATCCAGAATTCCGCCGCGTGACGAGCCGTATTCGACCTTTCCGCCCTGAACGTAGGACCGAACGTATATACGTTGGCGAACGCCATAGCGTAAGCCTCCGCCGAAAGCTGCCCCGAAACGGTAAGCGACGCCTGTTTACCGAAAAAGTCTTTGGAATAATCGACTTTTCCGTCCTCGGTTTTCGGTACGTTGTCAAGCGGCAACGTAGTCACCTGAAACATTGCGCCCGCACCCTCGCAGTCGCTGCCGGTGATAAGCGGCGTATGAACGTATACAAAACCGCGCGAGTTGAAAAATTCGTGTATTGCGAAAGCCGCTTCGCTTCTTATGCGGAAAACCGCACCGAACGTGTTGGTTCTAGGGCGAAGAAAAGCTATTTCTCTGAGATATTCGAGAGAATGTCTCTTTTTCTGCAGCGGATAGTCGGGGGAAGAAGTTCCCTCCACTTTAATTTCCTCGGCTTTGATTTCAAAGGGCTGTTTAGCTTCGGGAGTTAAAACAAGCGTACCTTTGACTATAAGCGACGCGCCGACGTTCTGCTTTGCGATTTCTTCGTAATTAGATAACTTCATGCGTTCGAAAACAATCTGAACGCCTTTAAAAGAACTGCCGTCGTTAAGTTCGATAAAGCCGAAATCCTTACCGTCGCGGATTGTACGCGCCCACCCCATAACGGTGACGAGCTTGTCCGCATAACTTGCGACGTCGGAATACAACTGTTTAATCTGAATTCTTTTTTCCATTAGAAAACTCCGATGACCGTCCGCCGAAGCCGAAACAGCGGCTTTAAAGCGCACGATCTCCTTATTATACTATTTTATTTTAGCATATATTTTAATAAATTTCAAATAAAATAATACAATAAAAAACAAAAACGGAGAAAAAAACGCGTTATTACGCACCTTAACATCAAGTAAAATAAAAAAATTTTATAAACCTGTCGAAAACCCTTTACAAACAATAAAAAATCTGATAATATAATAAAGCAAGTTTTGTGGGGACGTAGCTCAGTTGGTCAGAGCGCTACCTTGACATGGTAGAGGTCATAGGTTCGAGCCCTACCGCCCCCACCAATAAAAGGATAGCCACACTTAAAAAGTGTGGCTATCCTTTTATTTGCGCATGGCGTACCGAGGGTTCGACCACTTCGTCAATACTGAATACTTAGCCTTAAAACAAACAATAAGAATCTCGGTGATTTTATTATTTTATGCTGCCAAGACGACGCAGATATATACGCTCTTTCAACGATATCTTTCCGTCTACGGCTACGGCGCATAAACACAACTCGAATACGTCGCGGCGCATTTCTTCGCCTAATGCAGAATAGACTTTTTCCATTTGCTCGACGCATTCTTTAACGGCTTTCTTGCCCTGCGCGCCTTTAAACGTCTGCTTTATCGTGGCGTAATCAAAGCCGTCACCGAATATTCTTACAAGCGCGGGATATATAAGAAGATATTCCACTTCGTTTACGTTTCCGTCGCACACGACCGAACCTATAAGGAACGTTGCCAACGCGTCTACCGCGTCAACGCCGTCTACGTCGAGAGCTTTAAGCCCCGCTATTACTTTTACCGACTTTTCAGCCAAAAGCGCGCCGCGCTTAATAGCAGGCATCTTTTCAAAATAGTTACATAACTTTAAAAAATCAAACATTTCTGTTTCCCCTTGGTATAATTAATTTTTTTTATTTATTGTACGAAATTACCGACAGCTCCCCGATGAGGGGAGCCTGCGCGATAATTAAAGCGGCAAATCTTTCTTTACGAATTTCTTCGAGCCTATTATATAACCGGCTATTCCTACGACAAGAAGTATCGCAAACTTCCATATAAACGCCGTTGTTCCGTCGATTATCGAAACCGCGTCAAACAATGTGATAATCGTCGTATAGTTGAAGTTATTGAGCGCATCGAGTCTTACGACAGACGGTATCGTCTGAGTTCCGAACAGACCGAGCATAGCTCCGACAAGCGCGTAAATGCTCAAGCCGCCGCCGATAGCCATAGAACGTTTGCTTCTGTCGAACCAGCAGGAAGTAAGGAAGCAAAGACCCGACAAGGCGAACAATACAAGGAACGCGCCGAGATTAAGCAGAAGCAGTTTTCCGTAAGTCAGCTCAATCGACGGAGTATCTTTCAACACCAGCGCAAGACATACGCAACCCGTTGCCGAAGTAAGGCAGAACATTGCGAAAAGCGAACCTATGAGGTATACGGCCTGAGTGAATACGACCGTCTTTCTCTTTGTCGAAGTGGACAAAACGTATGCCATAGAACCCGTATCCACCTGCCCCGCTATCAGGTTGTTCGACGCCATTATCATATAGATTATAGGCAACAACAAACCTGCGAGTTTATAGAATATAGAACCGACTATCAGGCTGTATAAATCGAGTTCGCCTACTTCTTTAAGCGCGTCGGAAACCTCGTCGGGAAGAGACGAAAGCAAGCTGCCGGCAAGGTCTTTGTCGAGTTCGGCTTTAACTTCCGCGGGGTCTTTTCCGAGAGAGTCGACTTCATACTCGTATCTGTAACGATACGATATGGCAGCCGTTCTGACAAGCTGATTGATTCTCGAATAGTTATAATCGAACGAAGCGTATTTTTCCGCGTCTACGCCGTAATCGCTCAAAGCTTTTACGAGTTCGTCGACGTTTTCCTGCTTAGTAAAGTTATCCGCAAGGAAGATAGCCGTACATTTTTCGGCGCAATCTTCTCTGTATTCAACCCTGTCTTTCGAATTGACGTAATTTTCGTCGGCCACATTGAGCGCAAGCGATGTGACGTCGTATTCCATACTTTCGTTATGTTTGCTATACGTCTCGTCGAACATATGAGCGCCCGTCGCGGAATCGGAAACGGGGTTAAGAACGAACATTACAGAGCCGAGATATTCGGTCTTTGCCGCCTCGTCATACTTACGATTATCGGACTCCGTCGCTATATAAGTCTGCAAATCGTTTATAGCGTTCAGATACGCCGAACCCGAAATAGCCTTGTTTACGTTTTCTTGCGAAACGGCATATTTTTCGTTCCAACCTTTAATGTACATTGCGTAAACGGTTTCGTTTCCGCCTATAGCCTCGTCGGTTATCTGCGGCATTTTATCCATCCATTCCTGCATTTTAAGGTTAGTATAGACAACTGTCGCGGCGGCGTTTTTCGGCGCTGGGAATTTCTTTGCCCACTCGCCTATAGCCGCAGAACCCGCAGTTTCGGGAAGTTGCGCTCTCCACATTGCAAATTCGGTATAATACGCGTAAGCGTTTTTAAATTCCATAGTGAAATAACCGTCGAATTTTTCAAGACCGTCGGTCGCGTCGGAATAATACTTTAAGTTTCTCTGCTTGAAAGACGATTCGACTTCTTTCTGAATTATCGTATCCTGTATCGCGTCTTTCGTTTTGCCTATATTGCCGCTTCCGCTTATCATCATAACGCAAGCGAGCATAAAACATACCGCAAAGGTTATTATCGCCCACATTGTGCCGTTTGCCTTGCACGACTGTTTGAACAATGCTTTACTGAACATTCTGGTTACTCTCCTTTTTAGCTTTTAAAATATTTTTAAAGTGCTTTTCGAGCGTATAAGGGATTTCCGATATAAACTTTACGTCGTAATTTTTAAGCTCTCCGAGCAATTTTCCCGTATCTTCGACTTTTATTTTTATGGTCGCCTGATTATATTGTTCCTGCAGACGGGTAATTTCATAACCCGCTTTTTTGAATTTTTCATAGTCGGCGGCGTTGGTAAACTCGATTTTCATATCTTTTATCGGGCGGTTCCTGATTTCGTTCATATCCGCAACGTCGATTATATGTCCGTCGTTTATAAGCGCAACCCTGTCGCAGGTGGTTTCGAGTTCTTCGAACAAATGGCTACTCATAAAAATCGTTTTGCCTTTGTCGTGTTCTTTCTTTATTATATCCAGAAACGTAACTCGCATAAGCGGGTCAAGACCCGTAGTCGGTTCGTCGAGAATTATTATCGGCGCATCGTTCATAAGCGCGGCGACAAGAGCCGTTTTCTGTTTCATACCCTTGCTCATTCGCTTTAAATTCGCGCGCGGATCAAGCTGTAACCGCTCTATAAGCTCGTTTGCGTAGCTCATATCTCTCAGTCCGTAAAATTCCGCCTGACATTTAAGAAAGTCTATTCCGGTAGGCAAATCGGGGAAAGCTATTTCGCCCGGAACGTAACCGATGGACTTAGCTATTTCGCTCGCATGCTCCCACGAAGAAAGCCCGTTTACTTTTACGCTGCCGCTTGTCGGCTTGATAAAACCTAATATATTACGGATAGTCGTGGTTTTTCCGCTGCCGTTAGTGCCGACAAACCCGACCATTTCGCCCTTGGCGATATTCAGATGTTCGTCGAATATTCCTCTGCCGTTTCCGTAGTCCTTGGTAAGACCGTCTATTTCGATAACGTTCATTTAAGCGCACCTCCGAAATCCTTATCTTCTTTATAGAACTTCATAAAGTAATCTTCGAGCGTTTCGCGGCGGTTGGAGAACTGCGTCGCATGGCAGTCGGACAACAGCGCAATAAACGCGTTAAGATCTTTATCTTCAAGCGACATTTTCAATCCGCCGTCCTCTTCTTTGCCGATTATACTCATCGACGAAAGCTTTTTACTCTCGGTTTCGAACTTCTTCTCGTCGGCTTCGCTCGCAAATTGTACCGAATAATATTTAAGCGACGCATGCTTTAAGTCGTCCGCGACAAATTCCGAAACAATTCTGCCGTCTTTTATTATCGCTATGCGGTCGCAGGTCGAATCGATTTCGGAAAATATATGGCTGGACAAAAGTATAGTTTTGCCGCGCGCCTTTTCTTCGTGAATGAAGTTGACGAAAGTCTCCTGCATCACGGGGTCAAGTCCGCTCGTCGGTTCGTCGAGAATAAGCACTTCCGGATCGCTCATAAACGCCGTAACTACCGCCAATTTTCTCTTTACGCCAAGACTCATTCGTTTTGTTTCGCCGCGAAGCGCAACGTCGTCAAGCTCGAACAAGTCGAGCATCTGTTTAAGTCTCTCTTCGTTTTTTATCTTTTGCAGCGACTGCATCATACGGATAAATTCCCAACCAGTCAAACCCTGCGGAAGAGCTATCTCTCCCGGTATATAGCCGACGTGGTTTAAAATCTCGTAATAACGGTCGAATGTAGGTTTGCCGAGTATATAAGTTTCGCCTTTATCCGGTTTTGAAAAACCCATCAGGTGTCTTATAGTAGTCGACTTGCCCGCGCCGTTCGGTCCTAAAAAGCCGAACACCTCGCCTTTTTTAACGGCGATGCTCACGTCGAACACGCCCCTGCCGGAGCCGTAATCCTTCGTAAGGTTTTTTACTTCGATAACGTCCATAAAAATTCCTCTTCTTTTTTTATCAACACCGTTGACATTTTGATTTTTTTTCAGTATAATGAGATTGTACAAAATCATTATATTGGTTTTTAACGCAAAAGTTAAACACAAATATAACGACCGTGTTGAAATTTCAACACCGTTGCAAAATATGTTAAAATGTATTTTAAAGGAGTAAAATGAAAGCTCAGAATCTGAACAACGCGTCTATAAAAACCCGGAAGTTAATACGAGCGACTTTTGCCGAAATGCTGGCGGAAAAAAAAGAAATAGGAAAAATCTCCGTAAGCGAACTGGCAAAACGCGCAAATATCAACCGCGGAACGTTTTATTCTCATTACGACGATATTTACGGCGTGGCGGAAGACTACGAAAACGAACTTATTTCGAATTTCTTTGATAATACGAGATTACTTTCTTCGGATAACTTTGCAAAATTCATCGACGAACTTTTCGCTTATATAAGAAAAAACAACGAAGAATATATGATGATGTGCAAATCGGACGACATACTTTTCGTCGCAAAAAGGCTTATGACGCTCGCTTCGGGCAAATGTCTCGAACTATGTTATAACGACAAACGTCTGAAAGACAAAAAATATCTCGAAATAGAGATAAACATATTTATAGAGGGGTTAATTTCGGAATACGTCAAATACTGCCGCGGGCAAACCGCTTCAACCCCCGAAGATCTGCGCGAATACACGCTCGAATGGTTAGACCGTTTTATTGCCCGCCGTTTTATATAAATTCAGAAATTCGTCGATATACTGCCAGACGAACGAATCGTAGTTGCCGAAAAGGCTGAAATTATCTCCGTTAAACCCGTGCGGAGCGTTCTCTATGGTCTTTAACGTACAATCGGCGTATTTTTCCGCCGCGCGGACGGAGTACAAAAGGTCGACGGTGGTATCTTTCGTTCCGTGAATAATCAGAACGGGTTTTTCGAATTTACCAATATTGGAATACACGTCGAAATCTTTTATGGTTTCGACGTATTCTTTTCCGAGAATCGCGCCGCCTACGCCCGAATTTTCGCCGACCTGTTCGGGAATATTGAACGCGGGATACATTAAAATCATACCCGCTATTTTATCGGATTCGGCTTCCGCCGTCAACGCGCTCACCATTCCGCCCTGACTCGTGCCTAAAAGGTAAATTTCATCGATATCCGTTTCGGGGCGAAGCCTGAAATAATCGATAACGGCTTCAAGATCGGCAACTTCGGTAAATATCGTCATCGCGCCCGAATCTCCGTCGCTCTTGGAAAAAGGACTTCCGCCGCAAAAATCGAAAGCGTAAGCCATATATCCGCGTTCGGCAAAACCAGCCGCATACGCTTTAAGCGACGACCCCGTAAGAAACGCGCTGTGCGACATTATAACAAGCGAATATTTATCTTTCTTTACCGACGGCATATAGAGATTGCCGTAAATGTTTTTATCGCCGTTTTTTACGTCCGTCCGAATTACGGAATAACCCGGCTGTTCGCCTGTTTCGCTCTGCGACGAACTCTCGGTTTCGCTTGCTATGCCGCTATTTTTACACGCGATAAAACCCAATGTCAGAATTATCGATATTATCAGGCAAAATAACTTTTTCATACGTTTTTTAGATTATTCGAGATAAAATACTTGTTTTAATTCGGGTTGCGCGCCCGTTTCTTTGTCTAATTGCATATATGTGATATTCTGCATATTTTTTTCCCACGCCTGAACGACGGGGGAATTTTTCTGATATTCGCAGGCGAACTTTTTACCTTTCGAACACTCGTAATAGCCGAAAACTTCGTTTCCGCACACCCAGATCGAATAATTGGTTATGCCCGCCGCTTTAAGTTCGTTTTTCATATCTTCGGGCAGTTTTGAATGCAGTTTTACATACTCGTCTTCTTTACCGTCGCGTATCGTCGCTTTCCAAGCCAATCTTTCCATAGACTTCACCTTTTTAACGTTATTTTACAGGAATATATATTTCAAGTTTTCTGTTGTCTATTTCCGCCCGTCTGCACCAGTGAATTTTCATGAGTTCGGGTCTGCTTTCGTCGCGGATAATTTTATAATCGTCGATTCTATTATACACCCTTTTTGTAAAATCGTCCATCATTTTCATCGGAAACGGCATCGTTTCAGACACGAATTTCGCATATTTACCGTTGACCGTAAATTTTTCGAACGTTTTTATTATGGTTTTTATTTCTTTTTCTGTAAAACCGTAATCGTAATCGGCGCACAAAGTTTTTTCCGATAAAGCTTTATAATCGTTTCGCATTTTTTCGGGTATGACGGCGTAATGCGCGGTATAACCGCTTTCGTCGAAATTATCGAGAAGCTCCCACCAGTCGCAATCGTCGGCTTTGCGCAGAGTTCTCAACGCCTCTTGCTTTTTTCTCGTCGAAGTCACAAATTCTTCGTCCTGATTTAATCTGCTTTCGGTTTTACCGACAAATCTTTTACCGAAGCCGATCAACTTTAAATTTGAAAATTCAATCTCTTCAAAACTCATAATTCTTCCTCTCATTTCTCCGTTCCATTTCGGAATATATTTATATTTTTTTATTTTTCTGCATTCGGCGGGAGTAAACCCGTTAAATTTTTTAAATGCCTTTGTAAAACTTTCAGCCGTAGAATATCCGCTGTCGAACGCAATATCGATAATCTTTTTTTTCGTTTCGCTTATCTGCTTTCCCGCTTCGGATAATCTTCTGAACCTTATATATTCCGCCAGCGTATAATCGGTCGAAGCAGAAAAAATACGCATTGCGTTAAATTTATTATAATAAACGCTACGCCCCAGCTCATCATAATCTATATCGTTAAAAAGATTTCGCTCGATATAATCGATCATATCGTCCGACAACATATTTTCCCTCCGCCGCAAGTAAATTTTACGCTTTAATTGTAACATAAACGTCGCTATTTGTCTTGTCTTTTTTTGCTTGTTTTTTTCGCGTATTCGGTTGCAAAATATAATAGCGTTTGATACAATATAATCACCTGAAAAAAATACGCCGAACTTCGGCGCGGAGGAAATTATGGAAAAATACAGACATTTCGGGGTTATGCTCGATTGTTCGAGAAACGCGGTTATCAATGTAGCCACAACTAAAAAATTTATAGATTATATCGCCGTCGCGGGATATAATACGCTTGAATTATATATGGAAGACGTATATAAAATCGAAAGCGAACACTATTTCGGATATATGCGCGGCGGATATTCTAAAACAGAACTTAAAGCCATTGACGAGTATGCGGCAAAAAAAGGCATAAAGCTTATACCCGCTATCCAGACTCTGGCGCATTTTACCAATCTTGTCAAATTGGAAAAATATCGCGATATCGTCGACGTGAACGATATTTTACTGATAGACGACGAAAAAACCTACTCGCTTATCGAAAATATGTTCAAAACCCTTGCCGAATGTTTTACCTCGCGCGAGGTAAATATCGGAATGGACGAAGCGCATATGGTAGGCTTGGGCAAATATCTCGATATTCACGGATTTACAAACAGATACGAATTACTTATCAGACACCTTAAACGGGTAAGCGCGATAGCCGAAAAATACGGTTTTACCGCGCATATGTGGAGCGATATGTTCTTCCGCCTTGCCAACAACGGAGAATATTACGGCGCAAACGTTAAGCTCGACGAAAAAACTGTTTCTTATTTACCCGAAAATATAGATCCTATCTACTGGGATTATTACCATACGAACGAAACCGATTATGACAATATGTTTTCGGTTCACAAAAAATTCAATAAAAACGTCTGGTTTGCAGGCGGAGCCTGGTGCTGGAACGGCTTCGCGCCGTATAACGGCTATTCTTTGAAATCGATGAAAGCGGCAATGAAAAGCGTAAGAAAAAACGAAATCAAAGACGTATTTATAACAATGTGGGGAGATAACGGCAAAGAATGTTCGTTCTTTTCGTTGTTACCGTCTTTATTTGCCATTCGCAGATATGCCGACGGTTGCTTCGACGACGAAAAAATCAAAACCGAATTTAAAGACGCTTACGGGCTTTCGTTCGACGATTTTATGATGCTCGACTTGCCTAATTCTACCCCTATTAAGTCGGACGAGCTGGAAAACCCGTGCAAAGTAATGCTTTACAGCGACTCGTTTATAGGTTTTTACGACAATTTAATCGAACGACACGGAAACCCCGACTATCTGAAATTATCCGAAAATTTGAAATTCGCGGCTGAACGCGCAGGAGATCTATCGTATATTTTCGATTGTCTTTCCGCTTTATGCTCGGCATTGGATATCAAATACGATTTGGGTTTACGGATAAGAACGGCTTACAACAATAAAGACTTAGCCGCTCTCGGTAAAATTGCCGAAGAAATGGATATATTAACGGACAGAATAACTAATTTCTGGAAAGCATTTAAAAAATTATGGTTTATTGAGAACAAACCGTTCGGATTCGAGGTTCAGGAAGCTCGGTTAGGCGGAGTTATATTGCGCGTAAAATCATGCAAAGAAAGGCTTATCGACTATATTAACGGAGAAATCGAAACGATAGAAGAACTTGACGAAACTTTATTGCCGTACAATTCGATAAATGCCATAAGCAACAATTGTTACTGTCGCATGATATCTCCGAGCGAATTATAACGAAAGCTACGCATACGCCGACATAAACTCACAAACAACAAACCGTCGGGAGCATTTACTCCCGACGGTTAATTTTTTCTTCTGTTTTGATAAGATATTAAAGCTTATCGATGATAGCTTATAATTCTCTATATCAACTATACTTTCGCTCTCGGATTTTATTGCTCGACGATACCTCTCCTCGATCTGTTCTTCGGTCATACTGCGACAACTCGTTCCTACGCGAATAAAACAGCCCGCCGCGCTTCTGCCGTATTTTTTTATGTAATACAGCGAATTGCCTTTAAAAACTTTTATTTCAACAATGTTTTTACCGTCAACATATTTCGTTCCGAGTTCGATATTTTCCTGCGGATTAGGCAAAATCTGCGTAGTCACAATATCCGCAATCTTCTTTTGCGTTTCGTCGAGATTTTCCACGCCGAGAATACTACCGTCGTCATTTACTCCGATAAATATCGTTCCGTCAAAACTATTTAAAAAGGCTACTATTTTCTTTTGATTTGTATCGTTCAAAACTCTTTTTAATTCCGTTCTCTCGGTTTCCTGAAAAATCATTGTTTTTATTCTTGAATTTAGATTTACTAAATTGTAGCATATTTATCTGATTTTTTCAAGTTAAATTTATCGAACAAAATTATTTTAGGGTTAAACGGCAAAGATATCGTTTTTTAAAGTCGAAAAAGTAGTCAGGGATTTCATTCTCCATTATTATAAGGTCTTTTCCGTTTTTACTCGCCAATCTGCGTTTTATAACATAACAG
>CAKQME010000009.1 GCA_934254815.1 uncultured Clostridia bacterium | reverse complement strand
CGAAAAAGTCGTTTTCGTTTAACCTTTCCCGATCCGAAAGACTAATTAGTTGCAATGCGGCAACTGCGCTATAATTTCTTTGCTTACCTTTCCGAGAATTTCGCCCTCGTTGATACAGGTGAAGTTATCGAAAAGCAACACTTTGCGGTCGTCAATTCCGAACGTGCATATTACATCTTCGTCCAAAACGTCCGAGCGGAAGTAAGTCGGCAATTTCCCACCGTAGACTAAACGCTCGCCGGACTTTTCCATATACTTCGTAATGTATTTCGCCGCCTCGGAAATATCGTCCTGCGTAGCAATATCCTTGAAATCGTTACGCCCGAATTGTTTTAGAAAATGCGTGTTTTGGTATGTCTTTTGCATACGGTGGTTTCGCGTGTCGTAGTCCTTAACTTCTTCGAGTTTTCCTATCATTTTGCCGTCGGGAATAAAGAAAATGCCGTGAAAATGTAGTCTGTTCGTATCTTCGCCACGCTCCCATACTCCGACATATTTCCAACCGTTTCTCGCTACAAGGTGTTTCAGAGTGTTAGACAACTTTTTGCGGAACGTTTCCTCAGTGTGTAGTTCATTCGAGTAAGTAAAAGTTACGAAAAAATTCCAATCCTGCAAACGCAACTTTCGCATAAGCCTTACTTTGCGTTTAATGGCGTTGGTGTTCATTCGCTCAGTGTGTTTCTCGACGAAAGCGTTTAATTCGGCTTTATCCTTGAAATCGTCTTTCAAAGCGGCTTTTATATGCGCCTTACGTTCTCGCTTGGGTAGCGATTGGCTCTCTTTATATGCCGCTTCAAAGCGTTCTTTCGGGGTTTCGGGCGGCGTTACGTCTGCCGTCGATTGTTGTTTCATCGGTTTAACGGCGCGCCTTTTACAGCCTTTTCCGCTCGGAAACGCTCCTTGCGGTATTCCGACGTAATGACCGCCGTCAAAATAGATTTTCATATTTGCGTAGTTCATAGTTTTTTACTCCTTGTGATTTAGATTTTTTTGTATGGCGAGAAAATAAAAAACGGCAGAATACGAAACACCATACAATTTCATACTCTGCCGTTTACAGTTTGATTTAATTACAATTCAATTCAATTCGGTTAGTTTAAGTCATAAATAGATTTCCGTTCAGTTCCTTTCATTTCGTTTATGTTATCGCTTTTTAGCGTTATTTTCTAATTTAATATTTTTCTATTTACTCGGTTTGGTTTTATTTAGTTTTTAATGCGTAATTTTTTCGGCTTTTAAGTCAGGTTTCGTTTTCGTTTTCGGTTTGCGTTTGTTTGTGCAGTTCGACTATCCTTGAAAATATACTTTCAAAGAAAGTTCGTTTTTCGCCGTCGGTCAACGCCTCTAAATCAGGCTCGCCGACGGCTACGACTTTCAACTCGGTTTGCAGCATTTTTTCGTCCTCCTTTTTTTGAATAGATTTTATTACCCGAACTCGCAAGATTTTTGCGACTTCGAAATAATTCCTTGAAAGAAATACAAAAGTTTTTGCAATCTCTTTGCACAATTCAATCTTACAACACTCCACAGAAAAAGCGTGAATGGCTCAAAATGTAGTTTCAATGGAAAATATCCATTTACAATGGTTTTTGTAAAGAAGAAAAATGACTGCGGAATGGCTGCAAAATGGATTTTAGGCAACAAAAAAGGACGGCGCAAAAAACGCCGTCCGAAACAAAACGGAGCAAAAAAACACTCGGAATATATAAAAGGAATAAAACTCCAAATATGCCGACGAGCGAAGAATTATGGGGCGATTCGCAAAGCGGTTTAGCGGCGAACGCCCCATTTCGCTCGGCTTTGAGTTGACCTTTTTATCCGAGTTTAAGTGAGTTGTTTGGTGGGTGCTTGACCGCGACGCGAAGCGTCGCGCTTGTATTAGTCAAGCACCCGCCAAAGAGCCATTTAAAATTTTTTCTTTAATTATTTTAAGTATTCCTAAAATAATTGATTTATTTTTGATTATATGCTATACTTATTATGCCAAACTAAACGAATCCTTATTTTGCAAGGACTCTTTATATTCTTATAGGGGTGCATTATACCCTTTTATATGACGCATCATAGAATTTGATAAAAATGCAAATTCCATTCGGTGCGTTGTGTAAGACAGTTCTTGCATGGAATCCGTTTAGTTTGGCGACTATCGGAGTTTGCGTTTTTTTGCGGCAACTTCGGTTGTCGCATTTTTTATATAGGGAAAAGAGAAGGTGATTAAAATGTTTTTTATATAATTACATCTTTATTAGTCGCGAAAAAATAAAAGGAGGGTTGTAAACATGGCAGTAGTAAAATGTCCTGACTGTGGAAAAGATGTTTCAGATAGGGCTAACGTATGTATTCATTGTGGAGCACCATTAAATTTTAGTGTTAAAAACGGGGAGATTCGCATTAAGTGTCAATATCTTAACGGCTCTATGATGAAAGCAAATGTTGTAAATAGTGAAACAGGCGATGTGTTGGCAAAAATCAGACAAGGTGAAGTTGTTAGTTTTACAATAGACAGAGATACTCCTGTTGATGTGTCTTTTTTCGGTTTTAAAAGTACTTCTGGCGTTTTAAAGTATACTGGGGCACATAATTATGAGATTAATGCTGTTCCAGGTTTTTTATTAACAAAATTAGTATTAAACGAAGTTACAAATATTGATACAGACTAGCAAATCTTTTGAATTCGATTTACGTTACTAACGCTCCGCCACAGGGGAATAATACGAACACCGAAACAAAATCGGAGTTCGTATTTTTCTTTTCTAACGAATATTTCGGCATAAAAGTCGATTTGAACGGCAAAAAGAAGAAACTGCCGGGCGTTTAATCGCTCGGCTTTTTCTACGCTCAAAAACAGGTGCTTACTATGAAAGACCGTATAACAGTTTTTTCAATATACATAACAATAAAGATACCGCTCCGGTTTTTTGCCTTTCGTCTTTGCCGAAAGGCTAATAAAAAACGGAGGTATATCCCAAATGGAAAAAGTAGTTTACTCAATCAGAAAAGTTAGAAATTCTAACGAAAAGTTATCCGGTCTCGGATTCATCAAGGGAGTTTTAACGCTCCCTTTTTTTATGCCGAATTACATTCTTATATCGACAGTAAAAAAAAGAAACAAACAGGAATTTACCGAACGACCTTTTCAAACCGTAACATTCCGTCCGGGAACTGTTCGTCCGGTCCTTCGGCACACATTTCCGGATCGTTTGGATCGGGGTGATATTTATTAAAAAACTCCACGATGTGAAAGCCGCAACGATTGACATAAAAATGAATGTTTCGCTGCTCGAAATACGGCGTGACCGTTTCCCACACTTTTACTTCCGGGTGTAGTTTTTCGACAGCGCACCAAGCGGTATATCCGATGCCTTTGCTATGGAAAGTCGGAGAAACAAAAAGGAGATCGAGGTCGCCTTTTTCACCGTCAACTTTGATCACTATGCCGCCGACTTTTTGTCCGTTCAGGACGATTCGGTAGGCTTCGCCGCCGTCAATGGACTGTTCGATTGTATGTCGTGAAATAATTTGTCCCGATTCCTCGAAGTGATTGTCTCTAAGACCGAATTCTTCCATCGCACCATAATTAAAGGCTTTTTGATTATCCGAAATAAACTGCTCTCTATCACTGCATTCAAGAGGAAGCAACTGCACAATAGCGTTCATATCTTTGCTCCTAAAAATTCCGATTTATTAAAACAATTATACCATTTTATACGTCAAAAAACAACGGTTTGACAGGTTGCAAAACGGAAACGCTTTTATGTTCAAACTAGCAAGGTTTTTGCAACGTTGGCAATTAGGCGTGGCTTGTCTTGATACAAGTCGGCTCGGCTGCGCCTCGCCGAAGACAAGCCACGCCTAAACTTAACCGAACCGACCGAAATAACGGAAAACGGAAGCGTAACGAAAGCGGTGTTCGCCGCTAACCCGCTTGGCAAATCTTCCGCGCTGCCGTTTATTTTAAAATAATCTTTTGTAGTTTATCGAGCCGTGTATTACTCGAAGTAAATTTACCGATTGATTTCTCTCGTTTACAGTATAAAGTATCAAGTAGTGTTCAAACGGTAACACCCTTACTCCGAGCCTTTGTAATTCGGGAAATTTTCCGAGCGTTCCCAACTCGGGGTTTTTCTGCAAATGCAATATACAAGTTTCTATCTTTCCCAAATACTCGCTTGCTCTCATCTCGCTATCTTCTGCTATATAATTAAATATGGCGGTAAGATCCCGATCGACCTCTTCCGAATATATCAAATTATACATACTTACCTTCTGAATTTAGCGAATACTTCTTCGTGAGTTTTCGTTCTTCCTTCGTCTATATCTCTTATCCCTGCCGCAACTTTTTCGTATAAATCAAGTCTTGCATACAGTTCATCCAAAACGGCTATGTCTATAATCGCCGTATCGCCTTTTCCGTTTACGGTTATATAAACGGGATTCTTCGTTTCTTTACACAGTTTTGAAATTTCGGGATAGTTATTTCTTATATCCGCCGACGGTCTTATTGTTGGCATATCTTTCACCTTCCTTATATCGTTATTATATCATAACAAAGATATAATGTCAATAGTTTTTGCATTTTAATTACTTTTAGGCATTTGCTTTATAGTTTTTTCCTTTACCTTTCCTATTAACAGCCATCGTCTATGCAGTTAAAGTCGTCGTATAAAAGTAATTTTTTATCTTCTTGCCCTATACGGGTTACTACGTCGTTTGAAAATACGTCGGACACAAAATATTGCGGCAAGCCGCGAGAGTAAACTATCATCTCACCGCTTTTCTCTATGTATTTTAAAATATACGCCACCGCCTCGCCTATTTTAGTGTTATCCTTTATAGGCTCGAAATCGTTTCTCCCGAACTTTTCAAGAAAATATGAATTTTGTTTCGTTATCTGTTGTTTATGCATTGAAAAACTATAACTGTTTACTTCTTCCGTCGCGCCGGGCATCGTTCCGTCCGGTACGAAAAACAACCCGTGAAAATGTAATCTGTTCTTTTCGGGCGACCGTTCCCACACTCTGACGTACTTCCAACCCTTTCTATGCGAAAAATTCGCAAGCGTCCAGGTAAGTTTTTTACGGAAAGATACTTCGCTATGCTTTTTGCCGTCGTAAGTAAAAGTTACGAAATAATTAAACTTTTGTAAGTTTACTTTCCGTACCATTCTCGTGCGACGGCATATTAAATTCCTTTTCTTTCTTTCGAGGTTATCGACAACGTAATTCTCGGCGGATTTCAAGTCTTTAAACAGCCCCTTAATGCCGTCAATTATCTTCGCCCGAAGAAGTTGTCGTTTAAGCCCCGAATGTGCCTTGTACAGCCTTTCAAAGACTTGCTTTTTAGTAGTTTTAGTTCCTTTCGCCTTTACTGTTTTCATAACGGGTACGAGTTCTCCGTCAACAAATTCCACCTGCGTTAAAACTACCACTTTCGGAGTAGTAATCGTTACGGGTTTTTGCTTTCCTCGACGGGTTTTAAATTCTCGTCCACCGTTATTTCGTTTCTCGTCTATTAAGTTGTAATTTTTATCTGCAAAAACCTTTTTAACCTTGAAGCAACACGCTTCTTTGCGGTAACGAAAAAAACAACGTCTTTTTCTTTTCGTTTAAACCGCCTTTATTTGCAAAGGTTATTACATTTTAATTTTTATCCCGCCGTACCCGCCCGCGACTTTCAGTAGATATATCTTCTCGTGTATATCGTACTCGGCAATCGTCTGCCGTTTAAGTATTTGCGCCAAGAGTAATATTCTTCGTATCCTATATCCCTTTTAGGCGTTCGCAAATACATAGTGTCGCGACTGAACGTTACGTTCATTCCGTCGGGATCGCTCCCGAGCGAAATCTCTTGCCTTACTATAAAGATTTTCGTTCGGTACACGTTGCTTGCATTTTTTACAAAGCAGGGTGGTTTTGTGTTCATTTTTGTTTTGCTCCTTATGTAAATTTTTCGATTAGTCCGCTCAGCGTCAGCAATAATTTTTATAATAAAGTAAGTTCTTTCCGATTTAACTTATTTTCGTTAAAATCTATATTAAAATCTTCGTTTACGAAAATGCCGCCGTTCCTGCCGGGCGAAGTGTATACGGGATAGGTAAGCGATAGGTATAAAACGTCGTTCGCTTACCGTCATCCGTATTGCCTCCTTCGCTGATTGTAGCCGTATTTTAGCACCTAAAGTTGCAACTTTCCTGCACCTTTAAAAATAAATTTTAATTTTTTTTATGACGAAAAAGGCCTCAATAACCGACTCTTCTTTATAGTTTAAAGAAAAATCGTTTATCAAAGCCTATAGCATAAGAATGGCAGTCATAGAACCATTATGCCATTAAAATTAAGATTTGTTTTTTCGATAACAGTGTTTTTATACCGAATAAAACAAAGTTTGAATTGTAAATATTTTTATGCCGTCTTAACCTTTGTGAAACTCGAAATTATATCGACTTACCTCTTCGGTCTAAACTTATTATAATAACGTATTATGTTTCTCGTTTGACAGAATTTTTTAATTTATAACTGAATAATAATTGAACGACGCCTATTACAACGCATACTAAGCATAAAATGCACAATAACCAAAAGACAACGTTCCAGCCGTATGAATCGGCAACCAAGCCTAAGCCGTAAGAACTGATAGTGCTTCCGACGTAACAAAAGCCGTTCAAAATACCCGCCAACATACCGGAGTTGATTTTATCTTTCCAATATAGCGGAGCCATACTGGTTATTACGTTATTTATTCCCGCCATAAAACAAGATACGAGCGCAAACGAAACGAGTGTTATTATTGCGCTTACCGATAAAAACATAATAACCGTTCCGATAAGTAATGCGTTTACGCTGAACAGCGTTATACATATACCTATGAAATCGGGAATTTTTTTACGCAGTTTAGCAGCAACAGCCGTTCCGAAAATAGCCAAAACAGGTAATAATAAAGTTAATAATATGCTAATCGAATCGGGTAAAGAGTATATTTCTTTTAATATGCTCGGGATCCATGTTGTCAACCCGTCTTTCGTCAGGTTGGTAATTATCGCAAATATCGCTAATACGGCTATCGAAACAATAAGAGTTTTGTCTACTCCTTGTTTATTGTTATCGTTTGCCTGTAATTGCGGTTGATTTTCTTTTTCGGGAAGATATTTCGCGGAAATTATAAACCACGACACAGCCATAATCGGTAAAACTACTGCCGCGACGAAAAAAATCATACGATAAAAGAGAAATTCCGCAAACAATGCACTCAATCCGTATACCGTTGCCGTGCCGACCGCCACGGTCGTTCCCATAGCGACAACCGCGCTCGACATTTCTTCTTTTTTTAATCGTTCCGATAAATATCTGATAAGCGACGGCCACAATACCGAAAGCGTAGCGCCGTTTATAAACCATATGTATTTTTGATAAATAAACGTTTGCAATACGCCCATAAGCAAATTGCAAACGCCCGATACCAAAAGAGAGAAAAATATAACGTATTTAACGTTGTATTTTTTACAAAAAATACCGTTTATGATTTGTCCCGCTCCGTATGCGAAAAAGAAACAAGTGCTTACTATGCCTGCGGTTGCGTGCGATACGCCGAAAGTTTTTTCGATTTGAATAATATTCGCGCTGTATCCCATTTTTCCTATATACGAACAAGTGTAAACAAACCAGCAAAGTATTATCACTCCCCATTTTTTAGATTGTAATTTTTTCATTTTTAAGTCCTGCAAATAATGTAATGATCGTCGTTATCTTTAAAAGGCGGAATAATAACGCCTTCTATTTCTTTCCCGTCGATAAATAATTTTATATTACCTCGATTTTCGTTTTCATAGGTTATATGAAGTCTGTTACCGCGAAAAGTTCTTTCTGCCGTAACGCGTTTCCACGTCGATGGGAAGTTCGGTGAAACGGTAAGCCCTTCGTATTCGCGTTTCAAGCCTAAAATACCCTCGTATACACACATAATTCCCCAAGCGGAAGTTCCGGTTTGCCAAGAAAATCCGACCATCATATCGACCGACGGGTGTTTCAGGTAGCAGTTAGTAAAAACGTAAGGTTCTGCCGTAGTTTTTTCGGACGGATTGTTTTTCCCGTCGGGTAAAATCTTTAAAAGCGTATTTACAGCATTTTCGCCGCGACCGATACGACAATCCGCCATAACTTTGAAACAACCTGCGTGATTGTATATTCCGCCGTTTTCGTATACTCCCGGCAACATACCGCTCATTCTTCCGACGTGTTCGTCGTATACGGAATACGGCGGAGCGCACATAGGTAATCCGTCTTCGGTTTCCATAGCGTCGATAGAATCGCACACCTTGCCTAAATAGTTATTGGGGCAAACACCCGAAAGGATTGACCAACTTTGCGGATTGACGTAAATTTTTCCTCCGTCGGGACAATCTTTATCTCCGACGACTCCGAATTTAGAAAATGCTCTGACGTAATAATCTCCGTTAAACGCAACTTCGTTAGTAATCTGCTTTAAAGAGCGATAATTATTTTCAACTTGCGATGCGTAATCGTTATCTCCTATATATCTTGCAAGGTCGGCAATTTCCTTATAAACTTTACAAACGAGCATTGCCATAAGAACAGACTCTGCATTATCGTCGGGAATGTTAAGAGCGTCGTTCCAATCGGCGTGATAAATTTTCGGCAGACCGTGTTCACCGGAATTTTTTTCGGCAGAAAACCATTCTACGGATTTTTTCAAATGCTCGTAAACGCTGCCTTCTCCACCGTCGAGATATGCGAACTTTTTGTTCAGATATGAAATATCTCCGCTTTCTTTAACGTACTCGCAAATTGCGAATACGAGCCACGCAGACGGGTCCGAATAAATCGTCTTTTCAACAATCGGATACCACAGCAAAACCGAATGTCCGTCGGAATATTGATGAACTATACATTCCTCAATAGTTTCTCTTGCACGATTGACGTCGCAATTAAGCATTGCCATAGCGAGTTGAGCGTTATCGCGCACTGCTTTTTTGCCCAACATACAATAGCGAACCTGATGTTCAGCCCAAAAATTCATCACGCGGTTTATCTGAGGTTCGGGACAGTTGACTCTTATACTGCCGTAAGGTCTTTCGCTATCGGTTTCAGCGACTATCTCTTCGCATTCCGTCGCAATATTCGCATAGCGCCGTATAACATTTTCTTTACCCGTTGTCAACCCTAAAACGTAATATACGATTTTTTGTTCGCCTGCTTTTAAAGTTACGCGATTTTGTAAAACCCCGCCGCGCATACGGACGGTAGCCGTAGAATTCGTACAGTTTAACCCTCTTTCCAAAACGTATGGTTTTGTGCTACTACCGACCGAACCGATAAATTTTTCATAATTTCCGTCATAATAAGTAACGGGTAAAGACGAGAGTATATATCCCGAACAATTGTCGTGCGGTCGGAACGGATTTTTGTTTTCGCAAAACAAGCCGTTTGCCTCTTTGAGAAATTCAGTTGCGGAAGTAGTCGGCATATTATAGTAAAACGGCTGAGAAAAACCGCCGAGATCAAACGAAGTGGCGGCGAATAAATCTATTTCACGTTCGTTTCGGGTTTCGTTTTTAAGCGTTACTTTCCATATTTCACGCGTATCGTTCGGACAAACCAAATATTCGATACTCGCTCGGATACCGTTTGCGACGGAAGATATAAGGCTGTAATTTTGTCCGTGAGTGCAACTGAAATCTTCGATCTCGTTCATCGACGGATAACCGCCTATATTCCAATATTTTTTTGTCACGGCATCGCGCAGATATAACACCGATACCTGATTGTTGTAATTCACAAGCACTGCGTTTTTATCGAGAAATCTCGAATAAGTCGCACCGTAGTGCGTTACGCTCGTAATATATCCGATCTTATTAAAAAGGTGATTGCTCCAGTCCTTTCCGAGTTCTAAATCCCGTATCGTTATCGTTCCGTTATCGGTATTAAAATCATAACGCATAAATATCAATAAATCTCCGTAATTTTGTTTTGTATTGACGTAAAACTTCGTCTTACGTTTTTCTCTCGCATTAGTTCGCGGGTTTGTAAAGTTGTCCAATGCGCGGAATTTTTCCCTCCGCCGTTATCGTTATTCCATAACCACAAAGGCGTGGGATAGAGGCACACTTTAACAGACGTAGCATCGTAAAACCGTTTGCTTACGCCTTTTTGTCCGTGATGAGCCATTTGTACGACCGTACAATCGGACAATTGTTTCTTGAACCAATCGTCTTCGAGATATTCTTCTCCTTTACGCTCCAGATCGCCCGTAAACAAGACGTTTGTCTTACCCGTGTTCATTTTATAGACGATGCTGCTATTGTTGGCAAAATCGCATAACACGTCGAACGCAGAGGAATTCAGAACGGTTACGCAAGCGCTGCCTAAATCGAATTTATCGCCGCGTTTCGGTGTAATTATATTCGTGTCTTTCGGCAGGAAATCGTTCCATACGCCGACTAAAGCATTATCTCCGTCCCCTCGGTCGGATAAAACTTCGGCGGTGGGAAAATCATAATATAAGTTTTCAACCTTAACGGCGTTTTCTTTAAACAACTCGATTATCGCGCCTATGTGGTCGTTATGATAATGCGTTATAAACCAATGGTGAACCGTTCCGCCGGATTTGTCGATAATTTCTTTCAGGGCGAATTTATCCTCTTTACCTCCGCCGTCAACGGCGATAACTTTTCCGTCTTTGGCGACGAAAACGTATCCCATTGCCTGCGCTTTTGCGGCGGCAAGTTGAAACAATACGCCGCCGTCAAATAAATTTCCGAGCGGCGCGTTAAATTTCACGTCTTTTATTCTTAAATTTTCTCCATAGGGATTTAATACGGACAGTACGACGCAACGCTTTTCGCCGTCGATATAAGAATTAATTTCGGCATTGACGTTTTCCCATTTGCAGGAAACGAAACACGAATCTATAAATTCGCCGTCGTCCGAATATATTTCGACGTCGGAATAATCCTTTTTGCTGTCCGCTCTTAAACGAAAATGCAAACCGACGTTATCGCCGCGACTAAATGCGGATAAATCCGTATCGTCGCGCCATAACGTTTCTCCGTTTTCGTATACAATCAAATATTTCATATTTTAACCGATTTTATCTGCCATTTGCCTTGCGAGTGAAGCAAGAGAACGTTGCATTTCTTCCTTGATCGGCTGCGGCATAGTGGTGGAAATCATAGTTTCCAAGGTAAAACAACCGTTGTAGCCGATTTCCTTAAGAGCGGATAAAAATTCGTCCCACTTAATATTTCCCATATAGGGAATTAAATGCTGATCCCAGTTACCTTTGTTATCGTGAACGTGTAAAGTGGCGAGATCGTTACCGAGCAGTCTGACGTCTGCGGCTAAATCGTCGTGAAAAACGTTGGCGTGTCCCGTATCCAGACAAACTTTGAGCAAAGGATTATCAATCGCCCGCACTAATTTCTTTACTTCTTTCACGGTACTCATAGCAACTGCCGTAAACGGCTGATTTTCGGCGCAGATAGTAACGCCGTATTTTTCGGCGTAAGGCAAAAGTCGGGTAAAGAGATCTACGTTGACGTCCCATATTTTGTCCTTATCTATTTCTGCGCCCCAACCATAGGGTAAAAACGGATGAATGACGATATTTTTACATCCGAGAAAATGCGCTCCCTCTATTTCCTTAATAAAGTAGCGTATGCTTTCTTCGCGCAATTCTCTCGTTTTGTCATCGGTTGCCCATAGACCGTGAAGTTGTCTTATTTCAACGCCTTGCTTATAGGCTTCTTCACCTATATCGCTTAAAAACCCGCGATATTTATCGTTGTCGAACGTATACAAGTCGCTGTTCCGCTTACAAAGTTCGCCGTAATCTATACACTCGTAGCCGTGGCTTTTTAATTTTTTCAGCCCTTCGGCGTAATCGTAAAGACCGAAATACGCCACCGATTCAAGTCCTGTTTTCATAATATCACCTTATCCTTTAATACTTCCGAGCACCAACCCGGCGCGCATTTGTTTTTGCATAAACGCAAACATAAAGAACGTGGGTATAGTTGCGATAACGCTCATCGCGAGCGATATAGCGTAATTTCTCATACCTCCGCCCGTTTCGCCCATTGCACGTTGAATAATCATCGGGAACGTATATAACTTTTCGTCCGACAAAAGCATATTCGGCCAAAAGAAGTTGTTCCATTGACCTAAAAAAGTCATTATTCCGACCGCGCCGAAAACCGGCGTCGATAAAGGCACGGCAACGTGCAGGTAAATATAAAATTCTCCCGCGCCGTCTAATTTAGCCGCCTCGCGAAGTTCTCTCGGAAGTTGATCGAAAAATCCTTTAAATAAAACAATATACGTTACGCTTGTCGCACCGGGTAACAGTATTCCCCAGTAGTTATCGAGATTCAGTCTTACCAAAGTTGTGTAAAGAGGAATTTGTTCGACGATTCCCGGTAACATAATAGTAACGACGAAAAACATAAGCAGTTTCTTCGATATTTTTTTCTTTACCAAAAAACTCAGACCGTAAGCCACGCACGCCGAAAAAACGAATTGCAACAAAACCGCCATAACCGCTATGAACGTACTGTTCGCCATATGCCTTATAAACAGGTAAGTACCGTTAGGGTTTTTCCACGCGGTAACGTAATTGTTGAACATTCCTATAAAATTGTTTTTATAGGACATACCGATTAGTTTTCCTCGTATCGTCGAAATCTTTTCGGAATCGGTTATAGTTTGATTATGTTCGTCCATTACGTTCTCGTAATAAGCGGAAATCGTTCGGATATGTTCGGAGTCCATAAACTTCGGCGTTTGATTTAATCCCGTTTCATAACCGTCTTTTTCCATAACGGAAAGCATAGTCTGATATTTTTTGCTGGTCAGGTTTCGCCAGTTCTGAATCAGAGATTCCGCTACGCTTCCGACGAAAATATCTTCCTCAACGTCTTTATACGTCGAATATTTTAGTTTAGAAGTAGATATTACTTTTCCGCCTTCAACGCGCGCAACGCTTACGCTGTTTAAATTTATCGTTAAATTTCTCGATGAAAGCATCCATTCGAGTACGAGAGATTCGTATTTGAAATCGTCTTCGTCGTAGTCGTCCACGTCCGTCGTGTCAAGATAAACGGTATAATCTTTGGGAAGAACTACCGTTAAAGTCGGAGGATTGCGCATTGCTTCGGCTGCGTCTTTTGTAGACGAAACCAAAAGCCAGTACAGCGGGAACAATAAAACGACAATCCATACGGTAGTAAGTACGGCGGCAAGATATTTAAGCCAGTTCTGTTTTAATTTATACGTTAATTTTTGCTCAGCCATCGTAATCCCCTCAGTCGTCACCGAATTTCTTTTCGAACGCTTGCTTGATAAAGTTCATTGCAAGCATAATAATCAACAATACGATAGAAGTAGCCATTGCCTGTCCGTATTGCAACTCGGTATAAGCCTTGTTATAAATACCGAATACCACGGTAGTAGCCGCGCCGTTAGGTCCGCCCGAACCGTCCGTCATAATATACGGCGAATCGAACGCTAAAAGCGACCCCGAAATACTTAAAAGCAACTGTATACTTATCATATATGCTATTTGCGGTAAAGTTATAAATATAAGCGATTTAAAACGGGTTGCACCGTCGAGCGAAGCCGCTTCGTATAACTCCGGATTCACGCCTTCTATAGCGATAAGATAAACCAACAGGTTAAGTCCTCCGCCTAAAAGTCCGGGCAGAGAAAGCGTCAGTTTTATCAATTTTTCGTCTAAAAGCCAAGTTTGAGGTTTAACGCCGAAAAACCCGATAATCATATTCGCTATACCCGAATCGGGATTCCATATATACCTCCATACGGCGAGTCCCGCAACACCGGGAACAGCCGCAGGCAAAACGTATAAATATCTTGCAAGCGAGCGAGGTTTTCCTTTTATTTCGTTAAGCAGCAGGGCCTGAATAATCGGTGTGATAAACCCGAAGCACAGACTATATCCCCACAAAATAAAAGTATTTTTTAACTGCGGCCAGAACAAACTGTCTTTTGCAAGAATCGCTATATAGTTTTTAAGTCCGACGAATTCTCCCGGAGGAGAAACGTAATCGTAATTGAAAAACGAGTAAATCAACGATTGCGCCGACATAACGTATTTGAATACGAATATACACAACGCGCCGGGAAAGATAAAGGCAGCCGCAAGCCCGAATTCTTTCATTTTACGCAATCTTTTTCCTTTTGAAACTTCCGTCATTATTTTTACCCTTAATCGAAATTAGAATTGTATCCGTTGAGGAATTGAGAATAAATAGTACCGTTAAGCGAGGTAAGTCTATTTAAAAGACTTTCTCTCGTGTTGTAAGTACCCGATCCGTCTTTACCGTTTACTATTCCGGGAACGGCTGTCGCTATATACTGAATAAACGCGTCGCTGTTCTGATTGAAAACGTAATAATCTTTAATCGAAGCGGTAAGCGATTTTTTCCAGTCGGACGGAACGTTTGCGAATAACGTGTCGGACAAGTAAGTATCGTCGAAAGGATACGGCGGAACTGTAAGCATAGAAACCATATTTTCTTTGGCAAATTCTATTTTATCGTGTACCGCTTCTTCGCCGTGCATAAACATAACGTAAGTAATTGCCGCTTGTTTTTGTTCTTCCGTTGCGCGGGAATTAAGAACGTAACTTAAAGAAAAGTTTACGTTTGTAGACGGTACTTTGACGGTAGAATCCGTTTTTGCCTTTTCTTTGAGTGCGGCAATAGACGGCCCGTAGGGTATATTTATAACTTTAACGTCGGACGCAAAAATGCCGTTTGGTTCGAACCACGACGTTGCCCAGGTAGGATAATAAATGAAACTCGCTATTTTATTTTGGAAAATCTGATTGAAGAAATCGGTATAACCGAGATTAGTGTTATGAGTCAACGCACCCTCGTTTTTCAGTTTTTGTAAAAACTCCAGCGTTTCGACGGTTTGCGTGTTAGTCATATCTATATCCATCTTCCCGGATTCGTGTTGCGTAACCGTATTGTAACCGTTAGCAACGTTCCATACGCCCAAACCGATATAATAGTCCGTAAGATAACCGCCGTAACCCGAAACCGTAACGTTTTTACCGCTTACCGCGTAAGTACCCGACAATTTTTTTGCTATTTCAAGGAAATCGTCCCAAGTTTCGATCGCGTCGATTTTCGCTTCAACCTGTTCGTTGGCGTCCGCCGCCGCGGGATCTATTCCTAATTGCGTTTTAACGTATTCCGATTGTAAATGCTTACGGTTAAAGCCGAGTAACGGAAATTCCTGTCTGAAAGGAAGCCCTACAAGAGCCTCGCCGTCGTAATAGCCCGAAAGAACGGACGAATCGTATTCGGCAATTTGTTCGGCTGTCATATATTTTGAAACGTCGCAGGTAAGTTTAGACTGATAAACGGTACGGGCGTAGGTGTTGGAATTTGCTTTAAGAAGCGTGTACGCCATTTCCTGATTACTCAGATTAGTAATCATTGCCTGAATGTTTTTTGCAGGATCTGTCGTCGGATTGCTTTTATATTCTACTTCTATATTCGGATAGGCTTTTTTAAACTCTTCCTGACGTTGCAATTCCCACGCGTTAAGTCCTTTTTTGCCGGTGATAAGATCGGGAACTACTATTTTTACTTTTTGCGTAGAAGTCCCGCTATCCGACGCAGAATCTTTACCTCCGCCGCAGGCGACGCACCCTAAAACGATAGTTGCGCAAAGCGATAACGTTAAAACCTTGGTTATAAATTTTCTCATAATTTTATCTCCTTATATTTTTCAGCAACCGAATACCGATTGCACCATTCTTAAATAATCGTAACCGTATTTTGAGTCGGGTTCGAGATACGAACCCTCCGCCCACTCGTTCCAAGCGTAAATATATACGGTATTCTGATTGTTTTCCTGTAAAATTTTCTTGATATTAGTAGCGTAATTACCTACTGCGGCAGGATTGTTATTGAAATAGACGGGGCTTTGAGGATATACGCCGATAGAGGCATCCCAGTCTTTATAAGGTCCTACGCGCGGGGTTACGTCGTAGCCCATAAGCAAACACGGAACGTAATTAACGTTAAGCGCGTTATACGACGTCTTCATTTGTTTCATTGCCTTAATCTGACTTTCCGACCATTTGGAATATTCGTACACGCCGCCTTTTTCATCGAGATCGTAACGGATATACGACTCGTCTTTGGCAATAGATAATTTATAATCGGTAACGTCGTCTACTTCCATATACACGGCTGTATTCCAGTCGAGTGGGGGAATTCCGCCGGGCCATGCGGCTGACGCGTCAACCGCAGTAAGGTTGTATTCCATTGCGGAGATATACAAATCTCCGAGTCCTTTATCTTTTACTTTCTGTCTGAAAGCGTCAAGCGCGGACTTTGCAAGACGAACGTCGGTTATTCCCCATTCGTTTTTATACATTTCGACAAACGCGCTCATATCCCATATCCCGAAGTATAATTTTCCTTTTACGCGTAAGTAATTGTCGTTTGAGAAATAATTTTTGATAACGTAATCCGTCATTATTTCAAATTCTTCGGGGTCTTCGTATATGCCTTTGTTTCCTGCGGCGTCGTGGTTGCACCAACATATGGCAAAATCCATTGCGTCGTCGTTTTCAGCCTTTAAAAATCCGTTTTCGAGTTCTTTTTCAAGATACGTTCCGTTGTCTTTACCGCTCAGGCGTATTTCTCTGTACCAGTACCAATCGAAAATAAACGCGTCTATACCGTAACTGCTTGCCGTTTCTATAACATTCGACATAACTGCGGGGTCGGAATGGTTTTCATATCCCCACAGCGGAACTTTCGGCTGATCGTGTCCCTCGAATCTCGATATGGCGCGTTGTACCACACCCCATTCGCAATCGTTTATCGGGTCGTAGGGTTTATCGACGTTCTGAGTACCGAAATTCGGGAAGTAATACGCGTATACGTTAAAATCCTCGTCTTTAGGACGATTATCTTCGTCAACGAAAGAAAAACTTTCGGAATCGTCGGTTCGGGAAGATCTGTCCGCGCATCCGAACGTTGAAGAAACAATTAACGCAACAGAACAAAATAAACTTAAAATCCTTATTTTATTATAATTTCGCTTCATAACCCTCTCCCTTATTTAACGTTTATCGTAATCGGAACGAACGTCCGATAATATCTGCCCGTAGAAATTATTTCAAGGCACAACTCTATACGGGAACTGTGCGCAGATAATAAAGACAGCGTAAATTCTTTTTCCGCGATATTATATTCGCCGTGTTTTTGTTCGAGGCAAATCGAGGAAAACGCTCCGCCGTCAATCTCTACGCCGTCGGTTAAATGCCATTTACATTCGAGCCATTGCCTGTCGTAAAACCCGTTCCAGAATTTGAATTTTACTTTAAGTTTTTCTCCGACGTAAAGTGCGGGGAATTTATCGTATTCCACAAAAATATCGAACAACACGTTACGATAGCGCGCGGTATACGGTATTCTTTTAAGTAGAGCGGTAAAGTCGGGGGCTTTATATTGATCAATCGCGTAAACTCGTAATAAATCATTACCCGAAACGTGCGCTTCTATTTCGTAACCTTCGCCGTGAGTAAGAGTATCGACGATTGCGCCGCCCAAGAACGTAGGCGTAAGTCGTAAAACCCTTTCTGTCAGTTCCGCAATAGTAGCAGGTTTATACAAATCTCCGTCGTCGCGCAGACTACCTACGGTAATTTTATCTTCGAGCGGCGCAAGCACGTCCTTAGGCAATTTTGAGTACCCCGATATTATTCCGAGTGTGGCGGCGGCTGAACCCGCCGTGCAATCGGCGTCTTCCATACAACCGCTCGCAATGCACATCGTTTTCAAAAAGTTGTATTCGCCGTAAAGTAAACTCATTATCGAAATCGCTACGTTGCTCGGCGCGTCATAGCCGTGCGCACCGACGGGAACGTCCGTTTCTTTTTCGTCGTCGCTGAGATATCCGCACATCATCCCGAAACTTCCGGGAACTGTTTGTAAAATGGCTTTTCTCGCCTCTTTCCACGTTTTACCCGATTTATAACATTCGACGGAACAACGAATTCCTTTTGCAATACCGCAATCGTCGGGAATATACGAAAGCCCTTTTTCTATCAATTTGTTTATATCTTTTTCAACGAACGCTTCCGCTTGCATTGCCGCGAAAAATATTTCGCCGTAAATACCCTCGTCGCCGTGGTCGACCATGGAATCTTCCAACGCGTACCGCACCGCTATATCGGGATTACCCGCGCAAAGGCAAGCCCATAATTCGCTACGGATAAACGCGCCGCAACTGTCCTTATTATCATTAGAATAACTGCCGGACATAGGTGGAGCAATGCCTGCGCGCAAGTTTGCTTTTGCCGCTCCGTACTCCGAACAACTCATTGATATGTAGTTAAGCCAAAATTCCGCTAAAACGTTGCTATCTACCTTATTGCCGTATTTTTCACACGCCCGCAAAAATACGAGCTGTAAATCCACGTCGTCGTTGTAAATACCCGTAAGGTCTTTCTGAGTATACCATTTTATATCCCGCACACCGCGATGACACTCGAAAGGCATCCCCATAACTCCGCCTGCATACTTGCCCCACCAACAGCCGAGTACGGAATCTTTGTAATCGGTAAATTTAATTTTTTCCATTTTTATCCTGTATACTGATTTATTGTTTTTTTTCTTTTAAAAACGCGCTCGGAGATTTTCCGAATTTCTTTTTGAAAACCGATGAAAAATGATACACGCTTTCAAAGCCGACCATATCCGCGATTTCCGTTATACTGTAATATTTGCTTTCGAGATATCTCGAGGCAAGCAAAAGCCTTTCGTTTTGCGCGTATGCACCGGGAGAAACGCCGGTTCTTTCCTTAAATTGATTACGGAAATAAACGTAACTGTACCCGTATCTTTCGGCAAACCGTTCTACGTCGATTTTTTTTGTAGCCCGCGCGCAATCCGTCTTGAATTTTTCGATTATCCATTCTATGGAACATTTTAAATCGTTATCCTGCACCTCGTCTAAAACGAGAGCGATAAGATAGGAAAAAATACCCCTTGCGCGATATTCCGCAAATACGCTTACTTGTTTGTACGTTTCCGCCATCGTTTCGAAACAGTAAATAACTTCCTGCGGCGCGATGATATGTGTTTTTCTCGGAATGACGACGTTTTTAGGGACGCAATAGGTTCTCTGACTTAAAACCTGATCTATTTCGACTTCCTTTACACCCTCCAGACACGGGTTAACGTAGACGTTTTTTACGTCGATAACGGGTAAAACCGTATTCTGCGCCACAAATTCGAAATGTACGTTATAATAACGGCAATAACCGTTTTCGGGCAAACGACGAGTATGCCACACGTTAGGCGGCATTATATGCATATCGTATTTTTTTATTGAATAACTTTCTTTACCTTTTTCACTGACGATCAATTCGCCGTCAAGAATGAAAATCATTTCAAAATCATACAAAATGCGCCACGGCGTATAACACTTGTCTTTCGCGCTGTCTACAAGAGCGAAATGCCTTATATAAGGTATCGTTTCCAACAAATCAATCGGTTTTGCTTTCATTTTTCGTACCTTTTACTTTAACCATGTTTTTTTAATGCGAATAAACCGCCGAGCGATAAAAACAAAATCGTAAGCGAGCCGTAATCTACGGTCGATCTGCAACCCGACTTTTTATTTTCCGATTGCGAATCGTCGTCCTTTAACCCCATTTCTGCGTATTCTTTCTTGGTTACAACCCGGATACGGCAAGTTTCGCTATGCCCTAAGTACGATACCGTTACGGAAGTTTCACCCGTCTTTACGGCTTGCAGTTTGCCGCTGCTTAATGCGGCGACGATTCTCGGATTATCCGAAACGTAGGTAAAAGGAACTTCCGCATTCGGTAATACCGTCAGTTTAAGTTGCTTATCCTGTCCGATATACATAATTATTTCTTTTTCGTCTATCGAGAAAGAATCTATATCTACGCTCACGGTATATATGCCGACCTTGCCCGTACTTTTGCTCGTTGCAACGATATTCGTCGTACCCACGGCGTTTATTTTTACTTTTCCGTCGGCGTTCACGCTTAATATTTTTTCGTTACCCGAAACGTAATTAAATTCATCGGCAATCGCGTTCCCGTCGTTGTCGTATGAAACGGCGGTTAAATCGAATTCTTCTCCGAGTTTCCTGACGGTTGAATTTCCGTCCGCAAATCCGACTTTACGGACGCTGCCGTTTACCACTTTTGAAATATGAACGTCAAACGGAATTATTCCGTTATCGCTGTACTGTTTAAAACCGAGATAAGCCTGACGGGTAAAGCCGTTACTATCGCCCGCAACAAGATCGGCAGGGATACGAAACGACAATTCGTCGAGAGTCATTATAAAATAATTTTCTTTCCACGATTTTTCATATGCGGGCGAACTGCTGTCGATATATTGAATTTTCACCTTGATTTCTTCGCCCGTAGAAAATTTAGTTGCTAATTTACGCGCGTCGCCGTCTTTAAACCAAGGCATATAAGTCAAGCCCTTGCTGTACGCGCCTTCGCGCTGTTCTTTTGCGGTTTTCTTTGCTTCGTCATCGGCGTTTTCACCCGCGTCGATAACGGTCGTGTGCTGACGGGATAACTGAGTCGTTCCGCTTCGCAATTCGTACCAGACGAGCGCGTTGTCCGATGGGGCGGCGCGTTTGCCTATGATTAACTGTATACCGGGAGTGTTCCAATCAAAGCGATCCGCTCCGACGGTATTATCGGAAGTCGCTTCGACGAGATACATTCCGAAGTAACGATTTCTTTCGGTTGCGTTCCCGTCTGCAATAGGCGTACCCAAAGCGTAATTTACAGAATAAGAAAATTCTACGGTCGTATACGATCCGTCGGCAAGTTTCGTAAATAAAATCGGGTTATTGTACCAAGCCGCCGCCTGATGAGCCGTCTGAGATTGCATAGTTCCGACTTCGCCGCTGAAATTCACGGAATCGTCGTCGTTTTCGATAAGTTTTGCCGAAGCGTTAAAACTTTCGTATTTTACCCAGTCTTTCAATTCTTCGCCCGCTATAACTTCAACCGATTTGATGACGCTCGCTTTGTTTCCCGACGGATCTACGGCGGAATATTCAAACGTATAAGTTCCTCCGTTAGTGGGAGTGTACTTTATTACGTCTTGCGATAAGTCGAAAATCTTACCTTTTGGTGAGATCAACTCCAACGACGTTTCAACTTCGCCCGAGTCGTCCGTTGCGGTAAATTTAGGCAGAGTAATTTCCTCGTACTGTTTAACCGTCGTCGGGAAAGTCGTATTTTCGTCAATCGTGATAATCGGAGCAACGTCGTCGTACAGGCGGACGGGAATACTTAACGTATTTCCTTCCGAGGTAGTTATAAGAATAGTCGTTCCGCCTCTCACGCCTACCGCAGTAACAAGACCTGTCGCGCTTACTTTCGCCACGGTTTCGTCTAACGATTTGAAAGTGTAGGTTACGTCGGACAGAGAATCTCCCGCTTCGTGAGGTTTAAGCGTTACTTTCAGTTGAACCGGTTCGCCCGCTTTAAGTGCCGGAATACTTTCAACGTTTGCCGAAACGCTGCGCACGCGTCCGTTGTCTATGTTTTTAAACCCCATAACGACGTCGATTTCTTTCGTAGTAGTCGGTTCGTTGATAACGTAAGCGCCCAAATTCGGGGTTTTCGTAAAATCTCCGCTATCCGAAACGTTGCTTTTGTTTGCCGTAATTATGAGAGATTTTTCATATAATTTCCCCGTTTCCGCAACGTATGGAGTTAAAGCGAAAGCGTAGTGCGTATCGCTCCCGTCGGTAACTTTATTTCCGTCTTTATCGGCGGCATAAAAACGAACGTTGACTTCTTTTTTTGCCGTTACACCGTTATATTCCTTTTGGTAAAACGTCGAAAACAAGTAATTGTACAACTCGTTTTCGGGGTCGTCCAACTGTCCGTATGCGTGTCCGCCTTGCCATGTAAACGACGAATTCTCTTCCCAGATTCGCTTATTGTGTGCCATTGCTCCGACGTATACCATTTTACCGTAAGGGTTCGTTCTTATTTCCAACTGTAACCCGTTTACCGAAGACGATATATGCGTATTGTTTCCCGTATACGGATTTTCAGGGTCGGGATATTCGTTCAAGGTTATAAGATACGCTCTGTTTTGCGGCGCGCCGTCTTTTAACTCTTCGCCGCTGTCAACTAAAAGGGTATAGTCAAAGGATAGTTCGTATCTATGGTTAACCGCTGACGGAATAATAAATCCCGCGCGATCCCGACCGAGCGTACCGACAAGCGTATAACCGCCGTCGTCGGTAACAACCTCTAAAGTAGACGGTCCGTGTTTTATCGCTTCGGTTTTTTCTTCCGCGTAGACTTTAAAAGTCGCAAAGGAAAATATTACCGAAACTATAAACAAAAAACATAAACCGATAAGCCGTAAATTCTTTTTGTTTGTCATTTCGTTACCTATAATAAAATCTTTACTCCCCGCAGCATAGCGGGGAGTATTTTTTAGTTAATCGCGATCTTCCCACGAAACGTCGTTATCTCCGTCTTTTTTACCTCCGAAATCCGAAGTTTCGTTTGTATCGGACGAATCCGTTTCTGTCGAATAAGACGTATCGTTTTCATCGGAAGTCGAGTCGGGTTTTTGTGAAACGCACGCTGTAAGGCAAAAAATTGCAACTATAAGCGCAAAAAATATTGTTAAAACGCGTTTTACCATCGTTACCTCACAGTATTTTAATCACCGAGCGAGTCTACGTCCCAAACAAGATCGTTATCTCCGCCGCTTGTTCTTATTACGTCTTCTTCCGACGTGAACTTTATTTCAACGTAAGGACTCTCATATATTTTACCGTTCATAATTACTCCTTATCAAAACACTTAGCCAATTCGTCGAGTTGAGCCTTCGTATACGGACTGAAACTGCCGTCGGCAACTTCATATTTATACTTTTCATCGGCTACGGTCGCTCTGTCGTTATAGGCGGCTTTTGCCACGTCCGCAAGCGAACGAACGTTGCTTTCTTTAACGTCCCCGTCTTTTTTGTCCGCAATTTTGCATAATAAAGTTGCAGTATCTCCGTCGGTGTAAGTAACCTTAATATACCCCTGTGCTGTCAACGCCGTTTTATAGTAACTTTCGGGAATCTTCGTCATAACCGCGCTGTACAGCGTGTAATCGGCATCGTCTTTGTATACCGCCGTGTCAAATCCTTCGTTTTTACTGTCTATTGCGTAGGTTTTATCTATTCCGTCGGGTTTCAGCGTCATACCGTAACTAACTTTATCTGAACCTATCAACTGTTCTAATGCCGATAATTCTTTAGTATTGACAATCGCGGTAAAACGAATACTTGCGGTATCGTCAAGTCTTACGCTCGCGCCGTATAACATTTTAAAATCTACCGTTACGGATTCTAAAACGATATCTTTCGTCAGGGTAATCGTATCTCCCACGGCATATAATGCTCCGTCCGCTTTATAACCTATAAGCAACGACTTACCCGTATATAATCCTTCTTCTACGGTATAACTGTCGCCCGCCGCTATAATCTGACCGTTAAACGTTACCGTATTTACGTCTATCGTAACGTCGAAACTTGCCGTTTCCCCGGTAGAGGCAGTCGCCGTAATAGTTACCTTTCCACCGTAAGTACCTTTTACGGGTATTATCTTGCCGTCCTCTATCTTCGCAAGATTTTCGTTTGAACTTTCATAAGAAATAGTTGCCGTAGGCGTCGTTACGCCGTCGTAATACGCTATATCCATTACGTCCGAGATATCCAGAGTTTCGTTTTCGGTTATCGTTACGTTTTCCTTACCGTCTTTAACTCCGAACTTTTGAAATTCGCCGTTTTTATAATTGTATAATTTAAGACTCATCGGCAACGCGCCGTAATTTTGATCCGAAAACCTTGCGTGTACGTTGTAATATCCGAAATACAAACTTAATTTGCTTTCCGACGTAAAGTTAAGGTCGGCAAGGTTATACGTTTGACGGAAATAGCAAGTCGTACAATTTGCCGCGCTGTCTTTAGTAAAATCGTGTGTGGCGGAACAAACAGCCGACGATCCCTTACTTTCGATATTTCCCTCCGAAACGTGATCGAAAGTTAAAACAAGTTGAGTATCGGTAAACTCGATTTTTGCCTTGATCAACTGCTGTGAATTTTCGCTCGGATCGGTATATTTCTTATCCACATCACCCCAAATATATTCTGCGCCGTAGAACGCGCGGGCAAGAGCGCCGCCGCCCATACGATTATTTTGTATATTAGCGTCTTTTCCTATGCCGTCAACCGAATTTTCAAAACCCGTAGCGGTAGTACCGGCAGAAGATACCGCGTACCAGGCCGGACCGTTAGCTTGACTTTCGGGAGAATTTTGGGATTGCTGATTTTTCGCAAATTCCCAATAAAGATAATTCCCGCCGGAGTTAAATCCGTTCTTTGATCCGTCCGTTAATAAAGGCTTTACTTCCCCGTCCGCATCCGAAAGAGCCATAACGAAACGGTGATAAGCCAGAGCGCCCGTTCCGCCGACGACGTAAGGCGAAAAAAGGAACTCTACCGGTTGGCTCATATCTATCGTGTCGTCGATTTTAAGCGTTAAATATTGTCCGTAGCCCATCGAATAACCGTTTACGGAATACCATTGCGAATTTAACGTATATGCCTGTTCGGAAGATAATTCCACGCCTTTAAGCGTTTGCCCGAGCGAATTCGTTTTTGAAACGCTGTTCGCGGCAATTTTAACGCTTGCAACCGCGCCGGTATTGCCTTGTTTTAAAACGTAAGGCAACGCCGCTTCGGAATTCGTTTCGTTCTCGGCGGCAATCACGCTTGCGCGTGCCGACGCGATAAAGCAAACCGCACATGCCGCCGAGGCAATTATCGACGTACAAGTCAATAACGCTCTTTTTAACCATTTTGTTTTTCTCATAAAATCCTCCTCTCGGAATTTTCTTTTATCGCCGTTTTAGCGACCATTACTATTATACCATACAAAAGAAGGGTAACACAATACTAAAAATGTTTATGTTTTTATAAAATTTGTTCTTTTCGCGTCGGGTAATAATAAAACTTTTAAACTCATTTAAATGGTGAACAGATTATATAATTTTTACAAATAATAGACTAAAACGTAAAATATTGATAATTAAAACTCTCTGAATATGTCTATAAAAGCCTGACAATACAGGATAACTCAAACTTTGCTTAAAACTTATTTTTTAAAATTTTGATTATATCGGCAATGACTTAATTTACCGTTTTCATATTGTTTATAAAAGCGTTTCTGATATTATTTAAAGATATAATAAACCGACCTAAAAGCGTCCAACAATCTTATAAAGGCTATTGAACAGGGAATTATAACAGAACAAACGAAATTAAGACTTAAAGAATTAGAAACGCAAATTTCTCAATACGACTTTGACATTGAAAACGAAAAATTACGCAATTATTCGACTTTATCGGTTAAAGATATTGAGAACTATTTACGTTCAATAGTCAACACTAACGCCGACGATATCCAAGTGCGAAAACTGTTAGTTAATACGTTTATAAAAGAGATTATTTTAGATAATGAAACCGTTACAATAGTTTATAATTTTACAGAAAATCCAATTTCCGAACGAATAACCGACGAAACGACTAACTCTATAATCAAGCGATCTGAACAGGTCGCTTTAAATAAAAAAATGTGTTCGAATATTCTCCCCTCGCTTCCGCCAATCAAAACCTAAATCGAATACGAAAGTGTTTGGTTTAGGTTTTCCTTTTGCAAAAAATAGGGTTTATCTGTGTTTTTCGGTTGTCGGAACATCTATGATTATATCATACGCCGATAAAAAAGCGTGAATGGGTTGAAATAGGTTTTGTGTAGATTTTTGAAGTTTTAATTAAAAATTTTCATTTAGACGAACAAAGAATCGCTTGCTATTATTCGTGCTTTAGAATATAATATAAGCAAGAATTTTTGAGGTGACGTTATGTTAAGTTTTATATCTGCAAAAGAAGCCGCCGAAAAATGGAATATTTCGCAAAGACGAGTTTCCGTATTATGTAGTGAAAACAGGATAAACGGTGCAATGATGGTCGGTAATATGTGGATTATCCCGTCAAATGCCGAGAAACCAATTGATAAAAGAATATCTTCTGAAGCAGTAGTAGTTTCAACGTCAAAGAAAACATTTGAAATTGTGATAGAAGAAATGATTTCTGATACATTTTTAGTAGAAGCACAGGATGAAACCGATGCTATGCGTATCGCAATCGGAAAGTACAAGAATGGCGATTTTGTATTTGAATCGGGCAATTTGGTTTGTAAACAAATGAAAATTCACAACATAGAAAAAGATACTTATACGGATTGGTTTGAAATTTGAATAGCTTGAATTTTAATAGGAATCTTGTCTTGCGATATAAAAGCAATTCCCAGGCAATTCGCATATTGAGCGAAAGTTGGATGTCGGAGAATATGTATTGTCCTTGTTGTGGGAATATAGTGCTAAAAAAATTTGAAAACAACAAACCTGTCGCGGATTTTTATTGTGAAAAATGTAAGGAACAATACGAATTAAAAAGTAGTGGTAAAAAAATAGAAAATAAGATAGTTGACGGAGCCTATGCAACAGCAATTGATAGAGTGAATAGTAAAACTAACCCAGACTTGTTTGTATTACAGTATGCCGACTATGGGGTTAGAAACCTCGTCGTTGTACCTAAATATTTTTTCACGCCAAATATTATTGAAAAACGTAAGCCCCTTACTGAAACTGCACGTCGTGCAGGTTGGGTTGGAAGTAATATTTTATATGGACAAATCCCTTCGCAAGGAAAAATAAAAATTATTACTAATGGCGAAATTGTTTCACCTGAATTAGTATTGAGCGAATATCAAAAGGCAAGTCGTCTTAACATTGATAACATAGAGAAAAGAGGCTGGCTTTTTGATGTGTTGAATTGCGTCAATACGATACCAAATGATGAGTTTTCTTCGGCAGATATTTATTTTTTTGAGGGCTTACTGAAAAATATCCACCCTCAAAATAAAAATATTAAAGATAAAATCCGTCAACAGCTTCAGCTTTTAAGAGATAAAGGCATTATTGAATTTGTTGATAATCGAGGGCATTATAGAAAACTAAAATAAGCATATAGAACGTTATGTATGATTCTATAAAACTGTGGAAATTGGTCGCCGTATATTCCGAGAAATATTATTTTGCGTTATTCAAAAGAGGGTGATACCGTTTTGGATCAGTTTGTCGGTGGCGGCACTACTGCAGTTGAGGCTAAACTGACAAACAGAAGTCTTATCGGTGTCGATATTAACCCTAACGCGCTTGAAATCACGAAAAGCAAATTAAATTTCGAGTGTGAATTTAATCCGACGATAAATATTATACAAGGCGATGCGCGTAATCTTTTGTCCATTGCCGATAATTCGATTGACCTTATCTGCACACACCCGCCTTATGCCGATATTATCCACTATAGCGAAGATATTGACGGCGATATGTCGCTCATGCCGATGAAAGATTTCTTATTTGAAATCGGCAAGGTTGCGAAAGAATGCTATAGGGTACTCAAAAAGGATAAGTTTTGCGCTATACTTATGGGAGATACGCGCAAAAAAGGTATGGTTCAGCCGCTGGCATTTGAGACGATGCGTATTTTTGAAATGGCAGGGTTCAAAACGAAAGAAATTATAATCAAGGAACAACACAACTGCAAAGCCACGGGCTATTGGAAAACAAACAGTATAAAATTTAATTTTCTTTTACTCGCCCACGAGTATTTGTTTGTGTTTAAGAAATAAAAAGACCCAACAGGCCTATAAAAATGGAATGGTGAAACTCATATTTTGGCTGAAAACTCCGGTGCTTTAATTAGCGGAGTAATAACAATTATCGGATTTATAGTCACTTATGTTATGACAAAGAAGAATTTGAAAAATGAAGTCCATAAGATTAAACAAAATAAATCGATTGATTTAATGCAGGAAATTCCTTTTGAAATACCGTAATATTTTGATTTTCAATAGCTAACAACGTAAATGAGTTAATAGATAAATATGAACTTAATAAAAAGTTCAAAGTTAGAAATTAGAATTCGATTTACGTTTCTAACGGTCCGCCACAGGGGAAAAATACGAACACCGAAACAAAATCGGAGTTCGTATTTTTCTTTTCTAATGATTATTTCGGCGTTACTGTAGGTAGAAAGAGTTAAAGCCTGATAAATATTTTTTTCTGTCAAGGTTGAGTTTTCGTTGACTTTCGTGCTTATAGCCGTTAAATAAAAAGAATATAAATTTTCTCGGTGCTTCTTCTCCACTTGCCGAAAATGGCAAAAAAGACGGCTCTTATGATATGCTCGATTTAGAAATCGAATACAAAGTCCGGTAAAAATTATTTCGGAGTATTTGATAAACCATCTCGTAATTAAGTTACATGCGTTAAAGTCGGATTTGACAGAAGCGGTCGTCAAAATCGCAGTAGTCATTTAATGGTGGATTTAGTTGAATCGTATCGAGTGAAATATCTTTATTTTTTGAATTTTCGTGTTTATTATATACTTGTTATAATTTATTTTAAGCTATATACTTTAATTAAAGTATTTATTCTGGTAAATTTTATCCGCCATGGAGTGTTAAATATGTCTTTGTTAAACGGAAATAATTCTTCCGAAATACTTGTTCCGGAAAAGTCGCCGTTCGGCGAACTTTATGAGGTATCTGCCGGAGTTAAATTGGTCGGAGCGATGGATTGCGCTTGTTTGACGAATCAATCGGGCGAATATCTCGTTGCGGTCGGTACGGGGAAATTATGCGTATATAAAATCGGCAGCACCTTAATATTGCTATCCGAATTGGACGGCTTGGGTGATTCGAGGCAAATATCTGTGTCGGGTAATTTTGCTTACGTTTCTGCACGGGCGGACGGTTTGTTTATAATTGATTTAACCGATATAAACAATCCGATAATCGCATATCGTATGGATACGCTCGAACTTGCTACGGGAGTGTGTTCAGCCGACGGTTTGCTCGCCGTCACGAACAGGCATATGGGGTGCGAGATTTATGATGTCCGCAATCCGTATAATCCATTGCGTATTGGTGATTTTTTATGCGGAGAAGCGCAGTCGGTATGGTTATACGATAAATTTGCGTTGACGGGCGATTGGATAAACCGTCAGGTCTGCATAACAGATATCTCCGCCGATAATTTCGGTAAATCAATTTCACATTTTTCCGTTGACGGGTTTGCCGACGGGGTATGCGTATATAAAACTTTGCCCGACGCTGCTCATCCCGGCGGCAGGGTTATATGCCTTACCGCGTCGGGACATCATTCTTCAAAATTAATAAACAGACGGAGATATCAGGATTATTCTTACGTTACCGCCGAGATGATTGCCGAGGGATACGGCGCCGGGCATAGAGTTACCGTAACCGATATAACCGATATCGAAAATCCCGAATTTATATCCGAGATAGTTGCTCCGCCTATGTTCGGCGGCGTCGATTCGTGGCGGGTGTTTGTCGGAAACGGTAAGTGTTGGTACACCGATTCTATGAACGGTTTGTTCGAAATCGATTTGGCTGATTTAACCGCGCCGCGTTTTACTCGTAATTTTAAACTTGCTTGTAACGCGCGACAGTATCAGACCCCGCCGTCGATACAGATTCAATGCGGTTCCGTTACCGGTATGTCGATAGTAAACGGCAAAAATTGCGTTGTCGGCGGCGACGAAGTTTTCGTTTTAAAAACCGAAAATAACGGAAAACTTGTTTTGCCTTATTGTAACGCGATAAATAACTTGCCGAAAGTCAATCGCGAAATCAAAGATGAGCGTTTTTATGACGGAAATGTCCATTCGTTTGCGAGTTTTAAAGATAAAATATATTGCGCGTGTGGTAACGACGGAATAATAACGTTAGATTTAAACGGAAAAATATTGAATAAACGAAAAATCGTCGGCTATTGTTGCGACGTAATCGCGTATAATGATTTAATTGTTTGCGCGGAGGGAAGTAACGGCGTTGCGGTATACGCCCCCGACGATATGCGTGAATTCGCGCGGTTTTATTTTGGTACGGCAAAACCCGTTAGGGAGTTGATTTGTTGCGGAGAGTATATAGGCGTTTTGGTCGGAAGTAAAAGCGTAGGCGCAATAAAAATCTGTAAATCTGACGACGGAAAGGTTTTAGTCGGTTCCGTCGGTGAATTGCGCGATATCGGTATGTTGTACTATCGGCATTTATCGAGAACTCTTGTCGGAGATAAATTGCTGGCTGTTCCGTTATCGGGAGGACCCCGGACGTTCGCGGTGTCGGAGAGAGGATTGAAAGAAGCGCCTGACAATCTGAATTTAACTATTTGTCCGTTCGAGGAAGGAGCGTGCGGATATCGCGGCGGAATTATAGTTTTGCGCAACGGAAACTACTATTTTATAAAGTCGACGACGGCGGGCGGCGCAGACCCGATAGCCGTAGATTGCGCTCGGTTAAAAGGCTTGCCTTTTGTGTGCAGAGATAAATTAGTAGTTTTAAACAGGGTTAGAAGTACGGTGGAAATCATAGACGTGGAAAACCCCGAAAAACCGAAGTTTATCAGGGGCTTTAAAGTAGACGGACATCCTGAGTTCGCTGCGGAAGTAAACGGTAAAATACTGATTGCCGACGGTTTCGGCGGTCTTATCAATATATTTATTTTTTGAACTTTTTTGTTTAATATATTGTTGTAAAAAACTCATTTTAAGTCTTATAATAGAAATGAAGAAATTTGCTTATAATGACTTTTTCGCAACTTATTTCAACGAACGTCTGTTGTTTGCGGAAGTAATGCGAAAAGTTGTTTTTGCAAGACGTATAACGTTATCGGAAATAAGAAAACTTAAAGGAGTTTTAAATATGAAAAAGATAACTATAGCGATTATAGGCTGCGGAAGATTTTCGAAGTTTTTCGTTCCGCTTTTTAAAGATCACCCGAATGTAGAAAAGGTGTATGTTTGCGACGAAAAGAAAGACAGAGCAGAAGAATTTTCAAAGAATTTCGGTGTTTCTGTCGTAGATAGTTTCGAGGAAGCTTTATCGTCGGATAAAATTAACTGTATAGCGATTTTCACGCAGAGATTCAAGCACGGGGAAATGGTTGTAAAAGCTTTAAATGCGGGAAAGCACGTTTATAGTGCCGTACCTTGCGCAATAAGCGTCGACGAAATTAAAGAAATAGAAAAAACCGTTCGTAAAACGGGGCTTATATATTCGATGGGCGAAACCGGATATTATCGCGCTCCGTCGATTTTTTGTCGCAGAGAATTTAAAAAAGGCACTTTCGGTAAATTCGTGTATGCGGAAGCGCAGTATAATCACGATATAAGAAATATGGAGGACAGTTTCAAAAGTTCGGGCGGCGATGACTGGAAAAAGTATGCCGGTATACCGCCGTTTTATTATCCCACGCATTCTACTTCAATGGTGTTGTCGGTTATGCCCGGAGTATACGTCAAACGTTTGGTCGCTATGGGGTTTGCGGGTAGTCCGAGAACGGATATTTACGGTAAAAACGGCGAAAATTATTACGATAATCCGTTCGGAAACGAAACTATGCTTTTGGAACTTTCAAACGGCGGTATAGTGAGAATATCCGAAAACAGGTGCGTCGGCTGGAAGTCGCCCGAAACTTATATATCTCAATTTTACGGCAGCGATGGCGGTTATGAGTTTTCCGTTGCGAGACACAGCCTTGCCGTGTGGGATAAAAACAGAAAGGGTAGCGTCGTAATGAAAGACGTTACCTGTGAATTGCAACCTGCTTCTATTTATAACGAAATTGTCAACGACTATGATTCTGCAATACAAAAAATAGCCGATTCCGAGGGATTTTGGGAAAGCTCGCCTATACAGGACGAAAAGAGATTGCCCGAAGAATTTGCTTTGCACCCCAACGGACATAACGGTACGCATAAGTTTCTGGTAGACGATTTTTGCAGAGCCGTCGCCGAAAACAAACTTACGCCGACAAATATCTGGCAAGTTGCAAGATATAATATTCCGGGGCTTATCGCGCACGAGTCTGCAATGGAAGGCGGAGTTATGAAAGAAGTTCCCGATCTCGGCAATCCGCCGTCGGAATGGCAGTTATTAGACGTAGATTGAGCTTTCAGTCCTTTTGATTTTTGTATTCGAGCGGGGTTATTCCCGTATACGTTCTGAAAACGGTACAGAAATGGCTACGAGAAGAAAAGTTAAGGTATAAGGCGATTTGCTCTATACTGTAACCGCTTGAAAGCAAGAGTTGTTTGGATAATTTTATTTTTTCTTCAAGCACGGTTTGGTGAAGAGTTTTTCCGTAGAGTCTTTTAAGCAGCGAAGACAGGTAAATCGGACTGTAACCGAATTTTGCGGAAATTTCTTCGTTGTTTATAATGTCGGCGGCGTTGTTGCGGATATAGCGTAATAATTCGTTAATCAACGCTTCTTGCGGATTGGTTGAAGTGCGTGCCGTCTCGTAAGTTTTCGATAGTAAAAATTTCAGCATTGCCGAGCATGTGGCGTCGCTTTCTTCCGTTGCCAACGTAAACGTATGAACTATTTCTACGCAATAATCTTTAAATTGCGGAGCGTGTAAAAACAGAGGGCTTTCGGAACAGTCGAGAAAAGTCAGGTCGAAAAGGCGGTTTGCGTCGAAATCTTTTTCAATACTCGGCGTTATGGATTTTTTCCTGTCCGAGCATTGTCTGGTCAGGTCGAAATTGAGTACCGCGACTTTCATTTTGCCGCGGAAGAAATATTTTACGGCGGGGCGGAAGAATATGAGAAAGTCGGGGGAAAGCATATGCTTTTCTCCGTTTATAATTATATAGCCGTCGCCGTCGAGAATGTAAAATATTCTGTGGTCGTAAGCCAATCTCGGCTCTTTGCTTTCGAGTACTTCGTTAAGGATTAAAGCTTGGCGCAAAAACGGATTGCATTCGGATAAAGTAATCATAAAGTGACCTTTATTTTTTGAACTTAATTATATTATATCATAATTAAACGATAATGGCAATCGCCTGCGGCTGAGATACGGTTGTATTAAAATGATAATGAGAGAAAAAACTAATTTTAAAAAGAGCATAGTGTCGTTTGCGGTATTGTCGGTTGCCGAAAGTTTCCTTGTAAAAGTAATAGGAATGATAAACGCAATAATTATCGGAAGAACCGGAACGGCGGAATTGTCGGGCGTATCTATCGCGAATACCGTAATATACGTTTATCAGGCGCTTGCGATGTCGATAGGTCTTGGCTGTACGGTCATTATGACGCGTAACGCCGACGATAAAAACAAAATCGCTTTTAACGGAATGATAATAGGGGCGATATACTCTGCGGCAGCGTTTTTTATTTGTCGTTTCGGTTCGAAAGCGATGATTTCGCTCTTGTTCGGTAAAAAACTCAAAACGGTGAAAAATATTGCCGTCGATTATTTATCTTTTTTCAGTTATATAGTTCCGTTCACCGCGTTCGATATGATATTATCGGGAATTTTACGCGGCGTAAAAAACGAAAAAGCACCGTTTGCCGTAACGCTTGTCACAAATTGCTTAAACGTCGCGTTGTGCATAACGTTTATTACTTTTTGCGATTTCGGCTATATGAGCGGGGCTTACGCGCTTATGATTTCTACCGTGGTTTCGGCGGCGGTTAAATTGTTTACGGTTACCGTCGGCAAATTCGGACTGAAAATTTTTTCCGAACCGAAAATAAAATACGGAATATGTAAAAACGTAATATCCGTCAGTTTACCGTCGATGATAGAGCAGATGTTTATTCAGAACGGATTTCTCGGAATGCAAGCGGTGACGGCTATGCTCGGAGACGTAACTCTGGCGGGGTATCAGGCGGTAAACAATATACTCAATTTAATGTATTCGCTCACTAAGGGCATAGAGACAACCGAGGTGTCTTTCGTCGGCGCGGCGGCGGGAGCGAGAGATTATAAAGCCGCTAAAGACGGAGCGTATAAATTGACGTATGTCTCCGAAGCGATAATGATCGCGTTGGCGGTAATAGTGTTTGCTTTCGCAAAATTTTTCTGCGGAATTTTCGTTACCGACTTAAATGCACTCGAAGTAAGCGTCGGAATGATGCGGCTTATGTGCGTAACCGTGCCGTTTACTACGCTGTTTCAATGTATTCAGGGCGCGCTTAAGACTTGTAGAGATATAAAATTCGTAGCGGTAATGAACGCTCTCTGCACTTGGGGAATTAAAATACCGCTTTCATACGTTCTCGTAAAATTCACGAGATTAGGGTTTACGGGTATGTTTATAGGTTTCTTCACCGATTATGCAATACGGGCGGTTGCGTTTTATATTCGCGCCCGTAAAGAGAACTGGTATCCCGAAACGGTCGAAAACGGCGCGCAAGCCGCATAAATAAAAGGAGATAATTATGAAAATCGAAGATAAAAGACAGTTTATAATCAAGGAAAGTTACGACGTCGTAGTTGTCGGGGGCGGAATAGCGGGCGTTGCCGCGGCTGTTTCGGCTGCGAGAAAGGGAGCGAAAACGCTGTTGCTTGAAAAACAAATCGCTTTGGGCGGACTTGCAACGGTCGGATTGATCAACTATTATGAACCGTTGTGTGACGGCGAGGGAAAACAAATGGTGTTCGGTATTGCCGAAGAACTCATAAAACTCTCGGTAAAATACGGGTACGGCAGTTTGTCCGACGAATGGAAAAATAAAAAGGGGGATATGGTTACTCGTAGATACCTTACTCATTATTCTCCTACGGAATTTTCTATGGCTCTCGATAATTACGTTATAAGCAACGGGGTTAAAGTGTTGTTCGATTCCTATGCCGTATACCCCGTTATGGACGGCGACGTCTGCAGCGGCGTTGTTGTGGAAAACGTAGGGGGAAAAATGTACTATCCCGCGAAAGCAGTTATAGACGCGACGGGCAGCGCGGAAATTATGGATAAGGCGGGCGTGCCGACTGTTTTAGGTAAAAACAGTTTCGTCGCATTGGCGCATTATACCGACAGAAAACTCGCTGACGATTACGCGCGTGGCGATGATTGTTATAAATTCAGGAAGTCGTTTTTCGCGTCCGGTAAGCGAAACGAAGACGACGGCACGCCGAAGTCCTTTACGGGCGTAACCGCCGAGGATATAACCGAGTTCGTGCTGAACGGCAGAGCGGCGGTACTTGACGAAATAAGTAAAATACCGAATGAAGACAGAGAGGTTATGTCTATTTCCACTATGCCGCATTATCGCACGATAAGGCGTATAGTAGGCGCGGAAACGTTTACGGGTAGTAAAGACGAAAAATTCGATGATATAATAGGCGAATGCGGAGATTGGCGGGTAAGGGGGGAGCGCTATAAATTGCCTTACGGAATGTTATATAATCCGAATTTTAAAAATCTGTGGGCGGCAGGTAGAATAGTTTCCGCCGAAGAGGGGTCGGGCTGGGAAATAACGAGGGTTATCCCCGTATGCGCCTTAACGGGGCAGGTGACCGGTGCGTCGGCTGCGCTATGCGCCGAAAACGGTTACTCCGCCAAAGACGTGCCTTTGAGCGAACTCTATGTCGAAAACAAATAAAATATAAACCGATAATTTTAAGCGAATTTCGATTTGTTGTACACTCGCGATTTTATGCGAGAAAGGGGAGTTATTAACATTTACATAAGCGACATGGAAAGATAATCTTATAAAAACTTACTGAATAAAAAAATTCAGACAAATGCCGAAGCGGCGACCCGTGAAATTATTTCACGGGTCGCCGCTTCGTCGTTCGTTTGATTTGCGGTTAAATGTCTAAGCTGTTTGTCAACGGAATTTCCGGCGTTTCGTTAGAACCGTTGCATAATGCGTCTCTGTCAAGAACTATAATGCCGTAAATCGGTTTCAAGTATGTTTTTTTCATAATTTTATTCTCCTTTAGTTGTAAAAATATTCCTGAGCGGTCATGTAATAACCGTATAAAGCTTTGTTTAAAGCAATCATCTTCAACTGATTTTCGTTTGGGCTTTCCGCGTAGTTTTTATTATATGTATAGGCGTAAATCATAACGCTGAATTTTACCGTTAAAGTTTCGCTGCCGCTAATCACTTTAATTTCGTAAATATCGCTGAGATTTTTTGCCGCAACGCCTATATCCGCAATATCCAGTCGTCCGTCTGAGTTCAGTTTGAAAGACGAGTTATCGACTGCGTTTCCGTTTACTGTGACTATAAGGGTGTTCGGGTCGCTTACTCCGCGCAAAGCGAGTATAAGCCGCGTCGACGATTCGAGGCTTAGCAGGGCAACCGGGTTTATGTCCGTAAGTTTTCCGCCTACGTCTATTTTGCCATCGGGAATATCTGAAGACGGAACATTTTCCGCTATCAGATTTTCAAGTCCGTCGTTTGCTAACCTGTCGGTGTGATATCCGAAATAGATCTGGGCTTTCGCGCCGTAATCAACCATTGCGAGCATTAAGGCTTTAAGTTTATCATAGCCGTTAAGTTTTAAAACCGCGTCGACGTAATTTCTTACCGAATATTCGGAACTTGTTATCGTTTCGCCGTCGGCTTTGATCGAAACTTTAACTGCGTCGGTCATTTGTTTTGCCGCAAGTCGGACTACGAAATAATAATTGTCTGCAAGGCTCTGGTCTTTTGAGTCGTCTAAAATAAGTTGTTCCACCGTAACGCCCGAACCGTCCGATTCCGCCGCAACGGAGTATTTTCCGCCGACGAAAGACGAAAACCCGACACGGAATTTAATACCTAACGTGCCGTCGAGTAACAGCGCCGCGCTGTAAATATCGGCTTCGGGGGCAAATATAGCTTCTGGACATTCGGTTTCGGCTTTTACTGCGTTGAAATCTTTATCGACAAAACCCGAACCGGTAAAGCCGACCGAAATATCCGACCCGACTACAGCTTTCACGCGGAACGAAATTTCAGCAATTTCGGAGTCTTGAGTAATGCCGTTCTGACAGATAAACGAAAAAGTCGCAAGTCCGTCGCCCCTGTCGGGGTTGCCTATAACCGTGTAGCCGTTCAGAGGAACGATATCCGAACATATTATTGTTGATTTATCGAAAGAAAGTTTAAAATCTCCCGCGGCAAGCGCGGTATCTCTTTCCGCGACGACTTTCAGCGAGAAGTCGCGCTTCGAAATCGAAATTTTACCGTTGGCAAACGAACAATTTTCCGCCGCGGAAAGATAAATTTTAGGTAAAATTACCTCTTCGGGCATTTTTTCTGTCTTCACGGTGATATTGTTCCGAACTTCGTTATAGCCGTTCATTTCGGAGTCTTTTAGCTCCGTAGCTGCGAATTCTATATCGGATACCGACGTTACGTCTGCCGCCGCGAAAAGTTTAACCGTCAACAGAACGCAACTTCCGCTGTTAGGCTCTATCGAAGCGTAAGAAATTCTGACGTAACCGTTTACGGAATCGTTTTTTGATGCCAGCGCTCCGTTTTTCTGCATAAGTGCGGAAGAAAGTTCGGCGGACTTAAGGCTTAAAACGGTGTTGTCGAAATTGACTTCGAAACTTGCCGCGCAAAAATCGTTGGCGTTGTTTGTACAATATGAAACTTCTATTTCGTCGCCTTTTTTTATCGCCGTCGAAGTAATATTTGTCTGAGCGTAGATATTCAATGATTTAAGTTGAACGGTTTTTTCTTTAACGGCGAACGCCGCGCTGCTTTGGGTTATGCTTATATCCTGAAAATCTGCGTTTTTGCAAATACCGGGGTAAACGTTTACGCGATAGTTTCCCGTGGCGGTATTTGCCGCCGAATAGAGATAAAATTTGAATAGAATTCCGTTGCCGCTAAGCCCTGCGGATGAGGCGTAAGTAAAAGAAATACTCTGTTCTCCGCTCTCTTCGTCGGTTGTTTTATTAAGCGAATAAACCGCTTTGTTGGCGAACGTTCCTACGGATAAACTTTGCGCGCTGAACGCCTGGCTGTCATAAACCACGGTGAGTTCCAAAGCCGCAACTTTTACGAATTTATTTGCACGAACGTAAATGCAAACATTTTTTCCTTGTTCGATTGTTCTTGTACCGTTTTGAATACTTCCGCCCGATAAAGTCATCGTTACGGCGGGCGGAGCGATTTCCTCCTCCGCCGAAGCCGTAAACACTGCAACCGTAAGCGTAAGCATAGCCGTAAATAAGATCGACAGCGCAGCGATAATCGTTTTTTTAATCGCCTTTATATATAATCCATTGTTCATTTTGCGCTTACGCTTCCTTTGGAATATTAACCGCCGTTATAGAAGTTATTTTTCCGCTTACATACTGTAAAATTGCCAGAGCCTCGCTCGACGAAAGCGTTTTATCTCCGTTTATATCCGCACGAAGAAACTGCTCGTCGTCAAGATTGATTTTCCCGTTTATAGCCTGCAAAATCATCAGCGCGTCTGCCGAAGTGATAACTCCGTCTCCGTCGACGTCTCCCAGCGAATTTTTATCTACCGCCAGTTTTACTATAATCTCGTAAGCATTGTCTTGCGCGCCCTTATATGTGTAACTTACGCTGTCGGAAGCTTCGATATAATATTCCAGTCCGTCGGTAACGGCGGCGTCTATATCCGCCGCGGGGATAATGCCCGTAAACCTTGTGTTTACAGCCGACATAGTGGCGGTTTTCCAGCTTTCGGCGCCTTTTACTCTGTAATAAATTTTTGCCGAAGTGACTTGTAGATTGTCGGTTATGGTTGCGGCGATAACAAGGTTGTTACCGGTGTAAGCCGTTCTTACGGGCGAATGATAGATATTTGGCGCCATAGTGTCCATACTCATAAGATTTATCTTGCCCGACGGGGTAGATTCGGTAAGGTCTGTTTTAACAACGGTAAAATTGTAATAATAAATTTTGCCGGGTTCTACCGTATCGTCGAAGAACTCTGTCGTATCGTATGGGATGATTACGTTATTAAGGCGTGTATAATATCCGTCTTTTTTATCGCTGCGGTAAATATTATAACCGAGCAAAGTGTCGAAATCGTCTTGTTGCCAGGTGAGTTTTATTCCCGTTTCGGTTGCTTCACCTTGCATAATCATAGCTTGCGCCGCTGTGGTGTCTATTTCGAAAGTATAACGTAAACTATTGCAAAGTGTAAGAAAATTATCGTCGGCGGCTCTGCCGTTCGCTATATTCATATACTGTATTCCGTTTGCGGCAGTTGTTTTCAAAGTGTATGTGCCTTCCCAACGGCGAGCTGAAACGAAATTCCCGTCTACTTTATAATCTGCATACGGGGCAGTTGAGCCGAACCTGAATGAGAGTGGTACGGACGTATCCATATCGCGGTTAAATTCGGCTACAAACGTAATAGTTTCATTGCCAACTGTTCCGGTTCGGTTTCCAGAACTATCTAAAACATAAGCGTCATAGACAAAAGGAAAAGTGTTTTCGGGAGGAGTAGTGAGGTAGTTTCCTACAACAATATCTTTTAAAGTTCTATAAACATCATAATCTATAATTTGTCTTTCAATAAGTTCTTTATCTGTCGTACCCCAATAGTTACCACTAAAACCTATAATTTGATTTTCGTTACCTTCGGAAGCTCTGAATCTTAACCAATGTTCAGGGTTTGAATCACTTAAATCATTAAGTATAACATTATTCTTAAAAAGTTCGTTTATATAGCTTTTTGTTCTTATGTGTTTTTTAAACAGACTTTCAATCTCCTCTTGAGTCCATGAGTTTCCGTCTGCATGATTAGGGATTTCAAATAAATAGCCGGCTGAACTGTTTACAAAGCTCAAGAAGTTGTCATTTGATAACGATGCGTAACAGTCGCCACTACGGTTATCTATAGCGAGAAAATCTCCTAAAGGTTCACCGTTAATCCAGCAATCGGCATTTACCTTAAAACCTACATGTATTCCTATGTTCTTATTATCACTTTGTATAAAAGATAATTCTTCCGGAGTTTCTATGCAACATAGATTCCCGTTTATAGATAATGCCCAATATAACGGAGCTAAATTGTTATATATAAAGTAGGTCTTGTTATTAAATGATGTGACATTTTCTACTGGATAAGAAATGTCTACATAATCGTAGTAATCTTTTTCTTGATTCTCAAAACATTGCCCCCATGAAGAGGAGCTTGCTTGTTGCTGTATAGTGTTACCGCTGAATACGCAGTTTTCATATTTAAGGCAGTTATTGTTTTTAGGAATGACCGTGGTTGTGAAATCCAGGCGGCAATTAATAAAAGCACACCTACTGTATATTCCATATAATGTAGGAATATATGAACGATTATTGGCTGAGGAACTATTTCCGTATTTATAGAACAGACAATTAGTTGCTTGAGCAATTTTAAAAGGACGAAAATAGCTGCCAAAATAAGCAGTGCGGGGAACGCCATCGAATTCAACGTAATGGTTTACGATTGTAGTATTGCCGGGTTCAAGATATCGCGTATAAAGCGGTTTGTCAAAATTCTGAGTGAACGTACAATAATTTGCGGAAGAGATAAAAAGTGTGGCGTTTGTAACTTTTGTATAATTAAGTTCTATTTTCCCGTTTTCACTTTCGCCAAGAAAGACTTCGTATTCGGCCATAAGTTCACAAGGAAAAAGTTCTATGGGTTCGTTTACTGTGCCATTGGCAATAAATTTACCTTTTACTTGAAGATAAGCTTTATATTGCTCTGAATATGGGTCTTCGGGGTTGCTCGTCCAAAACTGTATTTTCGTGCCGGGTTCTACGGTGACAGTTACGCCTGCGGCAATTACCGTACTGTTGGGGATAATATAATAATTGTCCTTGGTTAAGGTCATGTCTTCCGTAATCTGGCTGGGAAGAACAAAACCGTTTCTTACGGTAAACGAAATAACGCCGTTTGTTTCATAAACTGCCGAATCTTTTTCGCCTAAAGCGTTGTTGCAGGTTATAGTTACGTTTAATTCTATAATATAGTCGTTAGGGCAGTCTTTTGAAATTTTAACCGCTATCGGATTTTCAACGCCCGTGTAGGCGCCGAGTTCGTTACGCGTTAAATTATCCTTTGTAGAATATGTGCCTACGCCGCCGAAATCAACCGAGCCGCTGATAATCTCGACGTAAGGGTTGGCAATACCTGCGCTCGAAAGAGTATCGATTTTAACAACTGTATTTTTGCTCATACCCCAACGATTGCGGAGTATCGTGCCTATATTTACAGTTTCGCCCGCGTCGATAACTCCGTCTCCGTTATTACCGTCGGCAATGTTCTCGCTGTCGAACAGATAATATCCGTAAAGATTTACGTCCGGTTTGGGCAATTTTGTAAGCGCGTCATACATATTGAGCCGCATGGGGAGATTATGATCGCCGTGGTCTTTCGGATTGTAACAATGCGCCGTAAGTTCAGAAGTTGCGCAGAGCTGAGCCGAAATAAACTTCGTGGGGTATTTGTCTCTGTCGGTGTAATAAGAACGGAGCAACGCCGCCGCGCTCGAAACTATCGGCGCAGCCATAGAAGTACCCGAAAGTCTGCCGTATTTACCGTCGGGCAAGGTACTTAATATTCTTTCGCCGGGAGCATATACTTCGTATTCAACCGAGTTAAAAGCTTTTACGTCCCAGTTGGTGAATGAAGATTCCACGCCAAGCTCGTTTACGCTCATAACGCCGATAACATAGCTGAGCGCTGCAGGGTAGTTTACGCGGGGAATATTGTAGTTGGTCGTTGCTTCGTCGGGCATTCCGTCGTTACCGGCGGAAGCGACAAGAACCGAACGCGTATATGCGGTTTCAAGCGCGTCTTGCACGGCGATAGAACAAGCCGTGCCGCCGAAAGACATATTTATTACGTCCGCGCCGTTGGCGTAAGCGTAAAGCACCGCTTCCGCGATATCCGATTGTGTAAATACGCCCGTTGACTGACCGGCTTTAACCGCCATTATCTTTACGTTATATGCAACGCCGACAATGCCTTCTTTGTTGTTTGCCGCGGCTATAATGCCGGCAACGTGCGTGCCGTGTCCGTGATCGTCCATTGGGTCTCCGCTGTGGAAGCGTTTGTCGCTTACGGTAGAACAACCGTAAACGTCGTCTATATAACCGTTGCTGTCGTTGTCGATTCCGTCGCCGGGAATTTCCGCGGTATTCGTCCACATATTAGCTTTAAGATCGGGGTGGTTGTAATCGACGCCCGTATCTATTACGGCGACTACTACGGAATTGCTTCCGCCTGCGGAAATACCGTTATTTTTGAGAAATCTCCAACTACGCTGAATTTCGGACGAGGTTAAATGCCATTGATCTTTGACTTGCAGGTTTTGTAAAACGTCGTCAATAATGCCGTCTACGTCTCCGTTTGTAGTTGTGCCGTTCGCCGCCGCAGAGATATCGTCAGCCGTTACGTCCGTGCGGTATATGTAATCGAAGTCCGCCGTTTTAACATCTTTTAAAGAACGGGCTTTTTTAATCGCGACTTTAACGTCGGTGTCGCTATTTACCGTCGCGCGGTACCATTCTCCGCCCGAAGTGGAAGCAAATTTTTCGATAGCCGTAAAACCGCATTTTTTAAGATCGCGCGTGAGTTTACCGTTGAACCCTGTTTGCATTTTAAGGAGTAACGCGGTTTTGTCATACTCGTAATCGCCGCTTTCGAAAGCTTCGGCATAGGCAACGTCGAACGGTGCGAGAAGTCTGCCGTCCGCGTCTGTCTTTTCTCCGTCGAACGTGGCGGCAAGGTCGGTAAGCGGTATTGGCTTTTCACCGATCATAGCTTTGCAACCTGCCGCTAAAAATGCGAAGCAGGCGACTGTAAGCGTTATAAGCAACAGTCTTTTTCTGATACATTTTTCTTTTTTCATTATGAATCCTCCTTTTATGAAGTATATTTATAATATCATTTAGGTGTGTCAGAAACTGAGTTTGTAGAATTTTCACGAAAAATTTCACATAACTCAGGCTCTAATCGATACTTCTTTTCAACGTTATAATATTTTACGCTTCTGCCCGAATAACATTCTATAAGATAATAATTTATATCCGAAATGTATCTTCTGAACGTCGACAACGAAATATTTTGTTCTTTTATAAACGAGGGCAGGTTTACTCCGTCACGGCTTTGCAACGAATCGTATAACAGCAAAATTATTATTGATTTTTTCATTCGTCTTTCCTTTCAAAACATATTTAATGATTTGTGGCGGGAAGTTTCGCGCGCCGTTTCCGCCGTCTGAATTCACTATTAGCATAGCACAGATATCGCAAAATGTGCCTCTATGGTTCTTTAAAACTGCGTAAAATTTTGTTCTTTATCGTAAAGTTTTATTATTTTTAAGGTTTTTTTCTCCGTCGACGGGCTTTTATTGTTATATTGTAGTTGTTTTTTCTGTCATTCTGAACGAAGTGAAGAATCTCACTGAAAAAAAGCGGATTACTTAATACAGTGGGATATTTCGCTTGCCGCTATTCGGCGCTTAAACGCCGAAGCGTTTAAACAATAGTTTTGCCTTTATTGTTTCGCAATAAAGGCAGCGCCTTATGAATATCATCGTTCGCAAACCCTTGCAAGCAAGTCTGCTCACTCGACATTGACAATATGACAGGGAAAAAATAATATGCACTTGGTTCGTATAAAAAAGGCTCCCCGTGATAGGGGAGCCGACGGCTCTAAGCCGCAATAATTTGTTACAAGGTTTAAATTGTTTAATACCAATAACCGTTTTCAATCAGCCAATCCATATAGTTTTCATGAAATGCGTTTAACGCACTATCATGATCCAACACATCACAGCGAACATTTTTCAGGCTTGTCAAACCGTAAAATGATTTATAAACTTCGCGATAATCAGGTATAAGAGCTTCGGTTCGTGGTTTGATACAATTTTCTACAAAATAATTTATTTTAGCTGTGCCGTATAAATCATCCGGAATTGTTACCGGCGGATAATATGTTTCGATAACTGTTTTTATGAACTTATCACAATTATCGGCTGTAGTTAATAGTCTTGACGAAAGTGTAGCAAATGCGGTATTGCCGCCAAGAAGCTTTTCCGTTTTTCTTAATTCTTCTGAAAAAAAACAGACATATGTTCCATTAGTTTCTTTGGCAATGCGGACATAATTTATTACATAATCATATCCGTCGTTATTTCCTTTGGAAAAGAAAGAGTCCATAACACAGCCTTGTAAACAAAAAGAAATATTTCTAAATCTCGACTGTTCAATTGCGATAAGATCGTTTTCGACTTGGGTTAAAAGCTCGCGTTCTTCGTCGGTGGAAGCAAGCGAAAAATCTACCCATTGTGCTTGATAAACGGCGTATAGCGTGAGATTTGAATTTATCTCAATTGTGAAATCGCCCGAATTGACCGAAAATCCGTCGCCGTTTTCATTTTCGCAAAAACGACAATACGGCGATTTTTCAAACGACGGAGTAACGGTTGTGGTAACTCCCGACAACAGATAAAAAGTCTCGGAGCTGCTCGGATAATTAAGGGTAAGCGTCAATACCTTTCTTTCGGCTAAATCTTTAACGGCTTCGATTTGTTTGTTCAGTTCGGTTATATCCGTTTCGAGATCTGCTATGCGGGCGTTCTTTTCGTCGGCGGTAGCCTGATTGTCCGATTTTACTTGTTCGAGTTCGGCTTGAAGCGCGTTCGCTTCGCGTTGAAGTCGATCTGCCGTCTGTTTGCTTTCGTCGAGTTTTTCTTTTAGCTCCGCCAGATTGCTTTCCGCGGTCGTAAGTTCCGAAATTTTTTCGGTTAAACGTTCGTTTTCGACCTGGAGTTCGTATTTTGTTTTTTCAAGCTCGTTTATTTTTTCGTCTTTAGCCGAAATATCTTCTAAATAGGCTTCGTCGGCTTTAAGCGAATTACGCGCCTTGACGTACCCGACGGTTAAAATCGCCGTAGCCGCCAGACTGAACACGAACAGCGCGGCGAAAATCGCCGCCATAACGCTCGCCGTTTTTGCCGTTTTTTTGTAGGTTACGTTTTGCGCGCCGTCGCTTATGGTTTCGGTTTTGCGTTTCGCGCCCGTAAAGAAAAGCGTTGTGTTTACCGCGTAAAGGTCGGAAAGTCTGCAAAGATTTTCGAAAGACGGCAGAGTCGCGCCCGACTCCCACTTGCTGACGGTTTGCGGGGTGACGAAAACCTGAGCGGCTTCGTCCGTCTGGGATATTCCCGCGCAAATTCTGAATTCTTTCAGCGTAGTCGCCAGAAGTTGTTTATCCAGATTTTCGGGCGGAAGTTCTTTATTCGGGTTGTCGGAAAGCGTTCCCGTTTTCAATTCTTCGGGGGTGACGTTAAGCGCGTTGCATAACTTTAAAATCATAGCCAGGTCGGGCGCGCTTTTGCCGTTTTCGTAATTGCTTATAACGGCGTCTACAACATAACAACTCTGAGCGATCTCCGATTGAGTTTTTCCTTGCTTCTTTCTCGCAAGTTTCAATACTTTTCCTGTTTCCATTATTTCTACCGTTTATCTTTATTCTGCGTTGCCTTATTGCGGGCAATCGGTTATAAATTTAATTATAGGCGATACGTCGGTTAAAGAGTGCGGGTGATGTTTGCAATCGGGTTTGACGTAATATTCGAGAGCGATATCGTTATTACGACAGTATTCGATTACTTTGTTTGAGTTCCGATTGAAGTCTACCACTTCGTCGCTTCCGCCCGCGACGAGCAACAACGGAATTTTAAGGTCGAAAAATTCTTTCAGATTGTCTACGGGGTTATCGTTGAAAATCGGCAGGGTGGTTTCGTTAAGACTGTAACGTTCGAACATCTGCCGTTGTTCAATACTGTCTTTCGGCGGCCATGATTTTAAATCCAACACGGGCGCGTCGAGATATATTTTTTCTACCGTATCGGGATAAGATAAGGCGTAATTAAAGGCGTACAGCCCGCCGCGGGAAAACCCGAATAAAAAACATTTTTTCGAAAGGTTGAATTTTTCGGTTATGTGCGTATAGAATTTGCGCATAAGTCTTACGGCTTTGTAGTCGCCGTACATATCGCTTATCTGATAATAAACGCGCGTGTAACCTTTATTTAAAAGTTCTTTTTCGGCGTCGTCGAAAGCGTATAAAAACTCGGTTTTCCATATCCATTGCCCGTTCGGGTTGTCGGGGCGGATAACGGTTACGTTGTATCCGTTAAATTCATAGGTATAGTTTTGCATAGAAAAATATTACTCCTTTATTAAACAGTTGCAAATCTGCGCGTAAAATAGTATAATTTTAAAGGCGTTGCGGGCGATATAAAAATAACCGCCTTATACGCAAAAACTGTTGTTAAATTTTACATTTATAAGATAAAAATTATGGATAAACGTTTATTAAGAGTTGTTATTTGTCTTATAGTCCTGTTGATTGTCGGCATTGCCGCGCTGTATCTTATGGAAAATAAATCTAAACGCGACGGCAAACCGAGTATTGTCACCATAGCTACGAAAGCCGCGCCTACTCTCACTTGCGAACAGGGTTTTACCGACGTAAAGTTTTACGTCACCGCGAACGATAATTATGCAGAAGTAGACGTTACGTTTAAAATTCTCGACGGCAACGGAGCGGTTGTTTATACGCAGACGTTGCAGGGTTTTAATTACGCCAAAGGGAATACTTACATGTTGTCGCAGTCGTTGACGTTCACGCAGATTTTAAGCATCGATAAAATCGAATACAGAATTTCGTATTACAGATAAATCAACCGAAAGCTTTTATTTTTTCATAGAGTTCGTCTGCGGTGGATGCGAAAACGCTTGCGCCGAGAGCGGAAAGCTCTTCTTTGCTTCTGTAACCCCATAACACGCAAACGCCGTCTGTTCCGGCGTTTTTCATTGTGAGAAAATCGGTATCGCTGTCGCCAACGAAAACGGCTTCTTCGGTAGTGACGCCGAGTTGAGAAAGGGTAAAATCCACGCAACCTCTGTCGGGTTTTGTTTTAACGCCGTCGCGCTGACCGAAAACGTAATCGAAATGCGCGTCGGGGAAAAATCTTTTTACGACTTCGTTTGCTCCGTCCTGCGGCTTATTTGATACGACAGCCGTCTTATAGCCCTCTTTTTTGAGTTTTTTAACGAGTTCGCTCATGCCGGGGTAGATTTTAGTGTTATGCCCGTCGCAGAAATTATAAGCGTTGTTATAGCAGTCAAGAACCTCTTTGAAATTATCGCAAGGTGCGTTTTTTAACGCTCTTTCGACTAACTTTTTAGCTCCGTTGCCGACAAATCTCCTTGCTTCGGCAAGGGTTATTTCGGCATAGCCGTATTTTTTTAAAGTCATATTAAGATTTTCGAGAATATCGCCGGAAGCGTCGATAAGCGTTCCGTCCATATCGAATAATACTGCTTTTTTCATATTTTTCCTTTCAAAGTCTGTTTATGTGTTTTATTTTTTTATGTCATATTGAGCGTAAGCGAAATATCCCATTGTATTAAGTAATCCGCGCTTTTTCAGTGGGATTCTTCACTGCGTTCAGAATGACAATAATATTTTCGGTGGAATTCTTCGCATACTATTCGGCGCTTAAACGCCAAAGCGTTTAAACAATAGTTTTGCCTTTATTGTTTCGCAATAAAGGCAGCGCCTTATGAATATCATCGTTCGCAAACCCTTGCAAGCAAGTTTACTCTTTCGATATTGACAGAATGACAAAAACATTAAATTAGTATGTCATATTGAGCGTAAGCGAAATATCCCATTGTATTAAGTAGTCCGCGCTTTTTCAGTGGGATTCTTCGTTTCACTCAGAATGACAAAAATATAATGTCGGACAAATACTCGCGCGCAGCCTCAGGCTGCCGTCACGTTTCCAGCCTCAGGCTATCTTACATGCGGTCGGGAACCTGAATTCCGAGTAAAGTCAACGCGTTCGTAAGTACCGTTAATGTGCATTTGCAAACGTCTAAACGGAAATTGCGCACATCGTCGTTTTCGCCTATAATCTTGCAGTCGAAATAGAACTTGTTGAACGCCGAGGCTACGTCTATCGCGTATCTCGTTATAAAGAACGGTTCGAGCTTGTCCACAGCCCCCGCAACGATTTCGGGGAAAGTGGAAAGAAGCGATATGAGCGCGTATTCGTCCTCGTTGATTTCGGGCATTGTATACGCCGACGGCTGACCGCCTTTTCTCAAAACGCTTTTTATTCTCGCCGCCGTGTACTGAACGTAAGGTCCCGTTTCGCCGTCAAAATTAAGTATTTTGTCGTAACTGAAAGCTATGTCTTTGATTTTGCTGTTCGAAAGCGCGCCGAATACTACCGCGCCTGTGCCTACCTGTCTGGCGATAAGCTCTTTGTTTTCAAGATTCGGGTTTTTGCTCTCTATTACTTCGAGGCATTTTTCGTGACAACGTTTAAGTACGTCTTCGAGAAGTACCACGGTGCCGTTACGCGTACTCATTGCGACCTGATTTCCGTTTTCGTCTAATAGCGAAACCATTCCGTAGGCGACATGTATAAGGTCTTTAGCCCACGGCTTGCCCATAAGTTCGAGAACTTTAAAGAACTGCCTGAAATGTAAATTCTGCTGGTACGCCACGACGTAAAGACACTTGTAAAAATCGTAATGCTCCTTGCGGTAGCACGCCGCGGCAAGGTCGCGCGTAGCGTAAAGCGACGCTCCGTCGGAACGCAGAATAAGACATGGCGGCATACCGTAGGCTTCGAGGTCTACTATCTTTGCGCCCTCGCTCGTCTTCAATAACCCTTTTTCTTCAAGCTCGTCTATGACGGGCTGCATTTTGTCGTTGTAAAAACTTTCGCCCGCGTAAGAATCGAAAGTTATGTCGAGTTCCTTGTAAATTTTTTCAACTTCTTTAAGCGTCAGTTCCTTGAACTTGTTGAAAAGCTTAACGCACTCTTCGTCGCCCTGTTCGATGAGCTTGAAATAATGCCGCGCTTCGTCGTCCATTTCGGGGTGGGCTTCGCTTTCCTTGTGGTATTTAACGTAAAGACGGGTGAGTTCTTTAACTCCGCCTTTTTCCACTTCTTCTGCGGAACCCCAGTGCTTGTAGGCGTAAATGAGTTTGCCGAATTGCGTTCCGTAATCGCCAAGATGGTTTATGCCGATGGCGTTGTAACCCAGAAATTTGTATAATCTGTAGAGCGCGCCGCCTATGACGGTGGTGGATAAATGCCCTATGTGGAAAGGTTTGGCTATGTTTATCGAAGAATAGTCGATACAGATAGTTTTGCCTGCGCCGATATCCGACGAGCCGTATTTGTCACCCTGTTCGTTTATGGCTTTAAGACAACTTTCGATAAGTCCCTTTCTGTTTACTTTAAAATTGAGATAGCCGTTTACCGCTTCGCACGCGCTGATAACGTCGTCGGTTTTAAACCCCGATTTAAGCTCTTCGGCTATGGCGACGGGCGATTTTCTCATCGTTTTTGCAAGTTTGAAACACGGCAGGGCGTAATCGCCCATTCCGCGGTCGGGCGGAACGACGATATTCGCCGCGAGTTCGGCTTTGTCAAGCCCGTCTACGTTAAGTTTTTCGGCTATATAATTTCTGTAATCCATATAAATATCCTTATAAACAATAATCAAACTAAATTTTATCATAAATTTTAAAATACCGCAACAAAAGCATTGAATAAATAAATAATTTATGTTAAAATTATAGACGAAACACAGATTTATAAGAGGTAATTAAGATGAAACTCGGTGTAGTAGGGCTTCCTAACGTGGGTAAGTCCACGCTTTTCAACGCAATAACTCATGCGGGCGCGCAAGCCGCCAACTTTCCGTTCTGCACGATAGAACCGAACGTCGGCGTGGTCGCCGTACCTGACGAAAGACTTGAAAAGCTCGCCGCATTGTATAACTGTAAAAAGATAACCCCCGCGACGATAGAATTCGTAGATATAGCGGGGCTTGTAAAGGGCGCGTCGAAAGGCGAGGGGCTCGGTAATAAATTCTTGTCGCATATACGCGAAGTCGACGCCATAGTTCACGTCGTAAGATGTTTCGAAGACGAAAACGTAACCCACGTCGAAAATACCGTCGACCCCGTGAGAGATATCGGCATAATCAATCTCGAACTCATTCTCGCTGATATGGAAACGGTGCAGAAACGCTACGACAAAGCTTTCGGAATGATTAAGTCGGGAGATAAAAAATATAAGATAGAAAGCGATCTTTTAAAGCGGGTTTTAGACAGGCTCGAAGCCGAGAAACCCGTTCGCGGAATGGAACTCACCGAGGACGAGCAGAAATACGTCGACGATTTGTTCCTGCTTACTTCCAAACCCGTAATTTATGCGGCGAACGTGTCCGAGGCGGATATGGGCAAAGACGGCGAAGATATCCCGCTCGCGAAAAAGGTTATAGATTACGCTAAGACCGAAAACAGCGAAACGCTTGTGATCTGCGCGAGAACGGAAGAAGAAATATCACAACTTCCGCCCGACGAAGCGCAGGTGTTTTTAGACGATCTGGGGCTTAAAGAGAGCGGACTTAACAGACTTGTAAAGGCGTCGTATAAACTGCTGGGGCTGATAAGCTTTCTTACCGCGGGCGAACCCGAAACGAGAGCCTGGACGATTACCGAGGGAACAAAAGCTCCGCAGGCGGCGGGTAAGATTCATAGCGACTTCGAAAAGGGCTTTATCCGGGCGGAATGTATAGACTGGCAGGTGCTTCTGGAGTGCGGCAGTTACGTCAAGGCGAAAGAACTCGGCAAGGTGCGTTCGGAGGGTAAAGACTATGTTATGAAAGACGGCGACGTCGTTTTATTCAGATTTAACGTTTAAAAACGCATAAAAACGCTTGACAAAAGGCGATTTATTTGATAGAATAGCGTACAAGAAAGAGCCGTTGGGCAAAGGAGGGTTGTGAATATGTCTACTATTAGAGTCGGAGAAAACGAATCGCTCGACAATGCGCTTCGCAGATTCAAGAGAAAATGCTCGCGCGACGGAATCATAGGCGATCTTCGTAAGAAAGAGCATTACGAGAAACCTTCCGTTAGAAGAAAGAAGAAGTCCGAGGCGGCAAGAAAGAGAAGCATTAAAGGCTGAAACAACTTAAAAATTTGATTTTTACACCCGATGAATCACGCGATTTTTCGGGTGTTTTTTTAGCCGCGATTACGGCGGCTGTTCCACTAAAGATTAAAATTATTTTTCGGAGGTGGAATATGCAGAATAAAAGTATAAAATCTGCGGCAAAAGAAGCAAAAATGAGACTTAAATCCCGCTTTTGGCAGGATTATAAACGCGACGTTGACAGCGGCTTGAAAATAGCCAAAGAGGAGGGCGTGGGAGAATCTGGAGTAAAAACCTATTTTAAAAAACTGGTGGTGAAGAATATCCGCGGAACTTCCGAAGAGGAAGAGAAGTTTTACGCGCAGGTCAAAGCTATGCTCGATAAGTACGGCAACCGCCCCGAAAACGCGCTCGATCTGCTTATGGATAAACGGCATTTTCTTTCGCTTTCCTATGAAAACCGCGAAATGTATCTGTTCAGACTGTCGGAAAAATATCTTGCCGCCGTCAAGCGGTACGACGAAGAACGCGGAATAGAACGCTATATAAAGCGCATGTAAAAAAATAATAAAAAATCGGCAAAACAACGCGGCGGGTATTGACACGGGGCGAATATACGACTATAATTATTATATCATGCAAAGTATAGATTCGGACAAAAATATTCACGAAAACCATAGAAACAGGCTTCGCGAACGGTTCGAAAAAGCCCCCGATAGTCTGTCTAAACACGAACTGCTCGAAGTGCTGTTGTTTAACGCTATTCCGAGGGCTAACGTAAATCCGCTCGCTCATAAACTGTTGCGTAAATTCGGTTCGCTTACGGGCGTGGTTCATGCTTCTCCCGAAGAACTGCGAGCCGTCGAGGGCGTGGGCAACGCCACCGCCGCGTATTTGTCGACGATCGGGAGGATTACCGACGTTATTCTCGACGAAAAATTCACGGCTCAGAAGTTTTATAATTTCGAAAACGCCAAAAATTATCTCGTAAAATATTACGCGGGGCAGAGCGTGGAGACGTTTACGCTGATACTGCTCGACGATAACGACCGCGTTATATCTAAAGAGGGCTTTTCTCAGGGCGACGCGAGAAAGGCTTCCGTTCCGTTTTCGGAGTTTTCGGCTCGGCTGGCGGGCAGAAAGGTTGCGTCTATTGTTGTTGCGCATAATCATCCGAGCGGAGATTTTAACCCGTCGAAAGAAGACGACCTGACTACCGAGCAATTGTTCCTCTATTGCAATATGGCGAAAGTCAGACTTTACGACCACATAATCGTATCCGACGAGGGAGCGTTCAGTTATTACGCGTCGGGCAGACTGGGCGAAATAGGCAAACGTTTCGGGGCGGCGGAGATATGAAAATCAAACGAGGGTGCGTTATCGTAAACGCCTACGCCGAAGACGAAAATTATCTCTATCAGGCAAGGCGTATGAAAACCGAGTTCGAAAAACTCGGCGCGGAATGCGATATAGTAAAAAATTCGGCGTTATCGGTTAAAATCTGCGACGAAACCGTCGCGGCTTTTTCCGGTTACGATTTCGCGGTGTTCTGGGATAAAGATAAATATCTGCTTTCCGCGCTCGAAAAAATCGGCGTCAAAACGTTCAATAATCGCCGCGCGATAGAACTCTGCGACGATAAGGTGCTTACTTATATCGCGCTTTCGGGCGAGGGGTTGCCGCTGGCAAAAACTATTCCCGCGCCGCTGTGTTATACCGCGGGGGCGAAAGAGTCCGACGCCGCCGTTGACGGAATTATAGCCGAACTCGGTTTGCCGCTTATCGTAAAAGAGGCTTACGGCTCGCTCGGTAAAGGCGTTTACCTTGCGAAAGACGGAGAAGAGTTGAAAAAACTGTCCGCAGAGCTTATTTATAAACCGCACTTATATCAAAAATACATAAGTTCGAGCAAGGGTAAAGACATTCGCCTGATAGCCGTCGGCAACAGGGTTTTAGGCGCGATGCAAAGAATTTCCGACGGAGATTTCCGCTCGAATATAGGCGCGGGCGGTCGGGCGACGATATATGAGCCGACGAAAGAGATGATCGATATCACGCTTAAGGCAAAAAAAATTCTCGGTCTCGATTACTGCGGTATAGATTTGCTTTCGGGCGAAAACGGAGAGCCGATTATCTGCGAGGTAAATTCAAACGCGTTTTTCTCGGCGTTTGAAAGCGTTACTCATGTGAACGTTGCAGAAGCTTACGCCGGATATGTTTTAAATAACTGTGACAATCAAGGCAAACGAACGTAATTATCTGCGGCTGACAGGTTGTTCGATAAACCAACGTTTTAAACTGTCTTCGTAATAGAGATATCTGCGTCTGCCCGAAAAATCGCAATCGTATCGCACGGGTATTTCCGCCCCGACGTTCGCGGGCGAGTACTTTATCGCATAAACTTTGTCGATATAATATTTTTGTCCGTTTTCCCATTCTACATAAAGCGGCCTCATCTTACCGTCTGCGGAAAATTCCACTACCGTTAAAACGTATACTTTGATATACTCCATATAAAAAGGTTGCGCTATGAAATACGAAATAATGCTGAAAATTTTATTTTATCTGCTGTCGCGCGGAAAAACTTCCGCGGCGGCGCTCGCTTCGCGGTTTGAAATTTCCGTAAGAACGGTAATGCGCTATATCGACGAAATCAGTCTTGCCGGCATACCGATAATTGCCGACGCGGGCAGGAGCGGCGGATATTATATTGCCGATTCGTATAAAATAACCGACGGATTTATGTCCGAAGAAGAATTCGACGCGTTGCTTACCGCGGCTAACGCCTGCAACGAACAACTGCGCGAAAAAAATCTTTCTTCCGCGATAGATAAACTGAGATCCGTGTACAGACCGAATAAACCCGCTTCCGAACTGAAAGCGGGTAATTTCCTTATAGATTTTACGGGCTGGAACGGCGACGATAACGTAAAAGAAGTCGTCGGCGTTTTAGATGACGCGATAGAAAACGGAAAAGTCGTAAATATGGGCTATATGGATAAAAACGGAAACACGTCTTCGCGCCTTATCGACCCGCACGTTCTTATTTTAAAGCAGGGGCTTTGGTATGTTTACGCCTACTGTCACACGAGAAACGAATTCAGAACGTTCAAACTTTCGCGTATACTTTACGCTTCGTCGACGAACGAAAACTTTGTCCGCAGAGAAGTCGATCCGAACGGTTTGAAAAACGCGAACTGGCTGGATAAGGCTGAAAGCGAGTTCGTCGACCTTAAAATTTCCGCCGCGGCTTTAAACGACGTCGAAGAATGGCTCGGTGTGAAGAACGTCTATAAAAATTCCGACGGGAGCTACGGCGCGTCGGCAAAGCTGCCCGTAGACGAATGGCTTATAGCTAAACTTACCGGTTACGGCGGAAAAGTAAAGATAATCGCCCCCGAAAAATTAAAACGTGAAGTCAAAGCCCGCGCGGAAGAAATTTTGTCCGTTACGGATTGAAAACGGGCGTATCGAGTCAGGATAAATTATTTTTGTATTCGTTGCCCCACTCCCACATCGCGTCGAGAATAGGCTTTAACGTCTGCCCAAGCTCGGATAGCGAGTATTCTACGCGCGGCGGAACTTCCGCGAAGACTTCGCGATTTATGATTCCGTCGTTTTCGAGCGCGCGTAAATTATCCGTCAGCACTTTTTTGCTTATTCCGGGAACGGTTTTTATAAAGTCGGTAAAACGCTGAGTTTTTCCCATAAGGTTTCTGAGTATCAAAAGTTTCCATTTGTTGCCTATAAGCTGAACCGTCGTTGCGACGGGGCATTCGGGTAATTCTTCTTTCGTAAGCATAAACAACTCCTTTCAAGTATTTCTATTTTTATTATACCAAGTTCTTAAATTAAAGTCAATAGTTCAAAAAAGAAACTAAGTAACAAAACTATTATCGGGTAATAGAAAAGTAACGTTTATGATAAAAATTTTCAAGTGTGTTATACTCTCGGCGCAAGGTTGAAAAACGGCTTTGCAAAGGAGATAAGATAATGAATAAAAACAATTATGTAACGGTAAAACTTTCCAAAGGCGAAATGAACGTCTACGATTTCGGCAATATCAGACTGCACGCGTACAGAACCGACGACCCTATGGCGGACGAAGTTTTCGTGATTGAAAAGAACGGACGTTCGGTGATTATCGAGTCGCCGTGTTTTTTCGATAACGAAGCCGCGCTTGCGGATTATGTCAAAGATATGAACGTCGTCGGGTTACTCGTCGCGTATCATGCGGCGGGCGGAAAATTTTTGCCGGAGGTAAAAAAATACGCTACGGTTTCGGCTAAAAACTATGGCGAGAACGGCGGCGGAAAAGCTCTTATAGATAATTTTACGAAAGCTTTCGGAAAGCCGTTCGACTGCGAAATACATAAAATAACGGAGATACTCGAAGCGGGTAAAAATACTATAGGCGGCATAGATTTTACAGTTATCCCCAACGGAGACGCGTATACGATAGAAATTCCCGAAATAAACGCCGTTTATACGCATATGCTGGGGCATGATTGTCACTCTATAGTCGCAGGGGCGGAACATGCCGACGCTATCGAAGCGGAACTTCGCGGCTATATAGAAAAAGGCGTAAATCTCATTCTTACTTCGCATTATACGCCCGAGGATCTTAAAGACGCTCAGACGAAAATCGATTATCTCGAAGATATAAAAAGCATTGCCGCAAACAGCGAAAACGCAGAAGAATTTAAAGAAAAAGTAAAATCGAAATACGGGAACTACAGCGGAGATAATTATTTGCAGATGTCCGCGGGGATGTTCTTTAAGAGGTAATTAAATTGGCGGATATCGACAGACTTATCGAACTTTTGTGCGACGAAAGCGGAAAAATTCCGCAGGAGTTGTCCGACGAGCGAAAGCCCGAATATTTTCGGGCTTTGTGCAACGTTCGCCCGCCTTTTCCCGTAAGCGAAGAATTTCTTGCTCTGCAAGACGAGTATTTGACGGAACTGACGGAAAAACGCGGCGTTACGGACGTGAAAAATCTGAAGTATAAGGGCGGCGTGGCGTTGTATCGCGGCGATATTACGACGCTGAACGCAGACGTAATCGTCAATGCGGCGAACTCGGCTATGCTCGGTTGCTTTTGTCCGTTGCATAATTGTATAGACAATGTAATTCATTCTGCGGCTGGCGTTCAGGTAAGACTCGATTGCAACGATATCATGAAAGGAAGAGAAGCCGAAAACGGCGAAGCGATAGTTACAAAAGCTTATAATTTACCGAGCAAATTTATCTTTCATACCGTCGGACCGATAGTAGACGGGCAGGTTACGGCGCAGAACGAAGCCGATTTGCGCAAATGCTATTTAAACTGTCTTGCGAAAGCGGACGAGATGAAATTGAAAAATATTGCGTTCTGTTGTATTTCGACGGGAGTTTTCGGCTACCCGAAAGAAGAAGCGGCGAAAGTCGCCGTCGGGTCGGTTAAAAATTATCTTGAACGGAATAAAAGCGGAATCGAGGTGATTTTCAATGTTTTTACGGAACGGGACTATGATATTTACAAACGCCTGCTCGCGTATTGACGGGCGGGTAAAAAAGTTAATCGACGAAGCGGAAACGATAGTTGTCGGCGCGGGCGCGGGGCTGTCTGCCTCGGCGGGGTTTACCTATTCGGGTAAGCGATTTTACGATAATTTCGGTGATTTTGCGCAGAAATACGGCATTGACGATATGTATTCCGGCGGGTTTTATCCGTATGAAACCCAGGAGGAATACTGGGCGTACTGGTCGAGGTATATTTATCTCAATCGCTATTGCGAGCCGCTTAAACCCGTGTACGAATTGCTTTTCGAGCTGGTTAAGGATAAGAATTATTTCGTTATTACGACTAACGTCGATCATTGTTTTCAAAGAGCGGGATTCGATAAACAAAGGTTGTTTTATACGCAAGGAGATTACGGGCTTTTTCAGTGTTCCGTTCCTTGTTGCGATAAAACTTACGATAACGAAAGTATCGTAAAGCTGATGTATGCTGAGCAGAAAAACATGAAAATACCGAGCGGGCTTATACCGTATTGTCCGCGATGCGGAGCGCCGCTTACCATGAATTTAAGGTGCGACGATAAATTCGTCGAAGACGACGGCTGGCGTCTTGCCTGCGAAAGATACGAGCGGTTTATAAACGCGAATAAAAACAAAAAAGTTTTATATCTCGAACTCGGCGTGGGCTATAACACTCCCGCGATAATAAAATTTCCGTTCCGACGGGCGGTTGCCGATAATAAAAACGCCTTTTATCTGTCGGTCAATTTAGGCGGGGACGGCTGCCCCGAAAATATATCTGAGCGTTCGCTGTGTCTGAACGGCGATATATACGCGATTTTAAAAGAAGTAAAAAAATAAAAAGAGAGGTTGAAACCTCTCTTTTTTTACGATAATTAAAATCTATTACGCTCTTTCGACTTTGTTGCTCTTTAAACAACGAGCGCAAACATATTCAGAAGTCACGACGCCGTCGTTTACAACTCTTACCTTCTGTACGTTTGCATTGTAAGAGCGAGGAGTTTTACGGTTACTGTGGCTTACTTTATTGCCCGATAATTTTGCTTTTCCGCAAACGCTGCAAACTCTTGACATATAGCACCTCCAAATACATAATTAAACAAAGCGTTCGCAAAATAAACGACCGCTCCGTTCCTACAGCATAGATACTATACCACAAATGAACGAGAAATGCAACAATTTTTAGCCGTAAAAGTAAAAAAATAAAGAAATTTTACAATCTACACGGAAAAACGACGGAAAATCCCTTGTAAAAAGCGAGCGAATATTGTATAATGTAAAAAGAAGGAGAATGCTATGGCTGTAACTACGTCTAACATCTACGGTAAAATTTCAATATCCGACGAAACGATTGCCAAAGTGGCGGCGCACGCCTCTCTCGAATGCTACGGCATTGTGGAGATGGTGTCGAGAAAATTGTCGGACAGTCTTTTGCAGCTCTTTAAAAAGGATACGGGCGGCAAAGGCGTACAGGTAACGACTTCGGGCGATCGTATCTTTATCAACGTATTCGTGATTATTAAGTTCGGCGTTTCGATTTCCGCCGTTGCGGAATCGCTTAAAACCGCCGTTAAATATAAGGTGGAGCAATTTACGGGTATGATCGTAGATACGGTCAACGTCAATATAATGGGCGTAAAACTCTGACCCTTTCGAGGCGGACGGTCGCGTTCGCCGTTGCTTCGCGCTTTTCGGAGGAAAATTTCATAAAATGCAAAAAACAATAAACGGCGCGATTTTCGCCAAAATGGTGATAAGCGCGTCTAAACTGCTCGAAGTCAATCGCGAGCAGATAGATACGTTAAACGTGTTCCCCGTTCCCGACGGCGATACGGGTACGAATATGAGCCTGACTATGCAGTCGGCTATAAAGGAGCTTAAAGCGTGCAGAAGCAACAGTCTTATGGACTTAGCCGAAGCCGTTTCGCGCGGGGCGCTTCGCGGCGCGCGCGGTAATTCGGGCGTTATTACTTCCCAGATTTTCAGGGGTATATGCTCGGTTTTAAAAGATCATAACGAGGCGGATACAAGAATATTCGCAAAGGCTTTGAAAGCTGCGACGGACGTTGCTTATAGCGCGGTTTCTAAGCCTATGGAAGGTACTATCCTTACCGTTTGCCGCATGGTTTCCGAACACGCTCAATCGATTTGCGGCAAAAACAAAGATATGGAAACCTTTATGCAGGAGGTTATTTCCAAAGCCGAAGAAGCGGTAAATCTTACGCCTACGCTTCTTCCCGTTCTTAAAAAAGCGGGCGTAGTCGATTCGGGCGGCACGGGTCTTTTAACTATCTATCGCGGAATGTATAAGGGGCTTATCGGTGAAGAGATAGAGGGCGCAGAGGCGGACGTTCCCGAAGTGAAAGTCGATTCTTCGATGGAACACGCCGATATACTTAACTTAGGAACTATAGAATTCGGCTATTGTACCGAGTTTTTCATCATAAATCTTAAAAAGAAAACAACTTTGGCGGATATCGACAGGCTGAAAGAATATCTTATGACGATAGGCGATTGCGTTCTCGTCATAGGCGACCTCGAATTCGTAAAAGTACACGTTCATACGAACAATCCGGGGCAGGCGCTCAGCAAGGCGTTGCAGCTCGGTGAAATCGATAAAGTAAAAATCGAGAACATGCTCGAAGAGAACAGAGAACTTATCAGAAAGTACGAAGCCGAAAAGAAAGAAATGGGCATGCTTTCGATATGTTCCGGTACCGGGCTTGCGGATATATTCAAAGACCTTAATTGCGACAGAGTTATCGAGGGCGGACAGACGATGAACCCGTCCGCGCAGGATATAGCCGACGCGATTATAAAAATCAACGCTGAAAATATATTCGTTTTCCCGAATAATAAAAACATAATTCTTGCCGCCGAGCAGTCTAAATCTTTAATCGAGGGCAAGAAAATAAACGTCGTTCCGACGAAGAGTATTCCTCAGGGAATTTCTGCCGCGCTGGCGTTTAACCCCGAAATTTCGGCGGACGAAAACCTTATAAACATGCTCCATGCAATCGATAACGTAACTTCTGGTCAGGTCACTTACGCGGTAAGAGATACCAAAGTCGACGGTTTTTCGCTTACGCAGGGCGATATTATAGGCTTAGACAATAAAAAAATACTGGCGCACGGCAAAGACGTGGCTACCGTTACCGCAAAACTCATCGACAAGCTCCGCGACAGCTCGCATAGCTTAATCAATCTCTATTACGGGGCGGACGTTACCGAAGAGCAGGCGACAGAGCTTCAGGGCAAAATTCAGGAAGCCTATCCCGACCTTGACGTCGAGTTGTTCTACGGCGGTCAGGCGATATACTTCTATATAGTATCTTTGGAATAATTATTCATTTTAAGGGGCGCGCTTTAATATGGAGCTTACTGAAATAAAAGGCATAAGCGATAAACGCGCGGCGGATCTTAATAAACTTGGAGTTACCGACAGCGACGGTTTGTTACGGTTTTTTCCGAAAAACTATCTCGATTTAACTCACGTTTCTCCATTGGAAAATTGCTATAACAACGATATGGTTTTAACTTACGGACGGCTTTTAAGTCGCCCGTCGTTGTTTACTACGGCAAGACGGCTGAAATGCGTGCGCGCGATAGTCGAGCAGGATATGCGCGGCTTCAACGTGATATGGTTTAATCAACCGTATGTTATGACGCAACTTAAAACGGGCGTGGACTATCTGTTTTACGGGCGCGTGAAAGTGGGGTTTAACGGCGTAACTTTAACCAACCCGTCTTTCGAACCGCTCGAAAACAACGTCAGGCTTAAAGGCATAATCCCCGTGTATCGTGTAAAGGGGTCGCTTACGCAGAAATGTATACGCGACGCCGTCGCTTTCGTCTTGTCGAAAACCGATATAGAAAGCGTTATTCCGTATAGTTTACAGAAAAAATATTCGCTTTTACCGCTTAATAATTCATTTAAAGAGATACATTCGCCTAAGGATTTAACGAGCAGAAGTATCGCCGCCGAGCGTATCGCGATAGAAGAATATTTCACGCTTATTTCGGCGTTTAAGATAATCAAGGGCGACAGGCAGCAGGTAAGAGTTAATCAATACGCTTGTACTGCCGACGACCTGAGAGAGTTTACGACGCGATTCGGCTTTGAATTTACCGACGGGCAGAAGAAAGCCGTGAACGAAATTTTTGCAGATATGACAAGCCCGAAATCTATGAACAGATTGCTTCAGGGCGACGTCGGCAGCGGTAAAACGGCGGTCGCTTTGTGCGCGCTTTATATCGCCGTAAAAAGCGGTTATCAGGCGACCATGCTTGCGCCGACCGAGATATTAGCCGAACAAAATTTTAAGATTATAAGCCGAATTTTCCCCGAATACGAAGTCGTGTTTTTAAGCGGTTCCACTAAGGGTAAAGAAAAGACGGAAATTAAAAAACGTATAAAAAGCGGAGAGGCGAAAATAGTTGTCGGAACGCATGCCGTAATACAGAAAGACGTTGAGTTTTATAACCTGTCGGTTTGCGTGTGCGACGAACAGCACCGTTTCGGGGTCGGGCAGAGAAGCGCGCTTGTCGGCAAAGGGATTATCCCCGACGTACTCGTTATGAGCGCGACGCCCATTCCGCGAACGTTGTCGCTTATAGTTTACGGCGATCTTGACGTTACCGAAATCACCGATAAGCCTAAAAATCGTCTTCCGGTAAAAACTTATATCGTGCATAAAAATAAATATGACGGAATGCTTACGTTTATAGAAAACACGGTTAAACTCGGCAAGCAGGCGTTTTGCGTGTGTCCTAAAATAGAGGGCGACGAAGAGGGAACGCTTATGAGCGTAAACGACCTTTACGAAGAGCTTGAAAGTAAACTTTCCGACGTAAAAGTCGGGCTTTTGCACGGCAAGATGAAAGACGAAGAAAAAGCGAGAATTATGCTCGATTTCAAAGAACGCAGAATTGACGTGCTTGTTTCTACTACGGTTGTCGAAGTCGGTATCGACGTTCCGAACGCCACGGTTATGGTTATATATAACGCCGAGCGGTTCGGGCTGTCGCAATTGCACCAGTTAAGGGGGCGCGTAGGGCGCGGCGGCGGCGAAAGTTTTTGCTTTTTGTATAGTACGAGCGACGACGAGCGGGCTAACGCAAGACTTAAAGTGTTGTGCGAAAGCGCAGACGGCTTTAAAATAGCCGAAAAAGACTTTGAAATGCGTGGCGGCGGAGATTTCCTCGGAACTCGCCAGAGCGGAAGATTTATAAGCGATTTAGGCGATTTGGTATATCCGACTTCTGCGATATATCTTGCGAAAAAATTGTGCGACGAAGCGTTTTCAAGCGGAGAATATATCGGCGGAATACGCGAAATAGCCTTAAAGAAATATGAAAAATTAAAAGACGTAGCGTTGAACTGATTTTCGCTACGTCTTTTGAATGTTGCTAAAAGTTTAATATTTCGATATAAATAAAAAACCGCCTGACGGCGGTTTTTTGCGTGTTAATCAAAAATTTTGAATTCGTCGAGAATATGTTTTGCTACGCTGCCGAAATGCTCCACTCCGGAAGGGCAGTCTTTGGCGACTACGCCTAAAATCTGGTCGGCAACAACTTCCAGTTCCGTCTCGTCGACGTCGGAAATGCTCTTTTTAATCATTTCGTGCATCTTGTCGCACACTTTTTTATAAGCGGCGGCGTCTTCCTTGTCTTTTAATGCCTTAGGGTGCAATTTATAATAGCACACCGTTTTGCACAGACTTAACAATTCTTCGTCCATTTCTTTTTCCATAATGTACCTCCTTAAATGTACACGTTAAAAGTGAATAAAGACATTATATAAATGCTTTAACAAAATGTCAAGCAATTTTAACTTTATTGCAACGGTAGTTTTTCTATATACACTAAAAATTCATTATGTAATTGCGATAGCGTGTTCGAAAACGCTTCATAATTTTTTTCTTTTGCATACTGACTTAATTCAGATATAAGAGATGACTTTTTCGTCGTTAATTTCGGCATATTCGCTACTTCGTTTTTGATAATTTTTATTGTAGTCGAAGCGGTTTTACCGTTTTTCGATAACTGACATAGTTTTACAAAGCCGGTTATAGATATTATAAATGTAATAATTATGAATAAGAATGCGGCGATTATACTGATTGTTGCTATAACCGTTAATTTATTTTTTAAATCGGATTCTTCTGTTTTTGTTTTTTTGATATACTCGGAATATTCGGTTAAAGTCATATTGCCTTGTTTATTCTGAACGGAATATTCTTTATATGTTTCTATATTATTTTTTAGTTCTTTTTTCGCATTGTTTACGTTTGTAATCACACTTTCGAGTTCATTGATTATAAGATCGTAATTATTTATTAATTTTTCGGCAGATATTGGCTCTTTATCATAAAATATCGGAATATCCAAAGGCGCGTAAACGATTTTATAATATTTTTCCGCAATGTAATTATCGATAGTTTGCTCGGTTTCTTGTATTTCCGTATCGAATAAAGTCGAAGAGCCGCGCATATATTGCCCGTTACCGTAATTATAAAGCAATTTTGTTCGTTCGTTTTGCGCAGAATATAAAAACGTTATATAAGTACTTTTTTCATTGATATATAGAGTGTTATAGATAAATTTATTTGGTTCGAGTTCGGTTTCGTCTATTGTGCCGTCGGAATACGCCTGCCTGATTTTTTTATCGTATTCGATTAAATCGTCTTTCTTTGCCTCGAAATCGTTCTTCCATTTAGATATAAGTTCAGAATCTTCGTTAAGAGTAGTTAAAGTTTCGTTGCATTTATTTATGTTGTAATAATTACAATAATATGAATCGTGGTTATAAGAATTAAGCTTATCTTCCGTGACTATGGCTGTTGAAATACTTGCTACGGCAAGTACGATTGCAATAATCGCTATGATTGCTCTTTTCTTCATTACTTTGCCGTTACCGACCCATAAACCCGATAAAGATGTAAATATTAAGCTTATAAATATTGTTATTAAGGCAAAAACCAAAAAAATCCTGCTTGAACTGACGTATTCTTCATTTGATTTTATGGGTATGGATATGGATTCATTATTTGAATTTATGGGTATGGATATGGATTCATTATTTGAATTTATGGGTATGGATACGAATTCTTTATTTGAATTTATGGATATGGATATTATAAAATCTGTCGCAGCTAAAAGTATGGCTAACACAAAAAATATCAGAATGATAAACAGAGTTTTATTTGCCGAACGTGAAAGTGCGTAATTATCTATTTCTTTTTCCGATAGGGGTAAATTAAGCCTTTCGTCGACTTTAAGGCTGAGCCTGGCTTCTTGTAATGCTTCGATTTTACGATTGTCGGTTGCAATGCATTTTTCATGTTCCGCGTCGGAAAGGTTGGGGCGAACTTTTGACTGACAAACGCGCCCGATTACCGCTCCCACGATAAATATAAACGTAATTATAGAAAACGCAATCAATAATTTTGGACACGCGCCCACTAATATCAGATCGTCGTCAACGCTTTTGGCAAAATTTTTGATTCGTACCTGCATAACAATACCGACAATGAAAAACACTAACGACAAAACGGCTTCCGTTATATAGAAGATATAACCTTTTTGTACTTTTTTGTCGCCTATTGAAACGGTTTTAAGTTTTGTATCGTTTTTAACGGCAGTTGCAGATAATAATATCGCCGCTATCGCATTAAATACGGCAAACGCGATAAGCCCTATCATATAACCTTTTAAATCGGGTAAATCTTTGCTTATTCCGTAAACATTGCCGAGACTTTCGGCGGGAATTTCAAGGTCTTTAATTGCCGGCGTTGTTGCAATCGGCGCGGCGTAAAAGGCAAATACCGACAATGAAAACAATACGAATGCTATCGCCGGCAAATAATACAGTAAAGAGTAGAGTTTGAATAATAAAGTTCCTGCGGTTACGTTATGCCTGAGCGAGGCTGTGCGGTTGGGTTTTCCGAAATAATTGGCGGCGGGTGCGGAATCGTGTGAATCGAAACGATAACCGCAATCCGCGCAGAATTTTTCATCGGCTTCGCGTGTTCTGCCGCAGTTCGGACATTTTACTTCCGTTACCGATTGTGTTCCGCAATAAGGACAGAAATTACCGTTAAATTCTTTTCCGCAATTAGTACAAAACATAATTATTTCCTCCGTTTAGGGGTTAAATTTCACCCGTATTTAACTACAGTATAGTTTAAATACACCATAATGTCAAGTGTTTGGGTGAGTATTCACCCATAAATAAAAAATAAATAATAATAAACTAAAGGGAGAGACATTTTGTAGGAGTTTTACGATATGAATTTAAGTAGTGCCGTTGCGACAAGAATCAAGGAGTTATTGAAAGCTCGGAACGTTACTCAATATAGTTTCGAACATAAAGCTTGTATTCCGCATGATACTATAAAAAGCATTATGAGAGGAAAGGCGAAAGGGGTAAATCTGAAAACGATTGCGTATATAGCCGACGGCTTCGATATGACTATGAGTGAATTTTTAGACAGCGATTTGTTCTTATACGACAATCTTGAACTTGACTAAAATTTCCGATAAATATAGATATATTTTAAAATTGAGTAAAACTTAACGGGTGTATTGTATGGAAAATTGTTTAAGTAAAGCCGTAACTTTGAGAATAGAAGAACTTTTAAAGCTTAATAATATGAAATTGAGCGAGTTGGAAAGAAAAATGGCAATATCCTACGAGACTTTAAAAAGTATCAGAAAAGGTAAAATCAAAGGCGTAAATTTAAAAACGGTAGTATTGGTTGCCGAGGGGTTCGGTATTACGGTAAGCGAGTTTTTGAACAGCGATTTATTTAAATACGATAATCTCGAACTTGACTAAAAAATTTTTGCAAGCGTTGCGATATGCTTGAAAAAAGCGTAAAATTGCTGTATAATATTATGGCTGACTATGTACTCGTAGCGCAATTGGATAGAGTGTCGCCCTCCGACGGCGAAGGTTGCGGGTTCGACTCCCGCCGGGTACACCAAAGGGTTGACCGATACGTTTTATCGGTCAACCCTTTTCTCATACTTAATTAATGTTGGTTGTTTATTCGCTTTTCGGCAATCATATTAAAATTATATTATGGATTACTTGATTATGTTTGTTATTTAGGCGTTGCCTGACTAAGTATTGTAAATTATTTCGGCTGACCGTATATATTTATTGATATTTTTCGGCTTTTGTGCTATATTTATTTCAGAAAATTTTTAAAGAGGTCGATATGGCAAAAACCGTAGTCGTGGGGCTTAGCGGCGGAGTTGATAGTTCCGTTGCGGCATTGCTGCTGAAAGAGCAGGGATATAACGTTATAGGTCTGTTTATGAACAACTGGGAGGAAACGGACGAGAACGGCTGTTGTACGGCGGAAGCCGATTACGCGGACGTTCGCAGAGTGGCTTCCGCGATAGATATTCCTTATTACGGGGTTAATTTTGCCAAGGAATATTACGACCGCGTTTTCAAATATTTTCTTGAAGAGTACGAAAAGGGCAGAACGCCTAACCCCGACGTGTTATGTAACCGAGAAATAAAATTCGGTCCGTTCAAGCAATATGCCAAAGAACTCGGCGCGGATTATATAGCTACGGGGCATTATTGCGGAATACGTCACGATAACGGCGTTCATTATCTGTTAAAAGCCAAAGATCAGAATAAAGATCAGACGTATTTTTTAAATCAGCTTTCGCAAAGTCAGCTGGATAACGTTTTATTTCCGCTTTCCGACCTCACTAAACCCGTAGTGCGTAAAATCGCGGAGAAAAACGGGCTTGCTACCGCCGAAAAAAAAGACAGCACGGGCATTTGTTTTATAGGCGAACGCAATTTCCGTAAATTTCTTATGAATTATATCCCCGCGAAAGAGGGAGATATAAAGACTTACGACGGCAGAACGCTTGGCAGGCATTACGGGCTTATGTATTACACCATAGGTCAGCGTAAAGGTCTTGACATAGGCGGACAAGCGGGCGACGCGGGCAGATGGTTTGTAATCGAAAAAGATTTGAAAAACAATATATTATACGTTGCTCACGGCGAAGAAGATAAATTATATTCCAAGGCGTTGAAAACGGGAGTGATAAATTTTATTCCGCAAAGACCCGATGAGAATAAATTCGAGTGTTACGCGAAATTTCGTTATCGTCAGGACGAGCAGAAAGTTTTCGTTACGGTAAACGCCGACGGAACTACGCTTGTCGAGTTTGCCGAAAGACAGCGCGCCATTACCGAGGGGCAGTATTGCGTGTTTTACGACGATGAAAAATGTCTTGGCGGCGGAGTGATAGAAAAAGCTATTTTTTAAAAGAAAAGCAGAAACGATACGCGGGGCGGAAACAAAAGTTTCCGCCCCGCGTAGATTTATATTATGATTACAATACAGAAAAAATGTCATTCTGGACGAAGTGAAGACTCCCGTTGAATCGGGTCGGAGAAATTAAAAATCGACTCTTATATTGACAATATAACAGAAAAAATATGTCATTCTGAACGAAGTGAAGAATCCCATCGATTAAGGGTGGAGTTAATTATAAGGTCGGACTAATATCCGGATGCAACGTCACGTTGCCGTCACGTTGGCAGCCTGAGGCTGCGCGCCGTCGGTGTCGGCACGAGTATATAAATAAGGTCGAACTAATACTCGGATGCAACGTCACTTTGCCGTCACGTTGGCAGCCTGAGGCTGCGCGCCGTCGGTGTTAGCACGAGCAAATAATGTCGGACCAATACTTGGATGCAACGTCACGTTGCCGTCACGTTGCAGAAAATAAATATTTGCGTTCGAAAAATAAAGCTAAAACAAGGAACGACGACGTGCATAATATCGCTACAATGCACTTGATAAAATTGTCGTTACTGCTCGTTTTTACGTCGCTTGCAAGAACATAATATTCTTCGCCGCTTTCAAGCTTTACTTTAACGTATTCTCCGTTGCGCTCTTTGATTTCGACTTTGATTTCGCCTTTCAGCGCGCGACCCGTGTTTTTTAACTCGTCGTCATATAAAATTACGCCGTTTTTGTTGTAAAGATACGCGCTTTCTATTTTGTCGCTGATTTCGCTTTCGCTTAACTTGTCGGTTAAAAACGAAACGGGTATGTAGCCTTTTCCGTCTGTCGTTTCTATAACGTAATACTCGTCGCCGTTGAAAACGAGCTTGCCGACGATACTTGCCGAACTTTTAGCCGTGACCGTTTTTTCTGTCGAATAAGCGGCTTCGAGAACGGGCAGGTCGTACAGTTTGAAATCGACAAGGGCGTAATAACTTAAATTTTCGGTATCGTATCCGCTTGCGGCTTCTATATCCTCGTTTCTCACTATCGCCGCCAAACCGCGCCTTATAGCGAGCGAAAACCTGTCGTTTACTCTGACGAAAGCGTATTCGTGTTCTTCGTCGGCGTTGTCCATTCCGAGATACGCGAAATATTTTCCGTTAAGCTTTGTCGCGTTTACGCCGAATAGTTTCGCGCCGACCGTCGGTTTGCCGAAAGTCGTTTCTTCGCTGAATACGGTGGAAAATTTTTCGGGTATACGCATTGTGTCGAGCGTCGCTATATCGAGCTGCTCTTCTACGGACGACCGCAGAATAAGTCCGCCGAAAATGAAATACGCCGAGCGGCTCTGCTCGTTCAGACACATCGAACGCGGCGCGCCTACGCCCTCTAAGTTGGGCGATTTTATTACCGTCGCGTTAAGCTCCGTAGAATAACTTTCGGACGGATATAAGCCTATTATGCCGCTTCTGTCGGTGAGAATATATAGCTTGCCGTCGAGATCGACCTGCATTTTAAGTAAATCTCTTCCGCTTGCCGAAAATCCGTAGATACGTTTTAAAACTCCGTTCGCGCGCGAATAGAAAACGTATTCGCCGTCGGCTTCGTTTAAAGCCGCGATATATACGCAGTCGAACACGTCGACGGCTATCCGCTTTGCGGTGCATTTGTCGGAAATACGGAAAGATTCTTTAAGCTTAGGCGTTTCGTCGCCTGTGTTTATTTCGTATACTACGGGGTAAACTCCGCCGTCCGAATCCGGGCTGGTGTTTTTAAGAACGTAAAATACTCCGTTCATAAAACAGATGTCCACTATCGCGCCCGTTTCCGTTTCGGATATGTTTTCGACGGGTATCTCCGTAAGTTCGTAAATATTTTCGTCGTCTGCGCTTTGGGAAATTTTCCCGAAGCTTATTTTTTTGCCGTTCGAATACGAATAGGCGATAAATACCGTTTTTTCGCTCTTTTTGCCGACCGAACCGATCGCGAACCTGTTCGCGGCGACGGGCAAGGTTAAACGGTGATACTTTCTGCTCTCGGCTTCGCCGTCGGCGTTTTCGATGATTACTATTCTGTTTTCGTCGAGCGCGTAAACGGTGTTGTCGGTAACGGTTATTTCCGAAGCGTTTTCGGATAACCTGTTTACCGCGCGCGAGTTGGTCGTTATGGCAAAATCGGTGAACCCGTAAGTTCCGTCCGCCCGCTTTGTAAGGTCGATTTCCTGTACGGCGTTAATGTCGCTGTCGACGACCCAGATGCCTTTGCCGGTAACGCAGATACCCTGCGGCTTCCATATGTAGCCGAGATCCTTGTCTCCGTCCGCGGCGAAAGACGAAGCCATTATCGTCTGCACGACGGGCGAGAGCATGGATACGTCCGCAGAGAAGATACCCTCCGAGCAGGAGTAATATATGTTTTTGTCTTTTTCGTCGGGGCTTTCCGCGATAGCTTTCACGCCTTTTGCGTCGACTATTTTGCGCGTGTTTTCGCCGTCGTGTTCGCTTATTTGTTTACGGTCGTCGTCGTAATAATATGTTCTTCTGTTTTTAGACAGCATGACCGCGCTTGAATAGTTTATGCTTATTTTTTCCGCACGGCGCGCAAGTATAAGCCCGTTTTCGTCGGAAGAAACGTCGTAATACAGAATGTCTGTGTTGGTGGTTACGGCAAGTTTGTCTCCGCAAATCGAAAAATCGTTGCATACGACTATCTGTCCGTCCGTAGAGGAAACGGTATTCAGGCGAACGGGAGCGTCGGAAGAATAGACTTCGTCGACGTTTACTGCATAGAGTTTAAGTTGCGCCGAAAATAACAGATATTTATCGTATAACTGAAGCGACGGCACGCCTTGTGCGGCGTCGGGCAGAAGCGAAGAAATGTCTATTTTTTTGAAATTGCCGTCGGAATAAACGACTATCGCGCCTTTGTGCGAAATCGCGACGAATTCTTTTCCGTCCATAGTTTCGCGGCAGATAGCATAAGGGCTTTCGAGTTTGTAATATTGCAGATACGTCGTAGGCAGAAATATTTCCGTCTCTACCGTATCGGTCGTATTTTCCGCATAAGAAACGAGCTTAGGGCAGAATACGCCGAAAGCCGAAAACGCGAACGCGAAAAATATTAAAATGCCGACCAATAATTTTTTCATAACAGCTGAAACAAGTATAACATTTAAAATAAAAAAAAGCAAGAGTTTTCGCGACTTCGACAATTTGCGACCTTTTACCCGAATTTTATTTTTCGATTAAAAATAAACACAGACAAGCGGTTGTCATACTTTAGGTGTTATCATATGCGCGAAAAACACGAACAAATGTTCGAAAAACTTCGGGTAAAAATGATCGGTAAAACTTGAAAACCGCGGAAAGCGGGTTTATAATACGCCCGAATAAAGAAATTAAGCGGGGCGGCGCCCCCAAGGAGGATAGTTAAATGTTCGCGTATGAAAGAACGCTTCTCGAAGCATATGATAAAATCGGAAATGTGTTGGAGGGAATGGATTCGGTGTTTATGAAAACGGCGCTTGCGCCGTACCGCAGGGGGTTGACGGCGGAAGCTCAGGCGGAGCAGCTTATTGCTTTAATCGAAAAGAAGAAAAAACTTGTGACTTTGTATTACGATATAACCGAAGCGTTAGACGCGATAAAACCTAAATTCAAACGTATTTTAGGCGAAAGATACGGTTTTTCAGGCAACGGAATAAGCGACGTTCAGGATAGAAATTATTACAGAAAACTATTGCTGTCGACGGATAAATTCGTCAAAAAAATGGCTGAAATCGGATATACGGAAGAAAAATACGCCGATATCGCGCGCGAATTTCATTTTATCGACGAGATTTATCACGATAAAAAACAAAGAGAGAAAAACGCGGCGAAAATCGGCGTGTTACATAACGGCGGAGTTTCGCTTAAAAAGACGGTATGATTACCTGTTTACGGCGTCTATGCTTTATGCCATGGCAGATTTACGCTCCAGTATTGTTTGGAGTAACCCGTTATGAAAAGTCTTAACATCATTATAATCATATCCGCGAAAGATAAAATAAATAAAAGCGCGGAAATAACGAAGATTGTTCGGCTCGAAATGCGGTCGAAAAAACGCATAAGCGCGGGCATAAGATATTCCATTACGACAAAAACGCCCGTAGTGAATAAAAAACTCGTGGGTATGCTGGTGTATTGAGTTATGTGAAGAGGTATAGTCGAATAGTTCCAGAGCTGTTTGCCCGTCGTCGCTTCGACGAGAAGCCCGTAACCCATTTCGCCTGCGGTTATGCAGACAAAAGCAACTATATAGTAGAGTACGCGACGGATATTTCTGTCGCGTTTTTCATTGCCTTTAATGAAATGCCAGCCGAAAAATCTGAATTCCGACGGTCTGCCCAACGCAAGGTACGCAACGAGAACGCCGAGACCGTAGGGCATTATGAACGGTAAAATCATATATCGGCTGTCGAAATTGCCAAGCGTTATGATTCTGCCCGTGTTTTCCGCGATAAAGCCGCAGAGCGCGCAGAAAAGCCCGAACAGAGTATATTGAGCTACCGTGTAGCCGAGTATTTTTTTGTTTCTGATTTTGTCTATAAACGCTTTCAATTTTTCACCCGTTAAAATATTATATGAAAAGCCTATGTTATAATGATACGGTATTTAAGCAAAAAAGTAAAGACAAAAAAGCGTGGAACGTTAATTTTCTCGCGACTTTTATCCCGGCTAATTCACGGCAAGCAAAATTTCTTTTTCGATATTGACAAAACGACATATGCATTTTAATTTACTTGTCATGTTGAGCTTCGGCGTTATCCCGCTGTATTAAGTTCGGACTGATAACTGATTGCAGCCTGAGGCTGTCGTTGCCGATGTAATTTTTGGCGAGGGGGTTTCATATAATCTAATATGAAAAAAATAATACGCGTATTGCCGTATGTTCTGCTGGTTTTCGTACTGGCGTTTACGCCGCTGGTCGCGGTAAATAAAACCCGTGCGGACGACGACTTTCCCGTAAAAACTCAACAATATAAACGTATACTTACTGTCTGGAATATCGACACGTTCGAGGGCGGGGCGGGTTCGCGCGCGGACTTTCTCTCTAAACGAGCCGCGGAATATTGTGGCGACGGACTTCTCATTATGGTGAAATCGCATACGACGGAAAGCGCGAAAACCGCAATAGAAAAAGGCGAAGTTCCGTCTCTGATATCTTACGGAGCGGGAGCCGGGTTTGTCGCGCCCGTCGTCAAAAAATTAAAATCGAGACAATTTAAGTTTTCCGACGAATATTTCGTTCCCTGGTGCGGCGGCGGGTATTTTCTGATTAAAAAACAAGGGGATAATCGCCCTATAGAAAAACTTTGCGTTTCCGACGGCGAAAACAATCTCGCCGCGGGCGCGCTGTATTTTTCCGACGTTGAATATTCCGAGTTGATATCGAAAACCCCCGAAAACGCCTGCTACGAATTGATTTCGGACAGGGCCGACGCTCTGTTAGGCACGCAGCGAGACATAAGAAGATTAGAGGTGCGAAACGTGGCGTTTACCGCAACTCCGCTCGAAACGTTTTCGGATTTGTTTCAGTATATTTCGGTTACGACTTCCGACGCGGGCGCGTATGAAGCCGCCGTAGGGTTTATAGAATATCTTCTCGATACGAAAACGCAGGCAAAAACCGAAAAACTGTATATGATGCCCGCGATAGGCGAAGTTTCGGCGGAATCTCCGCTCGCCGTTTACGACAGACAAAAAACGCTAAAAACGTTAAGCCCGTTTACTCCGAAAGAAACTCTGGAGAATTTTAAAACCGAACTGTATGAATGCGTAAAAACGCAAAAAAAATGTCGGTCGTTCGAAAATGCGCTCAAAGAGCCGTCTAAATGCTTGTAAATAAATAAAATTTATTGTAAAATAGGAGAGAACTAAAAATGGATTATTCCGAACGTTTGTCGGTTATCGGTAAAGAGTGTCTTGTCGAATGCGCCGTCGATTACGATTTGTCGCGGAAATGTACTTACGGAACGGGCGGTAAAGCCGACGGATACTTTGCGCCCGCCGACGAAGAAACGCTGAAAAAACTTCTCGCCGCGATAAAAGACGAAGAAATTCCGTATTTCGTTCTGGGACGCGGGTCTAACGTGCTGGTGTCCGACGAGGGTTTTCGCGGAGCGGTTATTTCCACCGAAAGACTTAAAGGCTTGTCGCTTTGCGGTAAAATCCTTACGGCGTTTGCGGGCGAAAACGCGGGCGACGCCGTAGATTACGCGCTTAATAACTGTCTCGGCGGAATAGAATTTTTAAGCGGTATACCCGCAAGCGTCGGCGGAGTAGTCGCGATGAACGCTGGCTGTTTCGGTAAAAACGTAGCCGAACATATCGCTTACGTCGTTACGACCGACGGAGTGTATTCCGCGAAAGACTGCGATTTTGCCTATCGCGACAGCAGGTTCAGAAAAAATAAGGAGTGTATCGTAAAAGCCGCGTTTATGCTGGATAACGTGGAATACGAGCAGTCCGAGAGCAAAATAGATTATTTCAGAAAATTACGTCGCGGAAAGCAACCGAAAGGGAGATCCTGCGGGAGCGTGTTTAAAAACGACGGATATTATGCGGGAAAACTGATAGAGAGTTGTAACCTTAAAGGGCGAAGCGTAGGAGGGGCGCGCGTGTCCGAGAAACACGCTAACTTTATCTTAGCCGCGCCCGAAGCGACAAGCGCGGACATTCGCGCGCTTATAGAAAAGATAAAAGCCGCCGTTTACGCAAAAACGGGTACGCTTTTAAAAGAAGAGATCGAATACATAGGACGATTCGGAGATGAAAATAAATTTTGATCTGCATACGCATACCACTTACAGCCACGGGAAAGGAACGGTTATGGAGAACGCTCTTTCCGCGGCGGATAAGGGGTTATACGGCATAGGTATAACCGACCACGGCTTTTCGCATCCCGCGTTCGGAATGAGAAGAAGAAAGCTGGGAGATATGCGCGCCGACGTAACGGAGGCCGAGGAAAAAAGCGGAGTTAAAGTTCTGCTCGGCATAGAGTCCAATCTGCGCGGCGAATGCGGAACTATCGACGTGCGGGAAAAAGACTATCCGCGTCTCGACCTAATTCTGGCGGGCGTGCATAGATTTATATTCTATAAAAGTTTAGGCGATTTCGGACATCTGCTCTGCGGTAACGTATTCCGCACATTGCTTAAAAGCAAGCCGTCGGACAGGCTTATACAATACAATACGCGCTGCTATATAAACGCGGTAAAAAAGAACCCTATCGACGTCCTCACTCACGTCGGATATCTCTGTTTCTGCGACCCCGTAGAAATTGCCAAAGTCTGCGCCGATTACGGAACGTATATGGAGATAAATACCAAAAAAACTCATCTGACGGACGAGCAGTGGCAAAAGGTACTCGATACAAAAGTGCGTTTCGTCGTCGACAGCGACGCGCACTCGGTCGACAGAATAGGCGACGTCGAACTTGCCGAAGAATTGTTTAAAAGAATAGATTTCCCGCTTGACAGAATAGATAATATCGACGGAAAAATTCCGGACTTGCGGTTTAAGAAATTTAAAGAAGAACACGGAATAGAGACGGTTTGAAATGAATTTTTCCGAAGAGGTCAAAAATCAGATAGTCGGCGTAGAATATAAGACAGACGGCGAGAAAAAGGCGTTTATGTCCGCGTTTTTAAAGTGTGTGGGGTCGCTTTCGCTCAGCGGGGGCAAAGTCGGCTTCGAACTGCTTACCGATAACGAAAAGAACGCCAAAACTTTCGCGACGTATTTTTCCGAAGTGTACGGGCTGTTGCCGGAGGTCGGAGAAAACAAGGGCAGACGGCGCGCAAGATATTTCGTGAAATATACTTCCGACGCGACCGAAATTCTGGAAGACCTCGGAGTGGTAAAGGTCGACGGCGAGGGCGTTAAAATCAATTTCGGCATAGAGTGGAATCTCGTTGCCGACGACGAAGCCAAAACGGCGTATCTTCGCGGCGCGTTTCTGGGCGGCGGAAGCGTTACTCTGCCGAGAACCGACGGCGGTTCGTCGACGGGCTATCATCTCGAAATAGTATTTACGGGCTATATTTTAGCCACTGATTTCTGCGAGCTTTTAAGCGAGTTGTATTTTCTGCCGAAGCTCGTCGAAAGAAAAGAAAGTTATATAGTATATTTAAAAACGCGCGACGAAATTTCAGATTTGCTGGCTTTAATGGGCGCAAGCAGGGCGGTTCTGAGACTTGCCGAAGTTTCGGTCGAAAAAGATATGAATAACGACTACAACCGTAAACTCAATTGCGAAATGTCTAATATGAGTAAGCAGATAGACGCGTCGGTAAAGCAGATTTGCGCGATTGAGAGAATAAAAGAGACCATAGGATTAGACGCGTTGCCCGAACAATTGAAAATCGTAGCCGAAGCGCGTGTAAAGTATAAAGGCAGCACGCTTACGGAGCTTGCGGACAAGTTAGGGCTGACCAAGAGTTGTCTTAATCACAGGCTCAGAAAGATAGTCGAATTATCCGAAAATTAACCAAGGAGAGAGATATATGAGTAAAATTATTTTGACGGGCGACCGCCCGACCGGAAGACTTCACGTCGGACATTACGTCGGTTCGCTTAAAAGAAGAGTGGAAATTCAGAACAGCGGAGACTATGACGAAATGTACGTCATGATAGCCGACGCTCAGGCTCTGACCGATAACGCCGAAAATCCCGAAAAGGTAAGACAGAACGTAATAGAGGTTACGCTCGATTATCTTTCCTGCGGGCTTTCGCCTGACAAAATTACTATGTTTATTCAGTCGCAGATACCCGAACTTTGCGAGTTGTCGTTTTATTATATGGATTTAGTCACCGTGTCGCGCTTGCAGAGAAACCCCACGGTAAAAAGCGAAATTCAGATGCGGAACTTCGAAACGAGTATCCCCGTAGGTTTTTTCACTTACCCCATAAGTCAGGCGGCTGATATTACGGCGTTCAAAGCGAATATCGTTCCCGTGGGCGAAGATCAGTTGCCTATGATAGAGCAGACTAACGAAATAGTCAGAAAATTCAATTCCGTTTACGGAGAAACTCTCGTCGAAGCGAAAGCCGTGTTGCCTGAAAATAAGGTATGTATGAGATTGCCCGGTACGGACGGAAAGGCTAAAATGAGCAAATCGCTCGGCAACTGTATATATCTTTCCGATACGCCCGAAGAAGTAAAGGCTAAAGTTATGAGTATGTTTACCGACCCGACGCACATCAAAGTTACCGACCCCGGAAAACTCGAGGGCAACGCCGTATTCACTTATCTCGACGCTTTCGCCCGCCCGGAACATTTCGCGGAGTTCCTGCCCGATTATGCGGGGCTTGACGAACTCAAGGCTCATTACACTCGCGGCGGTTTGGGCGATATGAAAGTCAAAAGATTTCTGAACAGCGTTCTCGAAGCGACTTTAGAGCCTATAAGAACGCGAAGAAAACAGTTCGAAAAAGATATTCCCGCCGTGTACGAAATGTTGAAAGTCGGCAGCGAAAAAGCCGAGAAAGTGGCGAATAAGACGCTTAACGAAGTAAAATCGGCAATGCGCATCAATTATTTTTCGGACGAAGACTTAATAAAATCTCAAGTGGAAAAGTACAACAAATGAAAAAGAAGAAAACAGAAGAGTGTCCGCTCGAATACAGCGACGAAGAGATGGAGACCATACTCGAAGAAGAGGGCAGTCTCGACGGCGACGAAGACGAAGTTGCCAGGGCAGCGAAAGAAAACGACAGATGAAAAAAAAGTTCGAACTTACTCCTCCTTTCGATATGGAAGAAATAGCCGAATATCTGTGCGCCAAGCGCAGAAGAAAGCTCGTTTACGAAAGTAAAGACGAGCTTTTTTCGCTTGAAATAAAAGTTGACGGAACCGACGGAAAGAATTACGAGGGGATAAAAATTCAGAAGATTATCGACGCGGAGATAAAAGAGGGGATAATTCGCGGACGAATCGAGAAATACGACGGACTTAAAGCGAAAGAATTGAAAGAAGAATACGCAGGCGAAACGGCTTATGAGTTTGCGGGGCAGGAGTTGTGTCGCGCGGGGCTGCTGTTAAACGGCGAAGAGATAGAAGTATATATTTTCGACTGGGATATCCGCGCGTTTCACCACGTCGGATATTTGCGCGGAGAGAATACCGAAGCTTTGAAAAAATATTTAGCCGAACCCGAAAAATACAGTTTCGACGTAAACGCGAACATAACGGGCGGCAGGTATAAGCGCGTTATCAAGAACGATTCGGGAAAAATTACATTTGAAAAGGGTAGTGACGGCGATTACGGTCTGGATTTAGACGTAACGGTTTTATCCCGTATCGATTGACGGCTTAAGGCTGTATGGCAACGCTTTACTCATTTTGTTCGCACCGCTGAACTTTTTCCGTCTACGGAAGAAATTTTCAGAAAGCTTTATTTTCGAAAGGCTTTACTTAAATATGTTGACAATAATAGCAAATTGTGTTATAATAAATACTGCTACACGAATAGCAGTATTTTTTTGTGGAATCGGGAACTTATGAAAAAGATCAAAGCCGAAATTCTTAAACGAAATATTACAAACAGACTCGAAAAACAGTTGAGCGAAAACAGGTTTTCCGGTGCATCGGCAGCAGTATATCAGGACGGAGAATTTATTTTTAAAGGCTGTTTCGGTAACGCTGACGAACATACACTCTATCGTATCGCGTCGATGACAAAGCCGATTACCGCTGTGGCGGCGCTGAAAGCTTTTGAAGAAAAACAAATTTCTCTCGATACCGAAATTACCGAATTTCTTTCGGGGTTCAAACATTTGTCGATAGGCGAAAAAATCGGGAGTAAAATAGTTCCCGTAAGAAAAGCCGTTTCGGTACCCACTGTAAAGTCGTTATTGTCACATTCTTCGGGAATAGGCTGCGGTGAAATCGGTTGGCTGCAAACCGATAATTTTCCTTTCGATAAATTTACGTCGTTGAAAGATCTTGTCGAGGCGGAGTCTCATATTCTGTTAAGTTTCGAGCCTTTCACCAACGCTTGTTACAGTCCTATAGCTTCTTTCGATGTTGCGGCGCGTATAGTCGAAATTGTTACGGGTAAGGACTACGGCGCGTGGCTGAACGATAATATTTTAAAACCTCTTGAGATGACGGATACGACTTTTGTTCCGTCCGATTCACAATGGAACAGACTTGCGAAAATGCATATTTACGGTGAAGAGAAAGGTTTATCCGACCCGATGAAGAAAGGTTGCGTTTATGAAAGCGTTCCTGCGGTTTGTCATTGCGCGGGCGCGGGGTTGATTTCTTCTCTTGCGGATTATTCCAAATTTGCCTTAATGTTGTCAAATGACGGTGTATACGACGGAAAACGAATACTTAGCCGACAATCTGTAGTTGAAATGTCAACGCCTCAACCCCCGCTTGCCGGTAGAGAAATTCCCGAATATTGGGGGTTGGGGGTACGCGTTACAAGTAAATATAATAATTACCTGCCCGAAATGTGTTTTGGCTGGAGCGGCGCCTACGGTACTCATTTCTGGGTTGATAAAGCAAATAAAATAGTGGCGGTTTATATGAAAAACAGCAGGTTTGACGGCGGTTCGGAAGCGTCGACCGCAAGAGATTTCGAATTCGACGTTATGAATTCGTTGGAGAATTAAATATAGGAGAAGCGCAAATGTATAGAAGTATCAGACCGGGGAAAGTTTTGTATGATACCGACGGGCGGGTTGTTCAGTCGCACGGCGGTTCTATATTGTACCATAACGGAAAATATTATTTTTATGGAGAAAACAAAGAGGGAATCACAGGTACGGCTACGGGGGAGCGTTGTAAAAATTGGACGAACGGAGTAAAAGTATATTCTTCCGACGATCTGTACAACTGGAAAGATGAGGGGATAATCGCTTTGAGCGATCGAAAAGGCACGGTGTTTTATCCTGAGAATATAACAGATCGTCCTCATATATTGTATAACGAAAAAACCAAGCTTTTTGTTATGTGGGCGAAATGCAGTAAGGTTCCGTTGGATGAATTGAAATATTGCGTATACGCAGTGGCTGTAAGCGAGGATATAACCAAGCCGTTCAGGCTTGTTGCCGAGCTTGATAAGTATCATGCCGGCGATTTCGATCTTGTTAAATACGGCGATAAAGCGTATATTATTTTCGAAAACCCGCACGATTCTATGTATTGCGTTACGTTAAACGACGAATATACCGACTTTACAGACGAAATGTCCTTACATATACCTAAGCCGTTTCCGCCGTTTACAAGGGAGGCTCCGGCATTTTTCGAACATGACGGCAGAAAGTTTTTATTGACTTCGGGAACGACCGGATATTTCCCCAACGAAACGGTTTTATATGAAATAATCGATTTTCACGGAGAGTGGAGAGAAATCGGTAAACCGTGCGTGAACGACGTAAATAAAAATTCTTTCGCATGTCAGTTTTCGTCGGTGTTCAGACACCCGCATAAAAAAGACTTATATATCGCGGTGGGCGACAGGTGGCTGAGAGATTTGCCCGAGGAAATGCCCGACATAAACAAAATTTACGAAAGAATGTTCGATAAAACAAAAGAACCGCTGCCCGAAAACTTTAATACGACAGCATTATCGGACGAAAACACCTCGGAAGCCACCTACGTCTGGCTGCCCGTGCGTTTTTCGGATGACGGAACGCCTTATCTCCGTTGGGAAACCGAATGGGTAATAAATCGGAACGTCGATAGAATTTAATTACGTTTTGCTGTTGCATTTTATCTTTTTATATGTTAAAATATGTAATAAGAAACCGCCTGAAGCGGATTGACGGGAGAAATTATGCGTGTTACGAGAAAAGACGTGTCCAGACTTGCGGGGGTGTCGGAACAGACCGTTTCTTATGTGCTGAACGATAGCCGCAAGTTTTCACAGGAAGTCGTAGATAAAGTAAATAAAGCGATAGAGGTTTTGCATTATAAACCCGATATGGTTGCGAAAAGTATGGTGAAGAAAAAAACCGATACCGTCGCGATAATAGTCAGGGATATGGCGAACCCGATATTCCCCGCTATTATTCACGGTTTTCAGGAGCAAGCCGCAGAATGCGGATACTCGGTTTATATATCCGACGTAGCGGGTAGCGGAGACGTTGAAAAACAGGTAAACGACCTTATCGCGAGAAGAATAGACGGCATTTATATTTCGCTTATATCCGAACGAAATATAGACGAAATAGTAAGCAGGTTCCTTGATAACAACGTAAAAGTCGTTCTGGGTAACGAAGAAGAGACGGTAAAAGAAAATCTGCCCGTGGTTGAAGCGGATCTGGACGGCGGAATGAGAAAACTCGTCGCGTACCTGAAAGAAAAAGGACATAAAGACATAGTTTATCTTAACGGGCTTGATCCGAAACAAAAAAGCGACCATCGTTTTTCTGCTTTCACCGACGAATATTATAAAGAGTTCGGCAAACAGCCGCGCGTTATAAACGACGAACCTCCGTATTCTACCACCGTAGAAGACGGAATGAGACTTACAGAGAAATTACTTTCTGAAAACTTGCCGTTCACCGCAATTATCGCGACAAACGACCTTATGGCTTACGGCGTTATAGATAAGCTTAAAGAAAAGGGTTATCGCGTACCGGACGACGTTTCCGTCGTCGGCATTGACGATATCATGTATTCCAAATATATAAGCCCGCCGCTTACAACGCTCGGCTATGATTATAAAACGCTCGGCAAGAAAATTTTTAACGCGTTGCACGCAGAAATCTGCGGCGAGAAACTTTCCGACAACGGAGTTGAAACCTATATCGTCGAAAGAAATACGGTCAGTCGCAGATGATTGCGCCGTAACTTGCCCAAAGCCGATATTGTTACGTTTTTCGGCAAATTACCGTTCGTAGAGGTTAAAACTCAAGGCGGCTGCCGACCGGTTTGAAAAAAATAAAAAAATTTTTAAATTTGTATTGACAAAGGGTCGGCGTTATGTTAAAATAAAAAAGCAAGATGGGTTCGCGGTAACGCGGCCGCTTGGTTTTTTATATCGGCTACGCGAGTAGTCGGATAAAATTTAAGTTAAAAAATAACAAATGCACTTAGTCCGAAAACTACGGACAAAGTGCCTTGAAAATTATTGCTACACGAATAGCAATAATAAAAACGGAAAGAATAATGGCTAAGGAACAGAAAACGAACAGAAAAAACAAGCTTTTTTGGGCTTTAAACGGAAAACTTACCGAAGAGGGTATAAGAGCGAGGGTAAGAGATTTCAAAGAAAAAGATTTCGGGGGATTCTTTTTACATGCAAGAGCGGGTTTGAAATCGGCTTATCTTTCGGATGAATGGTTTTCGGCAATAGGCTATGCCGTCGACGAAGCGGAAAAATGCGGACTCGAAGCGTGGCTTTACGATGAAGACGGTTGGCCGAGCGGTTTTGCGGGCGGCAGAGTGAACGGCAAGGGCGAAGATTATTGTCAGAAGTCGCTGATAGCGAAAAATCTGCCGAAAGGATATTTTTGCGAGTTTAAAAACGCCGAAATTACCGACGGGAACTTTCTTGCGGGTTTTTCGTCGGGCAGACCGGAAAGGCTTCCGAAAGGTAAAAGATACCTGAGTTTCGGATATCTGCCGTATAAGCGTGACGATTCGGAAAATTGCGAGTTTTGTTTCGGTTATAAAGTTAATCCGTTTTACGTCGATATATTTTCCCCGCGCGTAACCGATGAATTTATTGCGGTTACTCACGAGGAATACAAACGCAGATTCGCAGATAAATTCGGTAAGACCGTAAAGGGTATTTTTACCGACGAGCCGCAGTATAGCGCGTATTGTTATAGTCCGTATCTCGAAAAGGCGTTCGAAGAAAAAAAAGGTTATAAATTACTTGATTTTATATATCTGTTGTTCGGAGAGGGTCAGGCGGCGGAAATTTTTCGTCAGGATTATTACGACGTCGTATGTTCTGTTTATAAGGAAAACTATATAGATAAAATCAACGATTGGTGCGTTAAAAACAATTTGTTGTTTACAGGGCATTTTCCCGAAGAGGACGGAATCTCGACGCAATACCTGAAAGGCGGAAACGCTATGCTTAATTATACGGGCATAGATTTCCCCGGTATAGACTATCTTGGCAGAAGATATACTTCGCCCGTACTGTTGAAGCAGATTTCGAGCGCAAAAAACCAACTCGGCAAAAAAGAGGTCATTTCCGAGAGTTTCGGTTGTTGCGGTTGGGGTACACGCGCGGCTGATTATCTCGGCATATGGGGATATGAAAGCGTACAAGGAATAAACAATGCGTGCCTGCATTTGTCTGCTTACTCGATAGCCGGCGTAAGGAAACGCGACTATCCCGCGTTTTTCTCGGCTCAGAACAATTGGTGGGATAGTATCGGTTATCTCAATCGTATCATGAACGGAATGAACGAATTTTCTTCGCGCGGCGAAAGCGAAAACGACGTTCTCGTAATTTCGCCCGTATACGGCTGTTGTTCCGAAAAGGCGGGAAGCGATAAAACTGCCGAAATATCTACCGGGTTCAGAAATCTCGTAGAATCGCTCATATCCGCGCAGGTACAATTCGATATTGCCGATGAAACTTACCTTACGGCTATCGGCGCGGAGATTGAAAACGGAAAGATAAAAGTCGGTAAAGGCGAATATGGTTTGCTGATTATACCGTCGACAGGAAATATAGAAAAAAAGACCGAAGAACTTATATTCAAAGCCATTAAAAGCGACATACCGATTGCCTTTTGCGAACGCTTGCCCGAAAAAACTCAAGGCGAGTTTTCCGAAGAACTCGAAAAATTAAAAGAAATAAAAAGAAGTAAGAAATTTTCGGTTGTTCAGAACAGAAGAGATCTCTGGGTAAAATATTTCGATTATATAAATTACGAGCGGAAAGCCGCGGTGTTTTCCGCGCGGGAAAAGATTTTAGCCGACGATATCACGTTGAAAACTACTTGCGACGATAAGGGCAGATATATCAGTATTTTCAACAACGGTTACGTCGGAACGCTGAAAGCGGTTTTAGCCGTTTGCGGCTGCGGGCAGATTTATTCTTACGACGTTAAGGCAGATAAAGAGGTTCCGCTCTGTTGTTATTCGGACGGGAAAAACACCTATGTCAATGTGACTGCCGAACCTAAAACATTAAATATGTTTGTGTTTAAAGGCGGCGAACATAAAGAAGCGGAAACTTATACTCTTGTTAAGAAATTCGCGTTAAAGTCCGAAAATTGTCGTCTTACCGAGCCGAATACTCTCACGATAGATCGCGCAGAACTCATAACAGACGGCAAATCTTTGGGCGAAGACTACGTTTTAAACGTTCAGAACAAAGCTTATAAGGAATCCCTTAAAGCCGCCCGACCGTTTAAAATGATCGTAAAATATAAGTTTTTCTGCGAAAACAAACCCGACGATATACGCTTATGTATTGAAAATTCGACTTGTGACGGAGTAGAAGTAAACGGAATACCCTTGTCTTTCAACGACGGTTTTTACATAGACGAAAGTATCGCGCGGGCGAAAATATCCGATATCGTCAAACGGGGAGAAAACGAAATATGCGTTTATTATAACGTCAATCCGAAAAAATCGGTTTTCGACCTCGATTGCGTGTTCGAAACCGAGAAAAACAGATTTTCTTACGAAGAAGAAATCGAAAACGTATATCTTACGGGTAATTTCGACGTGGTAGCCGATGGCGTCGTCGAAAAAACGCCTTGGTACATAAAAATCGCTGACGCAAAATTTAAATTAAAAATGCCTGCGGATAAGAATTTCGACGAAGAACTTACGTCGCAGGGGCTGTGGTTCTACCGCGGCGACGCCGAGAAAACGTTTGCGTATGACTATAATTGCGATAAAGCCGAACTCTGTATAGAAAATTACGGCGGCGCGCTGTGCGTAGTGGCGGTAAACGATAAAGAGATCGGTTGCGTTATAGCTAATGAAAATATCGATTTATCGCCGTGGCTTGAAAAGGGCGGAAACCGTATAACGATAAGGCTGAAAGGTACAAATCGTAATATATTCGGTCCGCACCACCATTATTGCGGCGAACAGCGGTTTGTCGGGGTCAACACATTTAAAGGCTCGCGCGGATACGAGGACGAAATTTTAAGTATCGACCCGCCCGCAAATACCTATACGCCGGATTACGCGTTTACGGATTTTTATCTCGGAACGGCTTATATTAAAGAATATAAAAGCGAAAACAAGTAATAATATCGCCGGATACGGCGAAAGGAGAGGAAGATGAAAAGATTGGCTACAATAATTGCTGCGCTGGCAATGTTTATTTGTCTGTTGCCGCAAGGGCTTTCCGCAAAAGCGGATAACGGAAGATCTCTGTTGCTTGAACAATCGGGTTCGGGGAACTACGTTTATTCCGACGGAAAATATACCGTCGACGCGTCGACGGGCGAAGAATTCGAGCCGAACAGCGAAATTAAAGGGGCGAAAGGGTATTATGACGGCAACGACGAATATCATTCGCTTTCCGATATCGACTTATACTTTAAAACGGTGATTACGATTTCGGCAATTTCGCAGGTTCATACGATTCCGTCGGTTATCGTTGCGGAAGACGACGTTTCGAAAACGTATATACAACAAAGACATAACGGCGCTCTCTACATTCTTACCGATTATACCGACGGAAGAAATCAGAACGCGAGATTGTTTACGGGTATAAATCTTTCGGTCGGTACGAGTTATACGCTTGAAGTAAGATATTCGGCGGGAAAACTTGCGGCGGATATAAACGGTAAAAATATTTTCGCGAACGAGAATGTCGATGGGCTGCCCGTAATAAAATTTTGTACTTTCGGCGGTAAGGGCGGTTATGCGGATCTTGTTCTGACTACCGTTACCGACGTTAAAACGTTTATTAAAGAATATCCCGACCCTGCGGTCGGAAACGAGAACGTTCTGGATATCCCCGGCGTAGAAAACAGGGTTACGACTCAGGATATTTCGGTAAGCGGAAATAATTTTAAAATCAATGCGCTTCTCAATGCGAACTATATTTTAACAAACGATTATCTCTCGGCGCTCAGGTTTTACCGTACGGATACGAAAGAATATTCCGACGGCAGCGATCTTGATTACGTTATCGAAGCCGCGCTTGAATTCGGAGAGTATCCCGACGCCGTTCAACCCTGGTACGGGTTCGGAGTGATAATAGGCGAAACCGAAAAGGGTTACGTTGCGGTAAGGGCTATGAATAACGGCACGATCTTTCTCCACGACGTGAACAAGGCGAGCGGAGATACGTTGTATAACATAAGCAGACAATTCGGTTCGTTCAAAGCTTCCGCAGGCAGTAAGGTAAAAATAAAGATTTACTATGCGGACGGCAAACTGTCGTTTTTTATCGGAGATATAGTCGCGCTTAAAAATTACGAAATAGCAATGTCGCTTAAACTCGGTTTTCACGCGCAGAATAATAAGGGAAGCGTAAACGACTTTTCGCTTAAATTTATTCAGCCCGTAGCGGCGGCGGAAGTTCTGCCTCAGTCGGCTGAAACGGCGAAATTCGAGTTTTCGCGGGGAAAGGTAAATTCCGGCAAAGCGGATAAATATATTACCGGCGATATATCGGGTTTCGACATAAATCTTAAAAACGAAGAAGATTATTTCGTTATGCAATCGACGGGCGCGGCAAGTCAGACGTTATATAAAATGACGGGGCTTGAAAGCTTTACGGAGGTAAAACAGAGCGGACTGTCAACCGTACTGAAATTTACGATAGATAAGTTCTCTGCGGAAGACGGCGGCTACGCGGACATCGTTATAAAACATAATTCGCAGGGTTATAAACGACTTGTTCTGAGAATATCCGAAAACGGAAAAACCGAAATTTACGAAGGCGCGACAACGCTTGGCAAAATAGCCGAAACCGACGCGGAAATAGCCGACGGAAGCGAGATAACCGTCATAAATTCAAACGGATTTGTTTCCGTAAAGATAAACGGCGGTTATATATTTAAAAACGTTGTCGTCGGAGAGTACGATAACTCGGCGGGGTTCGGCGGGAAAAATTGCTCTTATGAAGTTAAAAGTCTGAGCTATAAATACGTCGACGACGTAAAATTCGAAAAACCCGAAAAAGAGACTTTCGAAAAGCCCGATCATTCGGGCGACGCGAATACCGAGTATATCGAACCCGAACTACCCGAAAAGAAGCCCGTATCGGGCGGCGGTTGTAAATCTTCGTCGTCTGTTGCGGCGGTTATGGCGGCGGCTTTGATAGTTATGGCGGTCAGAACGAAAAAGTCCGAAAATAAAAACCAATAAGCGGAGGAAAAATCAAATGAAATTATTAAAGAGATTATTATGTGTGGCAATTTGCTCGGTAATGGCGCTTTCGGTATTTACCGGTTGCGGCGGTTCCGACAGCGGAAATAGCGTCGACTGGGAGGATACGAGCAATACCGAAAAACAAGTTACGCTGAAGTTTACGCATATTTGGTCGGAACATGCTAAAACGTTCACGAAAATCTGCGACGATTTCACCGCGCTTTATCCCAACGTAAGAATACAGACGAACGTAAAGACTTACGCCAACATAGATACGGCTATAACGTCGAGCTGGGGTACTTCGCAATTCCCCGATATCTGCTTTTATTGGGTACATGCCGCAAAAACGCTTGTAAACGAAGAAGTCACTATGGCGGCGGATCTTACCGATATTTATTACGAAAAGAATAAAGAAAATCTTATCGGAAACGGCGAATGTATGTCGTCGGGCGCGGTGAAAGGCAAGACGTATATCGTACCGTTCCGCGCGACGGGGTTCGTTATCTATTATAACGCCGATTTGTTCGAACAGCTTGGGCTTGAAGTACCTACGACTATCGAAGAATTCGAAGACGTTATGAAAACCATAAAAGAAGAGTGCGAAGATATCGTTCCGCTTTCCTGCTGGGGTTCAACAGGAACGTATTCGTATATAGGCGGCGCGCTTTCCAACTATATGGATATAATTTCGGGTAAAGCGAGCGACCCCAACTATAAAACGGGAAGACTGAAATATACCGACGACGATTTCGAACGTAACGCGTATGTCTATGAAAAGGTGAGAAATTGGACTAAAGCCGGATATTTCGGCTCTAACCCTTTAGCGGGCAGTACGGAGAGCGTAGAAAGTGATTTTATCAACGGATCGTGCGCTATGGCGATGCTCAACAATAACAGCTTGGCGGCTATTCAGAGCGAAATGGACGTAAACGTCGGCTGTATATCCATTCCCGGTTTTTCGAGTATGGAAAATTCGGAAGCGGGTTTTGTCTCCGGCGGTTATGACGGGTTCTTTATATCGCAATCCAGCAAGAACAAGGCGTGGGCGCTTAAATTTCTCGAATATCTCAATTCGAGAGAAGTGCAACAACTTTTTGCCGATAACGAGGGCTCCGTGATGAGCAGAACGGACGTCACTTACGACAGCGCGCTTCAGAGAAGCGTCGCAAAGAGCATGGCGAACGTAGGTATTATGGGTACGCACCCCGATTACGTTCTCAGCGAAGCGGCTTCGGCTTCGTCGATTGCGCTCAATAATTATACGGTTTCCAAATCGGGAAGCCTTGACGAGGCTCAGAAACGTCTGAGAGTTGTGTATAACGATCTCGTAACTTCAGTCACCGATTCTATGCTCAATTACCCGGCGCTTACTATGATAGAGCCGCAGTATACGGTAAATCAGGCTGCCGTGGATAAATATATCGAATGGCTTAAAAAGTAATAAGCGGGACAATAGAAAATGACAGATACTGGATTATATAAAAAACAGCGGAATTTTTGGGGTTGGATTTTTTGTATACCCGCTGCGATTTCGCTGCTGCTCTTCGTCGTTTATCCTATAATTTATTCGGTATTGCTCAGTTTTACCGACGTGCGCTATTACGCGAACGACCTTAAATTCAAAGGGTTCGACAACTATATTTACTTGTTTACAAACTCTACCACGATGTACTGGCCGTCGCTTTTAAACAGCCTGAAGTTCTCGCTGATTTCCACGGCTATACAGATAACGCTCGGTTTTCTGATTGCGTATCTGATATATAAGATGAAAAGAGGACCGCAAACGCTGTTCCGCGTGCTTATCTATATTCCCGTAGTTCTGCCTGCGCCTGTAGTGTCGGTTATGTGGAAGTTTATCTACGCTCACGACAACGGACTTATCGACAGAATACTTCTCGGACTCGGTTTTACGGATATACCCGCGTGGCTCGTGACGCCGGGCTGGTCGATGGCAGCCGTGATAATAACGAATACCTGGTGGTTTATAGGAACTACCGTGATATTGTATTTCGTCGCGATGAACGCCGTGCCTAAAGATTGTCTGGAGGGCGCGAAGATCGACGGAGTAAATAAGTTTCAGGAACTGATATACTTTATACTTCCGCTTACGTTTTCTATGACGAAAGTAAATCTCGTGATGTCGCTTGTCGGCGGTATAAAGAACTTTACGCTGTTTTACCTGCTTACGGAGGGCGCGGGAGATTCGAAAGTGGTCGGCTTGATTATATTCAATACAATGTATAAACAACGAAACTTTTCGCTTTCGGTAACTATGTCGATAGTGCTTAGCCTTTTGCTGGCGGTTTTCGTGTGGTTCGGTAATTTTTACCTTTCGAGAAAGGAGAAAGAGGACTTATGACGAAACGGCAAACCAACAGAGACCGTAAACCGACAGGCGAGATAATCGGCGTAATAATAGAATGGATAGCGATGCTTATTATTCTGATACTTGTTCTGTATCCGCTCGTATTCGTTTTAAGCACGTCGTTCAAGACCTACGGTGAATTTATAAAGTCGCCTTTCAGCTTATCGTTTGCGCATCCCGAAAACTACTATAAAGCGTTTGTCGAGGGTAATCTCGGACATAGCATAGTCAATACGGTAATAGTCGCGGTCGTTGCGGTTGTCTGTCAGACTATTATCACGGGGCTTGCCGTATACGGCATAGGCGTGCTTAAATTCAAGGGGTCGGGTATATTTATAGGCGTTCTGCTATTTACGATGTTCGTATCGGGCGAGATGACGACTATTCCCAATATCCTGCTCATAAGGGCTTTGGGGTTGTACGATACGCTCGGCGCGCTTCTTTTCCCCGCCGCGTTGGGCGTTTCGGGCATAGGCGTGTTCATAGGCGTGAATTACGCGAACGCTATTCCGAAAGAACTTCACGAAGCCGCTTCGCTCGACGGGGCGAGCATACCGCAAACATTCTTTCATATAGATTTGCATCTGTTAAAACCTGTTCTGACTTATGTGGCGATCGGCGCGTTCAGCGCGGCGTGGAGCGACTTCTTCGGTCCGCTCGTGTTTATACCGATGAACGAAAAAGCGTATACTCTCGCCATAACCATTCAGAAATTCGATACAGTGAACAACTCGGAATACGGAACTCTCTGTGCGGGGCTTGTTATTCTCGCCGTTCCCGTAGTTCTGGTGTATTCCGTATTTTCAAAATATTTCCTTGAGGGCGTCGCAGTCGGCGCGGTAAAAGGATAAAAGATAAGGAGAAGAAAAGTGAAGAAAAAAATACGTTTTTGTTTTATACTTTCTCTTGCGGCAATGCTGTGCGTTGGATTATATGCGTTGTGCGGTTGTAAAAAACCCGCCGATAGCGCGGATAACGAAGCGATAAAGTATAATGAAAGATTAGACCGCAGCGAAGAACTGTATAAAACGGCAGTCAGAAGCGACGACGTGTTCCACGATCAGGCGGACGTTTTTATGAGTCCGCTCGAACCCAAAAGCACCGATAACGTTACGGTACGTCTGCGCGTCAGAAGAGGTAACGTAAAAAGCGCGACCTTGCAGTTTACGGTAGATCTCGATAAAATTTCGGACGGCGGGGCGGTATGGAACGATATTCCGATGAAATACGAAATAGCCGACGAAAATATGTATTTCGATTATTTCATCTGCGTTATACCCAAACAGTCGGCCCCGTATAAATATCATTTCAAGGTTGAAAACGAAGTTCAGACGGTTTATTATAACTCTTTCGAGTGCTATCCGGAAGAAAACGAGGGCGAAATTTCGATAGACGCTTCGGGCGACTATTACGTTATGCCTGATTTCGCCACTCCGGATTGGTCGAAAGGGTGCGTGTGGTATTCGATAATGCCGGATACGTTTTATAACTCCGATACGCTCAACGATAAAACTACGTCGTCTATATATAAAGCCGACCCGTGGGGAACTACTCATACGTCGGGCGACTATTCTGCGGGTCTTTCCTATTTCGGCGGCGACCTTATGGGTATATACGACAAACTCGATTATATTAAGTCGTTCGGCACCACGGGTTTATTTATGAATCCGATATGGTACGCCTATCATAACGCGGGTTACGGCGCGGCGGATATGACGCAGATCGATTCCACGTTCGGTAACGATAATCTGCTTAAACAACTCGTCAAGGCTTCGCACGATAAAGATATGAAAGTTATGCTCGACGGCGTATTTACCTATTTTACCTACGTCGGGACATGGTATAACAGTTCGGGATATTACGCTCTCGAAGGCGGCGCGAAAAAAGGCGATAGATATTATGACGCGTATATCCGCAACGAAAACGGCGACGTGGCGGTTGTATGGGGCAATCCGAGAACCGATTTCTCCAATAAAATTACGAGAGAACTTGTATACTCCGTGCCGTCGTCGGTAATGCAGCTGTATATACTCGAACACGGAATAGACGGCTGGCGACTTGACGTGGGCAGCGACCTTAAAGGCAGCGACTCCGCCAATTGGGGAACGGCTACTCAGATAATTCAGGATATGCGCCGTTATCTCAAGGATATTGACGAAGACGTTCTGCTCTGCTCGGAGGGCGGCGACGGAACAATGCTCACCGATTATGCGCTCGACACGATGTGGAACTTTAACTATTATTATTCGGTTAAAGATTTCCTCGAACAGGAAACTACGGAATCGACGGTGTATAATTTCAATACCAACCTTTACGGAACGATAGCGATTTTGCCGAAGTCCGTTGCAAACAGCAGTTATAACTTCACGGCTAACCACGACATGCCGCGAACGTTGTACGCTTCGGGCAACGATATGGCAAAAGCCATGGCTGCGACTATAGTCAACTTCACCTACGTCGGCGCGCCGTGTATTTATTTCGGTGAAGAAATCGGAATGAACACGTCAAGCTTTTACGATTCGATGATATGGGATAAAACGTCGTGGAATTACAGAATGTTCAATCTGTATAAAGCCCTTTGCGAATTAAGGCAGGATTTCCCCGGCGTTTATAAAGACGGCACAATAAAAGACCTTAAACTGCCCGAAAGTAGCGGAATGTTGGCTTTCGCAAGATGGAAAGGCGACGAAAAAGTCGTAACAATAATGAACCCGTGGAACGAAAAACGGACGATAGAAGTAAACGTTTCTTGTCTGGCTATGCAAAACGGAAGCGTGCTTACCGATTATCTCACGGGTAAAACTTATGCCATAAACGACGGGAAAGTCACCGTTGACGTTCATGAGGGCGGCGCGGTGCTTGTAAATAAAAATATCAACAAATGGGCGGGTAAATATTCGCTGACCGCAATTGGCGAAACTTCGGCGCGCGTATACGAAAAACAACCCGGAACGCTTGTCCTGTACGGTGACGGATCGGTCGCGGGTAACGGCGATAACATAAAATTTGCCAATTTCCCCGTATACAACAACGGCGGAATATCTTTCGTGCATAAAAACGGCGGGGCGTATGCTGCGCTTCTCCGCGACGACGATAAGTCTGCCGATTCGGTAACTTACGGCTTGTTGCTCGACGCCGCGGGAAAAGCCAAAGTCGTGGCGAGAAAAACTAAAGGCGGGGAACTTGTCGTTATAACCGAATTAGACTTTGCCGACGGAGACGTCGTGACAATAGAAAGAGACAACGGCGATAAGTTCTTTGTAACGGTCGAAAGAAACGGCGAAAAGCTCGCTTATAAAGATTCGGAAACTTACGTCGGTATGGATTATTACGTCTATGCGGGGTTTGCCGCTCTCGGCGGAAGCAGCGAAATTGCCGATATTGAAGTTTTCTATTCTCAAAGAGCGCAACTCGCTGACGATTTCGACAATGCGTATAACGGAATGATGATCGCGAACGAAAACGTTACCGTAAACGGCGGCGACGCGATAATCAAGGGCAATAAAAAACCCGTGTCGTATCTTGCGCCTTTCCGCACGACGGACTTTTCCGTTAAAGCCGAACTTAAATCTTCGCCCGAAAACGGATATCAGGGCGTAACGGTATGGCAGAGCGAGAATAATTTCGTAACGCTTGCGAGAAGAAATAAAAACGGCAAAAAAACGATATCGCTGTTGCACTGCGTAAACGGTACGGAAAGCGAGTTCGCCTTTGTCGACGACGTTGACGGAACGGTGATTCTCCAGCTTGAAAAAATCGGTATGTACTATACGGGCAGATATTCGATTGACGGAATCGATTTTATCACCGTAGGCGAAAATTTATATTCCAACTATTCGGAAATATACGCAGGCGTAGTAAACTGCGACGTTAAAGACGCAACGTTCGGTTATTTCTGCTTCGGTGACGCTATCAAAGACGGAGCAAGTAAATCCGACCACCAACGTTACGGCTATATAGAATATTACAGCGACCTGCTCTCGTATGTAAAAGGTACGATAACTCAGTCTGTATCGGGCGGCATATGGGAATACTGCGTAGGCGGTATCGAACAGACGCTCGTCTCCGCGACCGAGGGTGTAATGACGCTCGGCGGCGAAGAGTTCAACGGTTTTAAAACCGAGTTTACGTTACAGATAAAAGAAAAGGGCGGAGAAAATGCCGACGTTGAATTTCGGTTCGGTCAGCGCGACGGCGAGCCTTTCGGCAGATTAAAACTTTCCGCCGACGGCGAAGTAAGCCTTATGTACGGCGAAGAAGTTCTTTCCGTTTACCGTATAGAGAATTTTTCGTTCGAAAAGCAGTACCGCTTTGTGGTTATCGCCAACGAAGAGAAGAAGATATCGGTATTCTTAAACGAACAGCCTGTCCTTATTATGGAAAAGGTTATTCCGGAATACGCAGGCGGAACGCAGACGATAGTCTGCCATAAATGCGCTTTTGCGGTGACGAGTTATAACGCCTTTCACTATTATGTCGATTGGCTTCACATGGCGGGATATACGGTAGTACCCGACAGTAAATACGTCATTATTACCGCTTCCAACAATAACGGCGGACTTGCTTCGTTGTTGTCGACGGGCGTATCCGACGTAATAATCGCCGCCAACGTTCAGATGAAGAAAAATCTTAATACCAAAACAGCGGTTTTCGGTTATGTTATAGACGGGCTTGCTGGCACGACTTCCGAAAAAGACGGAATACTCGTTTCCGCGGACAGCGCGGGTAAAATAGCGATTGCCGAAAAAGGCAACGTGTTGGCTTCCGTCAAAGCCGATTACGATTATCAGAGTTTCTTCTTTATCGTAGTCGCCCAGAACGGAAAAGTCGGCGTATACGTCGATAAATACGTCGACGGAGCGGAAAAGGGTATGGAAGTTTATTCGGAAAAACCCGTACTCGAATACGATTTCGAACGGTCGGTCGGCGGTAGTTTGCAGATAAGCGCCACCTATGCAAAGGTTACGCTTGCAAGGTTGGGTCTGTACGGCTTGAAAGACGGCGAAGATTATAAAACGCTCTCTCTTTACACCCGTCGCGCGATAGAAAGCCCCGTTATAAAGACGCCCGCTAAAACCGACGCGTTCGAAAATGCGGGTAAACACGAGTTATCGTGGGATTTTACGGACAAAAAACAGATGGAAGACTTCACGGTCTATGAGGGCGCATGGTACGTCGACCCCGAAAACAGACGTCTTGTAGGTCTCGGCACAGGCGATTGGCTTACGGGATTGACAATCAACGCGGGCGTATTCGACAATTACGAGCTGACATATAAGATATACAGCCACGGTTCGGGTAGTTGGGCAGGTTCGTTGCTCAATAAAAACGCATGGAAAGATAATCACGACGACGGCGGATACCTGTTCTATACGAACGGCGGCGGCAATATGGTCTACTTTGCGCAAGGCGGCGGAGTGTCGGGCGCGAAGCTTGACGAAGACGGTTATATGACCGTTAAAATACGAGTTTTCGGCACCGATGACAATAAACAGATAATCGTCGATCTTGGCGGAGGAAACAGAGCAGTTTATGTTATAGGCAAAGACACGGCTACCGATATGAGAAGCGGTTTCGTATCGTTTGTTGCGGGTAACTGCGTGGCGTATTTCCGCGATATTTCGATTCGCGAACTTAACGCCGACGGCGGGTATGCGGTATAATGAAAAAATTTAAAACGTTTGCGCGGGCGGCGATTATCGCCGCCGCGATAGCGATACTCAGCGCGACGTCGATAGTACTCGGCGTTGTAATTAAGAAAAACGAACAGTCGGAATTTCCCGCAGGCGGAATATACTTCGCCCGAACCGACAGCAGTATCTGTCTTACCGGACGAACGCAGAATCCGCTTGTCACATTGACCGCTTTCGAAGTCAAAAAAGATAAATATAAAAGTTTTTTATCGTATGAAGATATTTCGCTGATAGACGAAAACGGCAAAGAATATACAAATAAAGACGTTTCGATAGTCTATACTTATACCGACTCGTACTTTTCTAAACTTTCCGTGTCGCTCGTTCTCGATATAAACGAATTCGACGACGATAGCCCCGCGTATATATCGCAGGCAAAGCTTTCGTCAAAAAGCGGCGATAAATATTTCGATTTGGGCAGTATAAGTATTCTGGTTTGCGAAAAGGCGAAAAATTCCGACATTGCTTTCGGCGGTTATACCGAAAACGGCGAGAAATTTTCTTCTTACACCGTGCTTGTCTCCAACAACGGGAAAAAGTCGGTGTATCTTAAAAGACTTATAATGAATTTCCGTTATACGGAAAGTGCGTTTTCGCTTTACGATATAGCCGGAAATCCGATAAATTTCGACGATTACGAACTTGAAGCGGGCGAATCGGTTTATATACGCGCCGCGTTCGAACCCGACGAAATACTTGAGAAATATCCGTTCGTATTTATAAAACCCGCGCTTGAGTATGCCGACGAAAACGGAGAAATTGCCTATGCGGCGGTAAATTCGACCGCCTGCTATAATGCGGTTACGGACAGAGACGACATAAAGAATTATCTTAAAATTCTCGGAGGCGGCATATGAAAAACGATAAACCGATAATTTCGGGTTTCTTCTGCGCGGCTCTGACGTTTCTGAGTTTTTTGCTGTACGTTCTGCAGGAAAGGGTAGGTTTGCCGTATCTGTTTGTGTCGCTTAAAACAGTGCTTTTTGCGGCGGCGTGTCTGCTGTTTCCGCTCTGCGGTTCAAAAGGCGATTATAAACGTGAAATCATAAGCGAAGCGTTTAACGGTAAAACAAGCGCGATAAATATTGTTTGCGGCATTTTGTCGGGCATAACGTTTTATTTTTTCGCGGCGTTTTGTTATAGCGGTATTGTTTCGCTTTACGAGGGTTATACCGGTAAAATTACTATTTTTACTTCGTCGGTAAAACCGTCTGCGGGCGAAATAGTCGCGGCGATTTCGCTTAAAGGCTGCTTATTGCCGATAACGATAGCCGCGTTCTATTACGGCGCGCTCGGCAGATATTTTGAAGATAAGAAACTCGGAGTTTTGACGGTTGCATTGTACGCGACGTTCTGCGAATTTTCTTTGGAGAGCGCGGCAGTTATGCTTCTGCTCAACGTTCTCGCTTCGACGAGTATGAGAAAATGCGGGTATAAGACGATTATACCGTTGTCGGTTATACTTGTTTATTCGCTTTTAAACGTAATTTTTCCGCTTATTACGGCGTTGCCGTTCTCTTATACGCTCGTCACTTCGCCGGAAACGGCAAAATATTACGGTTTTGTATCCGCAGGTATCGGTTTGCTGTTTCTTGCGGCGACCGTGTTGATACATTCGTTGCTTAAAGGGGATAACGATGAAAAACCTCTTTTAAAATCAACTTCGGACGATCGGCTTTCGTTCTTCGGAACGGCTGCGTTGTACGTTGTTCTGACAATAGTTATTTATTGCGGAATTATTTAATCCGCGCTTAAAAAGATTATAACGGCGTATAGCCGTATAATAAAAAATTCGGAGGTAAAAAGATGAAAACCAAGACACAAAAAACGTTTTTGGTCGTGTTGGCAACGCTGATGGCAATGTTTATTACATTTGCGGCTTCGACGTTGACGGCTCGCGCCGAAAACCTGACAACCGACCCGACGGTCGAAAAGACTTATACGCAGAATGCGTATTCCGTGGTGGCAGACGTCAGCACGAATAAACGTATAGACGTTCCCGTAAAATGGAGCGAAGTCGGGGATAAAACCGACGTTACCGCAACGATTACGGCAAAAGGCGTTGATTTTATGCCTTATACGGGCGATTATAACAACGACCCCTATCTTATAATAAGAGAAACCGAAGATAAATCTTTTCAGGTTTGGGCGAGAGTTATCCGTAACGGTATGTTGCAGGTATTTACGGGTAAAATAGGCGTAACCGAAAACGAAAACCTTGCGCTTAACGTCAACGCTTGGGCGCAACATATAACCGTTCTCGGTTCGTGGAATCTGAAAATCGTAACTACGGCAACTTCGGCAGAGTTTTTCGTAGGCGATACGTCTTACGGCACGGTGACTTTCGAAGCCGCCCCGCTTGCTTTCGGCATCGATTTCTGCGCAGGGTTTTACGGCTATATGACGGATCTCAGTCTTAAAATCGGAGATAAAGAATATGTCGACATAGACGACGAAACCGAAATAGACGGTTTTACCGTGTCGAATTTGTTTATTCCCGCAGGCAACGCTACGGTTACGTTGCCGACGCTTATCGGTAAAGGTAAGTACATAAAAAATGTAAAAACAGGCAAGTACGAAAAAACTTCCGACCTTGAAGTCGAAATGAGATTTACCGCGGTCGATACCGGCGACACGATAGGCGAAGCATGGTGGAATGTTCCCGTAATAGGTTTTTATACTGCCGAAAGCGGAACGAGCATAGGCGTGAGAAACTGCTCTAACGGAATTACTCAGATATTCAGGGGCAATACGGAAGGCGCGGCAGTGTATTCTTCGGCTTATCACGGATATTATAATACCGACGGCGCAGGAAATAAAAAATACGATTTCCCTTACGCTTACGGGGTTAAGGTAAATATTAAAAACGGAGTCGCAAACGTAGCGTTGGCTAATACCGTTTATCATTCCGACGTAGAATTAGGTGCGGGCAAAACTGAATTCGTCTTTGCGAATAACGGTGCTACCGCTTATTACGGAATATCGGTAAAAGTTAAAAATGCCGAAGATTATGATTTCGACGATATTGCCGACGCGCAGTATTTAAGCTTTATCGACGCTAAACCGACAGACGGTAAGGTCGGATATTTCGACGTGGCAAACGGTCGTTATTCCGCTCCCGACGGCGTTGGCGGATATGACAATCAGGTCGCGCTTTCTTCGGCGTTCGACGGAGAAAATTTATCGGCTACAAAATTAAATCTCGTAATGTCCTATACGGTGACGATGGATTCTGCGCCCGCAAATCCGTGGGAAGTTCCCGGCGTTACTTTCTGGCAAGGCGCGGACGGCGCGACTTATAACTTGCTTGCGCATTATAACGCCGACACCTACGTTTTCAAAATTACCGGAAACGGAACGCAGGAAACTCCTGTCAAACAATTCGGAGCGTGCGCGCTCAGTTCAAGGAAAAAAGGAACATATTCCGTTACGATAAAAATCGAAAACGGAGCGGCTAAATTCGCTATAGACGGAGATGAGAAAATTTCGGGCGAATTCGAATTGCCGTCCGGCAGACCCGTTATGCAACTCTTTATAAGAGGCACGGCGACTACTTTTTCCAACGTCAAATTCTGTACCACGGATATCGATTTTGCCGAAGAAACGGGGTTAAAGGCTTACAGTACGGCTATGACCGTTAACGAAGCTCCGACTGCGGAAAAATTCGGTGACGCGCTTGTCGGCGGTAAACTCAAAATAACTATGTCGGATAATACCGAAAAAGAAGTCGCTCTGACCGATGACGGAGTTACCGTTACTTATAACGCCGAATTACTTGGCGAGCAAGACGTTGTTATTAAATACGAGGACGCAACCGCGGTCTTTACGGCGACGGTAAAAGTTAATCTTAAAGATTATGCTACTCGAATAGTCTTAGATACGGAAAAGGAAGAATTCGACTACGGCGCGGAATTAAGCGGTTATACCGTTACGGCTATAATGGCGAGCGGCGCGGAAGCCGACGTAACCGCCGAAACGGTTTTAAGCGGATACGATAAGAATAAAAGCGGAAAACAAACCGTTACGTTTACTTACGGCGAGCTTACCGTGACGGGCGAATTTACGGTTAAAGTAAAAGAAGAAGTTCCGCCCGAATCGGGTTCTGACAGCGGAAATTCTTCGGGTGGAGATAACGCTTCGACCGGCGGAGATACTACGGGTAATTCCGCAAACGATTCGGAAAAGAAAGGTTGTTTCGGCGGTATAAGCTCTGTCGGAATGCTTGCGTTGGTTGCTGTCGGCGGCGCGGTTGTATTTGTCCGCAGAAAAAAAGAAGATAAATCTCAATCTTAATCGCTATGCTCTTTCCGTTACGGAAAGATAAAAGGAAACGGACAAACGCTCGTGGCAACGTTGCGTTGTCGCGGGCGTTTGTCGATTCCTTGAAACATAATTGTATTTTGCCTGTAATATTCATGCGGGCGGTCCCGAATAAAGTCCGCGTTTTTTTCAAGTCTGTTGTATCCGATGCGTTTTTGTGGTACAATATAGGTGGGTAGATACGGTTATTTAAATTTCGATAAACCATCATGCGAGGTTAAACGGTGGCAGAATTATTTTATTGCGCGTGCGGAGATTATTTAAGCGCGCTTACTCCCGAAGACGGAGACGAAATTACTGTAAAAGTAAGGCTTAAGGGCGAAGCCGAAGTTTTTATAGAATATACGGAGGAACTCTTTAATCTTTCCGAAAATCGTTATAAGCGGGAGAAAACTTATTTTTTAAGTAAAAACGGAAAATACGAATACCGCTTTTCAAATATTAAATTAGCAAAAAACAACGTTCGGTTTCATTTTGTATACATTGAAAACGGCGTTGAGTATATATACGACGCGGGCGGCAAAGAATTAAAAACCGATAAAACGAAAGATTTTATTCTTACCCCCGATTTCGGCGTTCCGAATTGGGCGAAAGGCGCGCTCTGGTATCAGATTATGCCCGATAGCTTTTTTAACGGCGACGTTTTAAACGACAAGAGCAATTCGGGTCTTACGCAGGAAAACGCCTGGGGCAACGGGCATTTCGGCGGCGAAGATTATTTCGGCGGCGATTTAGACGGAATTATAAGAAAATTAGATTATATAACATCTTTCGGCGTAAACGCAATAAGCATTAACCCGATTTGGATGTCTACGCATAACGCGGGCTACGGCGCGGACGATTTAACCGACGTGGATTCCTGTTTCGGCGGAGACGACGGACTTAAACGATTTATTGCAGCCGCCCATGAAAAAGGCATAAAGGTATGCTTAGACGGGGTTTTCGACTATATTGTGCCGAAAGCCAAATGGTACAACGCCGACGGGCTGTATCCTTTTGCGGGCGGGGTTAAAGAAAACGACCCCTATTACGACATTTATCTGCGCGACGAATGCGGAAGAACAATTCCCAGTTTCTGGGGTCAACCGCTTGTGGATTTTTCTTCGGATAAAGCTCGCGCTATTATATATGAAAACGATGACAGCATAGTAAAGACGTATCTTAAACCGCCGTACAATATCGACGCGTGGAGAATGGACGTAGGCAATATTTACGAGGGAAGCGACCCCGAACATTACGGCAATTCCGTCGACGTTATCCGGGATATGCGTAAAAACATAAAGGCGGTTAATCCCGACGCGCTTCTTATAACGGAAAACGATTTGCCTAAGATGCGCGCTTTTGCGGTGAACGACAGTAAATGGAATTACGAACTCGGCGTGCCTGTAAGAGAGTGGACGGCGGGCAAAAAGACGGAAACCGAGTTTGCAAAGCTTGTAGACGAGAATACGAAACCGTTATCCGTCGAAAATATCAATGCGTGTTTCAATCATGTAACGACGCACGACACGGCGAGAATTATCGATACGGCGGGCGGAGATATCAACGCCGTAAAAGCCGCCACTGTTTTTAATATGACTTTTCCCGGCGCGCCGAGCATATATTTCGGTGACGAAAACGGCGAAAAGGGTAAACCCTATCCGTCTATGGGGCTTGCCGCGCCGACATCTTTCGGCTCGCTGAGTTGGTATGACGGCGACAGAAACGACGAGATATTTGCTCTTTATAAAACCTTAGGCAGAGAAAGATCCGAAAATCGGGAATTTTATTCCGACGCGGGTTATGAAATTCTCCGCGCCGACGACGAGTTGAAAATATTGGTTTTCGTAAGGTTTAAAAACGACGAAATTAAATTGATAGCGACAAACCGCTCGACGGAAGTAAGAACGGTTAAGGTCGACGTTTCGGCTTACGCGGCATACGGTGAGTTTACCGATATTTTAAACGGTTCGGCGGCAAAAATCGACGGAGGCGAAATAACGCTTACGGTTTTCCCCGGCGGCGCGCTTTATACAAAGGGCGGCAAGGCGAGGAATATCGACGGATATCTGACGAGCGGCGTTATAAAGACGGGAACAAACGAATATCGGGTTGCGGGCATGACGTCTTTCGACGTTTTCGGCTCGTTCGACGTTTTGTATTCGGGCGATTTCGGTGAGAAAACCGAAATAGTTTTTGATAAAATTTCCGTCGCCGTAACCGCCGACGGAGTATTTGTCGGAAAGAACTCCGTTTATAAAGGCAAAGCGGGAAGCATTGCGTTAAAACGAGAAAAGTTTTTGACTTTGCAAGTCGACGGGAAAGACGTTTTTGTATTCCGCGACGTGTTGCCTGCGAAATCCGTCGTAACATTAAAAGCCGTAAACGCTGCGGTCGCTATAGTTAAAAATTTGCGCGGCGCATGCGCTTACGCCGATTTTTCCGATTACGGCGGAAACTTCTTTTCCGAAGCGAAAGGCGAAATTGTCGGCGGTAAATTAAAACTCGACGGCGAACGCGCGATTCTGCCCGTCAGATGCGACGATTTTACTTTTACCGCGGGTGTATGTGGTAATGGCGGCGTCGTCGTTACCGACGGCGAACAGAATTTGTCATTTAAGTACGAAAACGGTAAATTGACGGTTGATTTGCTCGGCGTAACGATAAGTCGCGCCGATATTGACGAAGCGCCCGAATATCTGAAGATCGAAAAGTGCGGCGCGCGTTACAGATTTATCGCCGCAGGCGAAACCCGGACCGTAACGGCGGCGGAAAACGTAAAATTCAATATATCCGAAATATACGTCGGCATTTTTTCGGACGGAGAATGTCTGTTCTCGAAAGCGTATTTCGGGGATAACGGAAAGACTTTGAGAAATTATTCGAAAGACGTTTTCGACCTTTCGACCAGGGCTTACGCCGACAGCTTGTCCGTACCCGTTTTAAGGGTCGTAAACGGCGATATTTCGCCTTATTACGCGGGTTACGTCGCAACGGGCGACGAGAGCGAAATGACTTTAGACGGTAAATATAAGAGTTTTACGTTGTTGTTTTCGCTCGAAACGAATAATGCGGCGGCGGAAGTGAATTGCGGACGGTTGAAATTAACCGTAACGGATAAAGAAACGGCTTTCGGTTCGGGTGAAGATAAAATCGTCGCAAGGCGAAATTCCGATAAAAGCGATTTTGTTATCGTAAAAAACGGCGAAAAGGCATATTTATACGAAAACGGAGCGTATGTGGGCGAAAGTCGGGTCGAAAATGAAATCACGGGCGTATTTTTCAAGGGCAACGGCAATTATAAGCTGACCAATATCGGAATAAATCGTACCGACGTTTCGTATTTTACGGGCAGGGGAAAAATCTTTCCGATGAAAGAGGGATTCGATTTATCTTCCGAACAGGTAGAGACGGCTTATGCTTATTACGGTAAAGCCGTGCAGAATTTCGCTTTTTCGGCTAATATAAAATTCAATCGTTCGGCATCCGTCGACAAAGGGTTTTTCTCCGTGTGTTTCGGCTTGAAAGCCGGTGAATATCCCGAAAACCGCGGCGCGTCGATTCGTTTTTATAAAGAGACTAAAAAAGCCGAATTGACGCTTAAAGGCGAAAAATTGCTTGAAGCAGATATCCCCGCGTTCGATAACGAAAGTTTTTATGCGGTTATAGCCAACGTAAACGGAGTTATACGGCTTTACGTCGCGCCGAACGAATCTGAAAAGGACTGCAGGCTTTTGTTCGAAGCCGTTACGGAGATGAAAGAGGGCGGCTGCATAACGTTTTTCAACAGACATACCCGCGCATTGATATGTAATGCACGACTTAAAAGTATAGACGGTTTTCATGACGCCGACGATTATCTCTCCGACGTCGTTATAGCGCCGTCTAAACACAGATATATGATTTAACAGACAGATGATTTATTACTTGTTTCTTTTCGTCGCCGCGATAATGATAGTGTTGTCGGTCGACATAGATAAATATTACCAGAAGAGTATAGCGGGGCTTAACAATATCGAGTGCGCTATAAGAAAGACCATTCCCGGTTCGCTCGTTTGCGCTTTGTTGTTTTTTGCCATGGGCGGATTCAAACTCGGCGTCAGCGCGTTTTCCGTGGGTTTAGGCGGCGCGCTTGCCGTTTTGAACTTATTCAGTACCATAGCGTGTTTTAAAGCTTACGAAGTCGGCAACGTGGCACTTTTTACTATGTTCCGTATGCAGGGCGGAATGTTGCTTCCGTTTGTTTACGGTATAGTTTTTGCCGATAACACCCCTACTCCGTTTCAGATTTCGGGCATCGTGATTATGGTTTTCGCGCTCATACTGCCTAACGTATCGATAAAAAAAGACGATACAAAGGATAAAAGCTCGCCGCTGTATTTTATTTTATGCGCTGCTATTTTTTTTATAAACGGGGCGGTAAGCATAGTTTCGTATATTCAATCGAATAGCCCGCAGGCTGTCGACGGCAACAGTTTTCTTACTATCTATCAGATAGAGTCGGTGATACTGTTTATAATCGTCTACGCCGTATGGTGCGCGGTAAAAAAAGACAATCTCATCAAAAACCCGCCCGTAAGGACGAAAGCTCAGACGGCTCGGCTGTGGTTGTGTATAGTCGCCGTGGCGGTTATCGGTTCGGTTTCGTATCTGTTGCAACTTATAGGCGCGGCGAATTTGCCTGCGGTTGCCGTATACCCTATAGTTACGGGCGGCACGGTCTTTCTCACCGCCGTAAGCGGACTGGTGTTTTTTAAAGAAAAACTTACGTTAAAAGGATATATCGGCATAATTCTTACGTTTATAGCGACGGTATTATTCATATTTTAAAGGTGTATTATGTTTAAAAGATTTAAAGAAATTTATAAAGACAAAGGTCTGTTTTCGTTTTATTACGGAGATAAGTTTATAAAAAACCCGACTCCCGACGAGATAAAAATAACGGAGCTGAACGACCGCGCGAGTGTCGTCAAGTCGTATTTGGTTGACGGCAAGTTGCAGATCGTAGAAGTAACGGACGTTTTAAACGACTATCCTGTTGTAGAAACGCGGTTGAAAATCAAAAATCAATCGGGCGCGAATACGGAAAAAATAAAGGAGCTGAAAACGCTCGATATAGTTCTGGAAACCGAAAAAGATATTCCGTCGGGCTTTCCGTGCGATAAAGACTATGCGAAAATTGTCCGGTACAGAGGTTACGCGAGGGAAGAAGAGGAGTGCTGTCCGCATAACGATTATTTATGCGACGGAAAAATTCATAGTTACGCTCCGATACAGGCTCGTTCGTGCGATGGCGTTATGGCGTATTTCGATGTGGTGAGAAAAGACGTCGGAGCGGTTTTATCGGTCGGCTGGACGGGGCAGTGGCAAGCCGATTTTCTCAGAACGGAGGAGGGCGTTTCCGTTCGCGTCGGAATGCAGACGTGCGATTTTTACCTGAAAAGCGGAGAAGAATATTCCTACGTCTCCGCAAGTCTGCTGTTCTATGAAAACGGCTATTTAAACGGACATAACGTTTTCAGAAAATATATGAAATCTATTTCTCCTGTGGGTAAAAATAAGCGAATAGAGCGTTTACCGGTATTTACGGGGACCTGGGGCGGCTTTGCCGAAGATAAGCATCTGAGACTTATCGATATTTTGGCGCAAACAGGCACCGAGTGCTATTGGATGGATTCGGGTTGGTTCGGCTATCTCACGAAAGAACAAGCCGAAAAAAGCGTGGCATGGTATGAACACGTCGGAAACTGGAATATCAACAAAGCCGTTCACCCGTCGGAATTCGCAACCATAAAAGAAAAGTGCAGAGAACGCGGAATAAATTTGTTGCTGTGGTTTGAATTCGAAAGGGCGATGAAAAATTCCGACGAATATAAAAAACACCCGGAATGGTTTATCGATAAAAACGGTAAAGACGACGGACAGGTTCTCCTGAATATGGGCTTAAAAGAAGCCCGCGATTATTTTTTCGCGCTGTTGGCAAGCCTTATAGAAAAAACAGGTATCGTCTGGTACCGTCAGGATTTCAACGTCGACGCGTTGCCGTATATGAGAAACGACGAAGCGGGGCGCGACGGTATTACGGAGATGGCGTATATTAACGGTTTGTACGAATTTCTTGATAAAATACTTACCGCCTATCCGTATATGATGATAGACAATTGCGCCGGCGGCGGCAATAGAATGGATATAGAAATGCAACGCAGAGCCGTTACTTTGTGGCGCAGCGATTATAACTGTTATACGGATTACGTCAAAGAAGGAATTCAGGCGGCGAGTATGGGGTCCGCACTGCTCTTTCCCTATCACGGAACGGGCGTCAGGGTGAGCAGCCGCGATCTTTACGATATCAGGGCGGGCTATGCCGCAGCCGCGGATATAAATACTTCCGATGAGGACTTTGTTAAAGCATGGGAAAAGTACGGCGATTACGGCGAAGACGACGTTGCGGTTGAATTTGTGCGAAGCCTTACGCCTTTGCTCGAAAATGTTATTAAAGAATATAAAACGGTAAGACATTTGTATAGCGAAAACTTCGCGCCGCATTCGGCGTTCAACTCCGATCCGTTCAGTTGGTGTTGTTATGAATTTTATAACGACGAAAAAACCGAAAGCGTTATGCAAGTTTTCAGAAGAAGCGACAGCGAGCAGTCGACCGCCGATTATACCGTTTGCGGCGTAAACGAGAACTACGATTATATCGTCAGGGATATGGACGGTGAAAGCGTAATTATGAGCGGTAAAGATTTAAAGACGAAAGGGCTTCGTGTCGAAATAAAAAATAAGTCCGAAAGTAAATTGTTCTATATAGTGAAAAAATAAAATGCTGAATATATACGAAGTAAATTTATACGATTATTTTAAAACGGATAAACCGCTCGGTTCCGACGGCGTTTTGCAATGTTATATTCCCGCCGTAACGCCAGAAGTCAACGCCGACAGGAAAATGCCCGCTATGCTTATATTGCCGGGCGGCGGTTATTCTGCCACTTGCGACAGAGAAGCCGAGGCTGTCGCGCTCAGATATCTGGCGAAAGGGTTTGTATGCTTTGTGCTGAGATATTCGTGCTATCCGTCGAGATATCCCGTTGCTCTTACCGAAGCTTGCCTTGCCGTCGAATATATTCGCGAAAACGCGGAAAGATTGCATACAGATAAAGAAAAAATCTCCGCCGTAGGATTTTCCGCCGGTGGACATCTCTGCTGCATGCTCGGCAGCGCGGGAGAAAATAAAGACGTAAAATTGCCTTTCGATATCAAAGAGCTGCAGGTTAAAGCGACAATATTGTGTTATCCCGTTATATTGTACGATAAACTATACGCCAATTTCGGCTCGTTCGAAAATTTGTGCGGTGACGACGAAATACTGAAAAATCGTCTTTCCTGTGAAAAACTCATAACGAGTAAAAGCGCGCCGACGTTCGTTTTCGGAACGGCTGCGGACGAAGCCGTAAGTCACGTAAACGCTTTGAAAATAGCCGAAGCGGCGGCTAAAAACGGTATTCCGTTTTCCGTACATATCTACGGTAAAGGACGGCACGGCGTTTCGACGGCAGACGAGCTTGTATATCGTTCCGACGATGAAAATTATTTTACCCCGTCCGCCGCAGAATGGATAGACCTTTCGGTCGAGTGGCTTAAAGAACTCGGTCTGACCATAGAAGATTAAAGCCTATGATAAACGACAAATCAATCGAAGCGGACGGATGTTTTCAATCTTTCCGGTAAAGACGTAATGTGCATAGCGGTGAACGGAAGAGCCGTCGGGCAGCTTGTCAGGGTTACGCTGTATTCTTCTTTGGGCGACGAAAAAGTATACGCGGCGAACTATCTGTCCGACAGGTGGGTAAAACTGCTTTTCGATATAACCGATTGTATTTTTTTATGCGATATAACTAAAATAAGAATAGCTTTTTACGGCAAAGGAAAAGAGATAAATAAAAACGAGTTCGGCTACATAGGCGAAGTGTCTTTCGAAAAGGGAAATTTTTTGTCGCTGATAAAAACCGACGGCGTCACGCTGGCTTTTTCGGCAATACTCGGGTTTATATGCTATAAGGAGACGCTCGGCATAATCGAAATTATACGCGTCGCGGTGGTTATTTCCGCTACGATATTATTTATGTTTTAAAAATAATCTGAGCCGAAAAGCATAGTGTCCGTAGTTTCCTGCAAGACGGAGCGAATTTTCGAACGCATGAGAATTTACACGGAAATCAATGATTTACGCTCGAAATACGGATACAGGTAAATACAGTCGGCTCCCCGGACAGGGGAGCCTTTTTGTCGATAACGCGCGGAATTGAAATGCCGCCGCTGTTCCGTTTAAACGGCAGAGTTGGAAGATTTTTTTGTAAAATACCTGTTTTTAAGTAGGAATTAAGAAAAATTTTTACTTATTTTGCGTTTTTAATTGACTTAAAAACTCTAATAGTCTATAATAAAAAGGCTGAATGAAAACATATCGGTCGTTTTTTTCGGCTACGTTTTCAGAAAATCAAAAAATATATATAATTTTACGGAGGTCAGTTTAATGAAAATTATGACTATCGACGGTAACACCGCCGCAAGCCACGTCGCGTATGCGTTTTCGGAAGTTGCGGCTATTTACCCGATAACTCCCTCTTCGCCTATGGCTGAAGTGGCGGACGAGTGGTCTACCGCAGGCAGAACCAATATGTTCGGTCAGAAACTTCGTCTTGCGGAAATGCAATCCGAAGCGGGCGCGGCAGGCGCGGTTCACGGCTCGCTCAGCGCGGGCGCGCTTACGGTTACTTATACGGCTTCGCAAGGCTTGCTCCTTATGATTCCGAATATGTACAAGATTGCGGGCGAATTGCTCCCCTGCGTATTCCACGTCAGCGCGAGAGCTTTGGCGGCGCAATCCCTTAACATTTTCGGAGATCATTCCGACGTTATGGCTTGCCGTCAGACGGGTTTCGCTATGCTTGCTTCTAATTCCGTTCAGGAAGTTATGGATCTCGCTCTCGTAGCGCACCTTTCCACTTTAAAGGCTAAAGTTCCGTTCCTGCACTTCTTCGACGGTTTCAGAACCAGCCACGAAGTTTCGAAAATCGAAGCTATCGAATACGACGAGATGAAAAAGCTTGTCGACCTTAAGGATATCGAAGAATTCAGATCCCGCGCGCTCAACCCCGAACATCCGATTCAGAAAGGTACGGCTCAGAACGCGGACACTTACTTCCAGAACAGAGAAACGGCTAACGCTTATTATGAAGCAACCCCCGCTATCGTTCAGAAAATGATGGATAAGGTTTCGGCTCTTACGGGCAGAAAATATCACCTTTTCGATTACGTCGGCGCTCCCGATGCGGAAAACGTTATCGTTATCATGGGCAGCGGCGCAGAGGCTATCGAAGAAACCATTGCCAAGATGAATAACGAGGGTCATAAAGTCGGCGTATTGAAAGTAAGACTTTATCGTCCGTTCGCTGCTAAGGCTTTCATCAAGGCTTTACCCAAGACAGTTAAGAAGATTGCCGTTCTCGACAGAACAAAAGAACCCGGATCTCTCGGAGAACCGCTCTATCTCGACGTTTGCACGGCTCTTTCCGAAAACAATAAAAAGAAAATCAAGGTATACGGCGGCAGATACGGTCTCGGCTCGAAAGAGTTCAACCCGTCTATGGTTTACGCCGTTTATAAAAACCTCGAACAGGATAAACCGAAGAATCATTTCACTATCGGTATTTACGACGATATCACCCGTACTTCGCTTGACTTCTCCACTCAGTACAACGCCGCGCCCGCAGGCACTATAAGCTGCAAATTCTACGGTCTCGGCTCTGACGGAACGGTCGGCGCGAACAAGAACTCCATAAAGATCATAGGCGACCATACGGATATGTACGCTCAGGGTTATTTCTTCTATGATTCGAAGAAGTCGGGCGGTATAACCGTTTCTCACCTCCGTTTCGGCAAAACTCCTATTCAGTCGTCGTACCTTATCGACGCGGCGGACTTCATCGCATGCTCGCAACCCTCTTACGTTACGAGATACGATATGGCTACAGACCTTAAAGAGGGCGGCAAGTTCCTTTTGAACTGCGAATGGGCTACGGCTGAAGAACTCGCGGAAAATCTCCCCGCGACAATGAAACAGACGCTTGCCAGAAAGCACGCTAAACTCTATGTTATCGACGCTATAAAGATAGCTCAGGGTATAGGTCTCGGCGGAAGAACCAACGCTATAATGCAGGCGGCATTCTTCAAGATCAACCCCGAAATAATGCCTTACGCGGAAGCCGAAGACTGGATGAAACAATACGTCAAGAAGTCTTACGGTAAGAAAGGCGACGCGGTTGTAAACATGAACTACGCGGCTATCGACAAGGCTTCGAGCGAACTTAAAGAAATAGCCGTTCCCGAAGACTGGATTTACGCTACTACCGGAGCGGCAGCCGTTAAACTTGCCGACGACAAGTATTTCAAAGAAGTTATTCACCCCATACTTGCGCTTCAGGGCGATAAGCTCCCCGCTTCCGCGTTCAACGCCGACGGACACGTTCCCACCGGCACGACGCGTTTCGAGAAGAGAGGCGTTGCGGTTAAAGTTCCCGAATGGCATGCGGAAAACTGTATTCAGTGTAACCAGTGCGCGTTCGTATGCCCGCACGCATGTATTCGTCCGGCACTCGTCAAAGACGGTTCGGAAATGCCCGCGTCGTTCACGACTAAAGCGGCTATCGGTCTTAAAGGTTATTCGTACAGAATGCAGATAAGCCCGCTCGATTGTATGGGTTGCGGCGTCTGCGCAAATATCTGCCCGACTAAGGAAGATAAGAAAGCCCTTACGATGATTCCGCTTGAAAAAGTAGTCAAAGAAGAAGTAGTAAACTATGAGTACAGCGAGAAGTTGCCCAAAGTCAATACTTCGGTATTCAAACCCACTACGGTTAAAGGCTCGCAGTTCAATAAACCGCTGTTCGAATTCTCGGGCGCATGCGCGGGTTGCGGCGAAACTCCTTATATCAAAGTAATCACGCAGATGTTCGGTGACAGAATGGTTATCGCCAACGCGACGGGTTGTTCGTCGATTTACGGCGGTTCGTCTCCGACTTGCCCGTACACCAAGAACGAAGAGGGCAAAGGACCCGCATGGGCGAACAGCTTGTTCGAAGATAACGCCGAATTCGGTTACGGCTTCAACCTTGCTTACGCTCAGAGACGCGCCAAACTCGGAGACCTTATGAATAAGGCTCTCGAACTCGGCTTAAACGGCAGAGTTGCAGACGCGTTCAAGAAATGGCTTGAAAACAGAAAGAGCGCGGAAATAACCAAAGAAGTTGCAAAAGTGCTTGATACTTCGTTGAATTCCGCTATCAAAAACAATAAGGGCGAACTTAAAGCCGTATTGAAACAGATTCAGGGTTCTCTCGATTGCGTTATCAAGAAATCTATCTGGATATTCGGCGGCGACGGATGGGCTTACGATATCGGCTACGGCGGTCTCGACCACGTTATCGCTCAGGGCGAGGACGTAAATATTCTCGTTGTGGATACCGAAGTTTATTCGAATACGGGCGGACAGGCAAGTAAATCGACCCCGACGGGTTCGGTTGCCAAATTCGCCGCAGGCGGAAAGAGAACGAAGAAGAAAGACCTCGGCATGATGGCGATGAATTACGGTTACGTTTACGTCGCTCAGTGCGCAATGGGTTCTAACAAACAGCAGTTCCTTAACGCTATCACCGAAGCGGAAGCATACGACGGACCGTCGCTTATTATCTGCTATGCGCCTTGTATCAACCACGGTATCAACATGGCTAACTCTCAGACGGAAGAAAAGAGAGCGGTTGAAGCGGGTTACTGGCACCTTTACAGATATAATCCCGAAAAGGTCGGAACGGGCGTCAATCCGTTCTCGCTTGACAGCAAAGATCCTACGGAAAGTTATCAGGACTTCATTTTAGGCGAAAACCGTTACGCGTCGCTTAAAAAAGCGCAGCCCGAACTTGCCGAGCAGTTGTTCGAAAGAGCGGAAGAAGAAAACACGAAACGACTTGACAAGTACAAGAGACTTGCGGGCAAAGACTAATAATCGATTAAAAGAGCCTTGCGGCGATATCGCCGCAAGGCTCTTTATTGTTATATTTTCAGGTGCTTGTACAATGGGATTCTTCGGCGTAGCCTATTCGGCGCTTAAACGCCGGAGCGTTTAAACAAGAGTTTTGCCTTTATTGTTTCGCAATAAAGGCAGCGCCTTATGAATATCTTCGTTCGCAAACCCTTGCAAGCAAGTTTGCTCTCTCGACATTGACAGAATGACACTTGCTTAATTTTTTAATGTCATATTGAGCGTAAGCGAAATATCCCACTGTATTAAGTAATCCGCGCTTTTTCAGTGGTATTCTTCACTGCGTTCAGAAAGACATAAAACATTAAATAGTATGTCATATTGAGCGTAAGCGAAATATCCCACTGTGTCAAGTAGTCCGCGCTTTTTCAGTGGTATTCTTCACTGCGTTCAGAAAGACATAAAACATTAAATAGTATGTCATATTGAGCGTA
>CAKQME010000008.1 GCA_934254815.1 uncultured Clostridia bacterium | reverse complement strand
GTTTTCAGTAAAAACTTAAAACACCCTCCATATATATTGGACATTTGCATACCTGTTTGCTGGGGTGTTTCGTTAAACTTTTTTCAAAAAGCCTCCTACTATAATTGGAAACTTCAGAGAGAAAAGTTGATGGTTTACACAAATTTTTCTCGCAGGAAAATTTCTTCCCACTATAAATGGACATTTGAATATCGTTTGGCGGGGTGTTTTCGGAAAAAATAAAAGTCCTCCTACTTATATTGGAAAGTTACAACGCATTTGTGAGGGTATTCCACTAAATTCTCGCAAAAAACTCTTTCCACTTAACCAAGGACACGAAAATCCGAAAGTTCGGGGTGCATAGAAAAATTTTACCCTCCATATATAACAAGGACACAAAAATAGTAAAGTTGACGGTCTGACATCAATATTTTCAAAAATTTTTTACGCGAAAAAAAATGTCACTCCATAATACCCAAGGACACGAGATTTAAAAATACAGACGTTTATATAAAATTTTCAAAATAATCCCACAATAAAATAGCCCTTGCATATTAACAAGGACTTGAGTTTTCGTTTTACAACCGGTTTATAAGATTTTTAATGAATTAACGCACAAAAAATCCGTGCGGTTTCGGTTGCCTTTATAGGCTCGTTCTTCGCACGGATTTTAATCCGGATTATTTAATTTTTAGTTGATTTTATCTAAAATCGTATTACAACAAAACCTACGCCGAAAACTCTATGATAAACGACGGCTGTTCCCCTGTTAGAGTCCACAAAAGTAAACGAGTAATCTTTTTTTAAAAATAAAGTTTACAATAATCAATTGCGGTATCTAAAAACAATTGCAGTTTATCAAGGTCGGCGTACATTCCGTGATTGCTGTGGGGAAATTCCACATAATCATATTTTATGCCTGCGTTTTTATACGCCGCAAGTAAAAGAGTGCGGGAACTATGCGGAACGCAATGGTCTTTCAGCCCGTATCCGACAAGCGACGGTACGGAATCTTTTTTTACAAGGCTCGCGGGCGATATTTCATACAAAGCGTTAAAATGCTTTCCTTCGGCTATTTCTTCCACCGAAAAATCTTTGCCCGTCATCCATTTTATAAATTCGGAATCGCTTTCAATTTTATCCACTTTTTTCAACAAGCCCCATTCCGAGGGCGTAAAGTCGGAAGGACCTGCAAGTTGAAATACGAATTTTACGGAAATAGCCGAATCTTTATCGTGCTTGTAGGCATAATTCATAGCGAGAGTGCCGCCGGCGGAAACTCCGCACGTCGCCATTCCGTTTAAGTTTATACCCATATTCAGACATTCTTCTTTGATTGCCGCTACGCAATTTTTTATTTGCAAATCGAGTTTGTTAAGATTTGCGTCGACGCCTTTTTTCTGAAGCGTATAATCGAGCGTTGCCGTAACGTAGCCTTTGCTTGTAAAATATTTACACCACAAGTCGCCGTCCTCTTTTGATCCCGAATTAAAACTTCCGCCGTGAATATACAATATTAGGTTGGCGTCGGTTGAAACCTTAGTCGGGATATACAAATCGAATTTGTGTCCGCCGTCGTTTACGTAATCGAGATTTTTATATTGTTTTCCGACCGAATCGTCCCATTTGACTTTGACAAGCCTTTGCGGCAAACTTCCCGTTATCTGAACGCAAACGAGCGCGCCGACGATAAACGAAACAAAAAACGAAACTACGCACAAAACGATAAATATCGTGTTTTTCTTTTTTTCTTTCATAATTATATAATATTATCGAGTATCAGTCTGCCCGTAATTGCTCCGAGCGCGCCTGCAACTACGATTATCGCGACGATAATTAAAACACGGAATAAGATACGCTTACTTTTATCTTTCATTTTACACCGTTCATTGTCGAAACGAAATAATCGTATTGTAATCTGTCGCTATTTACAAGAAAACATTTTATGCCTGCGGATTCTGCCGGATCGAAATCTTCCGTTTTACTGTTTCCGAAATATATCGCTTCTTCGGCAGCCAGCCGGTTAGTATTTAAAATCTCTTTATAATAATCGGGATTCGGCTTTGCGTATCCTGAATTTTCGTAGCCGCTGACGTAATCGAAATCCTTGTCGTTTAGCCCAACAAATTCCGCTCTCGTCAGTAATCCCGCTATGGGGAAAACCGGATTAGACGCTAAAATAATTTTTAATTTTAAGGATTTGGCGTAATCGATTATTTTACGGGCGTCCGGATTTTCGCCGCATACGATTTTCGCCTTTTTAAATTCGGTAACGTAAAAATCGTCAAAAACCCGTTTGTCGGATAATTTGTCTTTACCGTAAACGTCCGCAAAATGCTGCCAGAACACTTTTTCGTTTGTTAATCCGCCGTCGTTCTTTATCATAAGAGAAGTGCCTGTCCATATCGTTTTTATAAGTTTTTCTTTATCGTAGCCGAGCGGCTCGAGTTTTTTGCATAACAACCCGAAGTAATATTCGGTAAACTTTTTTTCGTCCATCGGAAGTAAAGTTCCGTCAAGATCGAATAACACGGTTTTTATCATATAATTTACACCTCGTTTAATTTTTTTATCGTTTGTTCGAGTATTTCTTCGGTAATTACGGACGGAGCTAGCCCTTTGAAATTTCTGAGCGGCGATTCAAGCAAAATTCTTTCGGTATTTTCAGGCAACTTGTCAAGTCCGAAAAGTGGCAAAAGCCTGTCGATAATGTTCTTTTGAAAAATCGCTTTCTGTTTTTTGTTTTGCCATATCTCGCTCATAAGGGTGTACGCCGTAACAACGCTTTTTTCGCCGATAACCGACACGGCGAGTTTTCCTTCGATTTTTGCAGAACAAGAACAAATAAAAAACTCGTAATTTCCCGACGGCAAATATTTTCTTCCGTTTTCGTCGTATACGCAAAGAGAATTTTTCGGCACCGTTACCGAAAACGTTTCCGTTTGTCCTTTTCCAATCAATTTCTTTTCAAAATCAATCAGCGTTTTAATCGGTCGCGGCTCGTTCGTTACGGGGTGGCGCGCAAAAACGAAAGCGGTTTCCTTTCCGTCAACGTCGCCGACGTTCTTAACCGAAAATGAAAGCGTAAAATCGCTTTCGGATTGACGAACGGCAAATTCCGAATATGCGAATTTCGTATACGATAATCCGTATCCGAACGGAAACAGCGGCTTTATGCCTTTGTTTTCGTAATATCTGTACCCGACGAAAACGCCTTCGTTATAATCGACGGTTTTTCCGTTTCCGACCGCTAATGAATAAGTCGATAATTGTTTTTCGTATCTTACCCACGTTTCGGCAAGTTTACCGCACGGCGAGTATTTTCCCGCAAGCAAATCCGCAATGCCGAAGCAGCCGTTTTCGCCGGGAAGTCCGCATAACATAATTCCGTCCGTTTTGCCTGCCCACGGCAATTCGATCACTCCGCCGACAAACAGTAAAACCCCGACTCTTTTTCCCGATTTTATCGCAGACGAAACGAGTTTGTTTATTGCAGGTGGCAATTTCAGGTTTTTCCTGTCGTAACCTTCGCTTTCGTCTGCTTCGCGCAGTTTACAAGATACGATTATCTTATCGTAAAGGGAAAAGTCTATATCGCAGGTCGTTCCGCTCTCGGTGTCGCACCCGCGAACGTACTCGTAATCGAGTTTTGTTTCTTTTAACGCATTTAACAGAGAAATTGCGTTTGCATTGTTGACGTGCGAACTTCCGCCGCCCTGATAAGGAGTATCTTCCGTCGCGTCGCCCGTAAACAATATTTTTTCGTCGCTTTTAAGCGGAAAGAACTTGTTTTCGTTTTTCAAAAGAACGGCACTTTCTCTGGCGGCGGTTTTTACCAACGCGAGCGCGGAGTCCCTATCGAAAGGTTCGACATATTTTTTTCTGTTATCGACGCAATCGAGAACGAATTTCGCAATGCGATCCGCCGCCGTAGATATTTCCGTTTCGGTTATTTCGCCTTTATCGTAAGAGAGTTTAAGCCTTTTATAAATTTCGCCTTCGGGCATCGCAAGGTCGAGTCCCGCTTTAACTGCGGCCGCTTCGTTTACCACCGCACCCCAGTCGGAAACGACGATTCCGCCGAAGTTCCATTCGCCCCTTAATACGTCCGTAAGAAGTTTTCTATTTTCGGAGCAAAAAACGCCGTTTACGAGGTTATAGGCGCACATAATCGCTCTTGGAGACGCTTTTTTAACGATAATTTCAAACGCTTTAAGATATATTTCCCGGAGCGTTCTTTCCGTCATTCTCGAATCGGAAAAATTCCGTCTGTATTCGATATTGTTGCACGCAAAATGTTTTACGCAACAACTTACGCCGACAGACTGCAACCCGTTAATAAAAGCCGCGCCGAGTTCTCCGCTTACGACGGGATCTTCCGAATAGTATTCGAAATTTCTTCCGCAAAGCGGCGTTCTTTTAATGTTTACCCCCGGACCTAAAACCATGTCCGAAGAGTTGGCGCGTGCCTCTTTTCCGAGTGTTTTTCCGAGCCTGAAAAGCAGTTCTTTATCAAAAGAGCAGGCGATCGTGCTTTCCGTCGGATAACAGACGGAAACGTCGCTTTCGTTTATGCCGAGATGGTCGCCCGTTTTCCGCTGGATTCTAAGTCCGTGCGGACCGTCGCACATAAAAATTGCGGGCAGTAAGCCTTCGATTTCGTAAGTATGCCACCATCCGTCGCCCGACAGAAGCCTAATCTTTTGTTCGATTGTCAAATTTTCCATAAAATATCCTTAAAATAAAACCGCCGCGAGAAATTGCGGCGGTTAGTGTGTTCAGCCTTTCACTCCGCCGATTACAACCGCTTTTTCGAAAAATTTCTGAATAAACGGATAAATGCAAAGAAGAGGCAATGAAGAAATCAGAATCGTTACCATCTGAATACTCGGTCCGTATTCTTCGAGTTTGTTTATGCCTATGCTCATACCGCCCGTTCCTTCCGTCTGCTGAATCATATTGTAAATGATAAGCGATAACGGATAAAGGTTTTCGACTTCCTTGGAGAGGTAAATTTTAGGCAACATCCAGGAGTTCCACTGCGTTATTACCGAAAACATTACCACTACGGAAACATAAGGAATAACGAGCGGCAGAACGATTTTGAAAAGGGTCTGCAAATGTCCTGCGCCGTCGATCTGAGCCGCTTCGCAATAAGCGTCGGTCGCCTGCATGCCTACGCGAACCATAAGCACGTTAAGCGCGGTGCAGCATCCCGGCAAAACCAAAGCCCAGATTGTATTCGTGAGTCCGAGTTTGTAATTTACGACGTATTGCGGAATCATTCCCGCATTTACGAACATCGGCAGCAACATAAATACGAATATAAGATTTCTGAACAGAAAATCTTTTCTCGAAAGAACGTACGCGCCGAGCAATGTAAGCAAAAGACCTATCCCCGTATATAATACCGTATAAAGAATCGTGTTAAAATAACTGCGAAGTATCGGATAGTTCTTCCAGACGATAGACCACGCTTCGAAAGATACCCCGCCGACGGGTCTGAACAAGAAATCGGACGACGCGTATAAGTCCTTCGGTTTGGATATAGCCGCCATAATAACGTGCCACATCGGCAGAATGCATACGAGCGCGATTGCGATAAGTATGACGGCGATGATTCCGTCGGCAATAATATCCGACGACTTTTTTTTGATTTTCAACATCTTTCGCCTCCCTAAATCAACCCGTAAGAAGTTACTTTCTTGTTGAGTTTATTCGAAATCACAAGCAGTATCAGCGTTGCGACCGAATTGAACAAACCTATCGCCGTGGTGTAACTGTATTCGGGCGAGTTGGAAGTAAATCCGAGACGGTAAACGTAAGAGCCGATTGTTTCGCCGACTTCCCACGTTTCGCCCGAATAAAGAACGACTATCTTATCGTACCCGATGGACAGTATCATACCCATACGCAGGGTAAGCATCATCATAATGGTCGGCAGAATAGACGGAAGTGTGATATGGAATAGTTTTGCGCATCTACCCGCGCCGTCGAGTTCCGCCGCCTCGTAAAGAGAGGGGTCTATCGAAGACAGCGACGCGACGTAGATAATACTGCCGAAACCAAGCCCTTGCCAGATATCGGAAATAATAATTATCGCGCGGAAATAACGTTTATCGCCGAGAACGCTCATATCTTCGCCTATCCAGCCCATTTTACCGAACCACGAACCGATAAAGCCGTAAGGATCGCAAAAACTCTTGATAAGTCCGCAAACGACTACGAGAGAGATGAAATACGGCATATACGCGCACGTCTGAATCGAACGTTTGAAGAATTTGTTTTTTACGGAATTAAGTAAAAGCGCGAATATGATCGGCGCGGGGAATGAAAAAATCAATCCCCACAATCCGTAAATCAAGGTGTTTCGTATCGTCCTTAAAAAGTAAGGATCCTGAAAAAACCTGATAAAATGGGCAAGTCCGACGAATTCGCTTTCAAAAAAACCGTTGCCGAGTTGATAATTCTGAAACGCGAGCGCGATACCCGCCATAGGCAGATAACTGAAAAGAACGAAATATACGATAACCGGGAGTATCAGAAGATACAACATTTTATTCTTTTGAGCGTCGCGTTTCAGTTTACCGAAAAACGTCGATTTTGTTTGCGTTTTCATAATGATACCTTCGTTAATTTTTCCAGTCGTCGGGAATCGTTCTCGACAAGAACGCCCTGTAAGACTTTTCGCTTATTTCTACCGCTTTGCCTATATCGTATTGCGAACTTTTAAGCGTGGAGACGTAACTGTCGAACTCTTTCAAAGAGCGCGTGCCTTTCACGAATTTAATCAGATTTTCGCTGACGTAAGTGTTTACCGCGTTCATGATCTGCGTGTGAGTCGCTCCGTCCGAACCGGTATAAGCGGCTGTCGCCCTCAGATTATACGCGCCGTCGTTTTTGTACGTCCAGATATTTTCCGCAGATAAAGCTTTTTCGCCTTTGAACACGTCCGTCTTCGTGGTGTCGTTTTTCGTGGGGAATCCGAACGAAATATACTCGTAAAACCCTTTATCGGGGTTATTTTTTATCTCGTCCGAGAAGTTTTTGCTGCCGTCGGGGTTAAGCGTATAAGTCTGCCCTTCTACGCCGTAATTCATTAAAGCCGCGCCTTCGTCGGTGTATAAATAGTCGAACCACTCTACGATTTCTTTGGCTTTTGCCTCGTCGCATTTCGTCGTTACAAACGCGCTCATTCCCAACTTTCCGTTATTGCACACAAGATGATTGACGTCCGTTTTGCTTATTCTCGGCTGAGGAATCGCCATAAGATCATAACCCGAAATGCCGTTTGCTCTGCCGAGTTCAATTTTGGCATCGATATAAGTGGACATTTCCGCCCATACCATTGAAAGCGGTTTCGTGCGGGAAGTTCCCACGGAGTTTTTGTTTTCCGTGGTAAGCCCGTTTGCCGACTGCGCGAAATTAGGATCGATAAAGCCCGCCTTATACCACGCGTTCATCTGTTCGAGATAGTCTTTAAGTCCGTCTTCGACGTAACCGATTTTAAGCGAACGATTGCCGCTTTCATCAACGTAATCGTAATACGCCGTATCGCCGAGAGCGAAGCCGAAACCCGCGTTAAGCGTGTCGAGAGAATCTCTGCCCGTAGCGGGGAAGCAGAGCGGATATTTAACCGCGGTTTCTTTATCGCCGTCGTTATAAGCCTTTTTTACTACGGTGAATATATCCGTCCAGTGGGAATATAAAGTCGGGGTTAAAAGCGTCTGACCTTTGCTGTCTTTCTCTCCGAGGTCTTCCCAATCGGAATAAGTCGTGAACGAATTTTTGTATTTTTCGATTACGTCTTTGCGCATAACCAGTCCGCGCCACGGCTTTTCGATGGGATCGTTCACAACGTAAAATCCGCCGATTCTGTCGCCGTCTATCGTGGTGCCTTTCCATATATCTTCGTCGGAAGTTATGAGTTTTTTATAGTTGGGCGCGTAGTTTTTAACGAGATCCGTTATGTCGTAAACGTGTCCGTTATTGATACCCGCCGCGTACCCGTTCGGGTAGCCGAGCAACAACACCGCCTCGGGATACGACTTTGTCGAAAGCATTGTGGTATAATCGTCGCCGAGAACGAATTTTATCTTTTTACCCGTGCGTTTTTCGAGTTCCTTGAACGCATACGAAGTTTCGCCGTAGTTTCTTACGGAACTGTCGGTCTGATAACACCAGATAGTAAAATCGTACTTTTCCTCGTTTTTCTTACAGCCGACAGCCGAAAATCCTACGGTTGCGGCGACGGCAAAAGCCGCCGCGCATCCGATTATCCTTTTTAATAATTTCATATCGCACCTGTTATTTATTTCACTTCCGTAACGGTTATATCGCCGAACGAAGCGTTGGGATAGCCGAAACTCATCAGACCTTCGGTTACGGTAACGGTTCTTTCGGCAATTTCCTTACCCTCGCCTTCTTCGAGAAGTTTTATTTTAAGCGTTTCGCCGTCTTCGACGAGATTATAATGACCTTTAAACGTCATGGAAAGAGCGGCTATCGTCATTTCGTATGCGCCGTTTACCCTCATCGTGATAACGACTTCGGCGTTACCGAGAGCCGCTACGGTTGCCTTGAAAACCGTCTTTTTTTCAAAAGCGTTGAGCGTTCCGAGCGCTTCGGGATAAGGCGTAGTCGCGGGGATTTTTTCAACGTCGTTATAAAGCGTATACGTGCCGAGCGTAGCGTTTACGTAGGTCATCGTGATATAAGAACTTTCGCCTTCGGGAACAACCGCCATAGCGTATTTTACTATATCGGTTTTTCCTTCTTCGAGAAGAGAAATTTCGGTGGGGTTTTCTGCGTTGTCGAGTTTATACGCGCCTTTGCTTTCTACTTTCGCGCTCGTCGGCTTACCGTCTTTTTCTCCCGATAACGAAACGGAGCAAGCGTACTGTCCGTCGTCCGTAAACGAATAGATTATTTCCGTTACTTTGCCGAGCGGACCTGCTTCCGCTTCGCTAACGTCCGCAACGAAATTCTGAACGCTTGCGAAAACGACCTTTTCGCCGAGAGCGGCGGGATATTCGAATTCTTTTAACGAACCCCAGTTTGCGCTGTTGCTGTAATAAGGCATTGCAAGTTTACCGTTGAAGATATGCGTAAACTTGTAACTTCCGTCGTCGAGAGTTTCAAGATCGTAAGTTACCGTTTTTGCCGCGTCGGGATCTTCGAGAGCCGCGCCGTCTTCCGACTGATTGCCGTAGAATTTCTGCGCAACGGTAAGGGTAACAGCCGTCTTGTCGTCGTTAAGTTTGTACGTGCCGTTTACGTTAAGGAAAACGGGGGCAAGCACCGCGCCCATCGCGTTAAACGAATGTTCTACGGTGAAGGTTCCGTCTTTCTTCATCGTGATAACGCTGCTCGTAAATCCTGCGCCAAAGGTGGGGACTACGGCGAAATCGAGATAAAACGCGGTGTCGCTTTCAAACGCGTCGGTTTTTGCTGCAGGCGGTTCTGCGCTATTACCGGAACCCTGCGAATCCGATCCGTTTCCGCCGTTACAACCGACGAGCGAAAAACTAAGCGCTAAGGCTAAAATTAACGTGAGTATTGAAACAAATTTTCTTTTTGACGATTTCATTTTATCATCGTCCTCCTTATTTTCATCGAGCGTTTGCCGCTCGTGTTGAGACAATTGTAACACTTCGTTTTTTCGGTGTCAATAGCCTTTTTTTATTACGACAAAAACTGAAACAAACCGCAAAAATCGCCGCATACGCCGTTTTTAACCCCGTTTTTTATATCGCGACGGCGTAATTCCGTTGATTTTTTTGAATACACGCATAAAAGTACCGCGATCCGAAAAACCCGTTTTAATCGCCGTTTCTTCAACGGACAACCCCTCTTCAAGCAATCGTTCGGCGTTATTTATCCGTACTTTATCTATGTAAAGGGACAAACTTTCGCCTGTCGTTTCCTTGAACGAGCGCGAAAAATGCGACAAACTGAAATGGAACTTTTCGGCAAGATACGCAACGGTCAGATTTGCGTCGGTATAGTTATCCGCAACGTATTCTTTAACGGCTTCGGTCCAATCGTTTTTATCCACGCCGTATTCGTCGGTATAACTTTGCAGCGCGGAAAAAACCTTATCGGTAGCGGAAATAAAATCGTCTTTTGACAAAGCGTTTGAGAAAAGGGTTTTATAATCGAGTTCCTGTAAAAAACTCTCCTTAAAATTTTTCGTCGCTTTATCGAGTTCGGCGTTCAGCCTGCCGCTTAATGAAAGCAATCTCGCGGCAACTTCGTTCTCACTCACGTTATCCGTCATCGGCAAAACGAATTTTTTTAATTTTTCGCCCGCTTCGGAAAAATCTTTCGTTTTTAATAAATTGAAAAACGCTTTTACGTCTTCTACGTTGATTACCGCTATGCCTTTTATTATCGCGTCGCGATCCGATTTCGCTTTTTCTTCCGCAAAGCGTTTCTGCTCTATTATTTTGTCTATTCCTTTTTCTATCGAGTCGAATTCGCCCTTTTCCGACAAAACGTCGCCGTCGTTTAGTTTTTTTGCGATTTTTTCAATCGGCTTATAACCGCGTTTTGCGTTTTTTACGATAAGAAACGCCGTTAAAGCAACGCTTAAAACGAGCGACGCGGAGAAAAATACCCATAAGGGTATGAATATATACGAATATTCGCCGCCCGGGATCGACATTGCGTAATTTATGCCCGTAGATTTTCCGATTATTGCGTTTCTGAATGCGTTTTCGTCCGGGCTGCCTTTCGTAATTTCTATTTCGCCTATCGACAAAACGAAATTACCGTAACCGAAATAATCGATAACGCTTTTTTTAAGTTTACCGTTATCGATAATCCAGACCGCTTTTTTATCGGCAACGTAATCGACGCTAAGTATCGCCGCAGAATACTCTCCGAAGTCAATCAGACGAATTTTCTCGGCGGAGTATTCGCCGTACGTTTTTTCGAGTTGCTCCGCGCTCTTTCCGACGAGTCGGGATATAGTATCGGTAAAATAAGTTTTATCGTCCAACCCCGCGTCGGTTATAAAAAATCCGTCGGAAACGGGCAACGCAACTCTCGTTACGAAAGGCGTTTCGCTTTTAATCGCAACCAACTTGTCTTTTACCGACGTGAATTTATCGTCGTCGGCGCCGAGCGATACGTCGGAACGATCGAGCGAAATATAGTCGTATCCGTAGACGATTTTATGCGTTTTTTCGATTGCCGTTTCAAGCGACGCTTCAAAATATTCCGTAAAAGCGGAAAAAACGCTTTGCTCGGTTTTTTTAATCGCCGAGGAGAGCGCGCTGAAAGTAACGGCGTAAACCGCTATGCTTGTAATTAAAGGTATAAGCGTGATAAGTAAATAAGTACGGACTCTGTTTTTAACGTAAGTTTTCATCATTTCCCCCCGATGAATATTTAAACCGACGGCTAAAAATCAAACGCTTCGCCTATCCAGCCGCAAAGGTCGGTATTCGAGCCCAAACCGAACCCGTGACCGCCGTTTTCCGCTGTTTTTAATTTCGCGCTTACGCCCAAAGAGTTAAGCCTTTCGACAAACGCAGCGCTTTTAGCCGCATTAACGGTTTTGTCGTCGTTTGCCTGAACGATAAAGGTTTCGGGATACTGCACGGAAAGGTGTTCGATCGGCGAATACTCGTCTATAAGTCGATTATCTGGGTTTTTCCCGAACAATCCCGTAAGCATATACGCGCCGATTTTTCCCGTCAGATCTTTCAGGTCTACGAGAGGATACGCGAGAATTACTTTCGCGGGATTTTTAAGTCCGTATTTTTTAAGCCCGATATTTTCGCAGGCTACACTCGCGCAAAGATGACCGCCCGCCGAAAAACCGCATACGCTGTAATCGCTCATATCGACGTTCAAGTCGTCCGCGCAATTTGCGATAAGCCTGATCGCCGCGGCAAAATCTTCCATCGGCTTAGGCAAAAGCCCCGATATAAAACTTTCGGGCGTTGCCGTGCGATAACGCAAACAAAAACAATCGTACCCGTTTTCCGCAAGAACCGTCGCAATGGGAAAGCCTTCCGCAAGATTGCACACCGAGCCGTACGCTCCTCCCGAAGCGATAAACGCCGTTTTTCTTTTTTTGTTTTTCGCCGGGAAAAAGACGAGTTTAACTTTGCGTTTATCCTCGTCGCTTTCGATTTCTTTCTCGCCGTAAACGGGAATAACCTTTCCGCCGCGGGCAAAAGCGTCGCGAACGCCGAAAATTCCCGTAAGCATATCGGCATAGCCCCACGTCGGCTGCACTTTCTCGTTAAACTCTTTCAAAGAAAGTTTGCCCGTTTCGCCGAGAAAGAAATTTTCTCCGCCCGCGATAAGGCAATCTTTTATTTCCGAAAGAGATTCGTCGTTATAAAGGTCGAAAAGCGTTGTGTTTTCGTTTATCATTCGTCCCCTCCAAAAACGTAATCGCCGCTGCCTATTTCGTAAGTTTTCCCCTGCCATTCTACGGTTGCCGTCGTATTTACGGGAATGCTTACCGAAAGCGTATTGCGGTTTCTCGCGACTTTTATTTCGCCCGCTTCCGCAACGAGAGTGCGGGAGAATTTTTCAAAACCGTAAAAGGGATCGGGCGCGATTTTAATCTTTTTGAACCCCGCTTCGATAAAATCGATACCGCAAATTCTTCTTCTGAACCATTCGTCTATTACGCCGAACGCATAGTGATCAAAACTGACCTTTTCGGGATTTCCGTTTTCGTTCATAGCCGTCCACGATTCCCACATACTCGTCGCGCCTTTTTCGACTTCGTATAACCAAGAAGGGCTTTTCGTCTGGTAAAGTATTGCCTTAGCGAGATCTTTTCTGCCGATTTTTTCGAGCGCGTCCATAAGAAAAGGCGTTGCGAGAAAACCCGTCTGCAAGCAATATCCGTGTTCTTCCACAAGCGATATGAGCCTTTGTTTATATTCTTCGCGATAAATATCGTCTACGAGATCGAACGCGAACGCAAGGACATACGCGCCCATTAAATGGCGTGGGAGCATGTCGTTTGCGAAAAGTCCGTTTTGTATGGCAGATTTCATTTTATTTGCGTAATTGCCGTAAAATTCCGTGCTTTCGTCGCCGATAACTTTACCGAGTTCGGAAAACATAGTTAAAGTTTTATAACCGAAAAACGACGAGATATATAACGCGGATTCTTTGCATATTTCAAAGCCTTCGCCCGTCCTTCCGGGAACAAGCCATTCGCCGAACTGAAAGCCCGTATTCCATAAATACTTATCGATTTCGTCGGGAAGATCAGTGCCTTTTTTCTCGCAAGCCTCGCGGATAATCCAATCGCACCATTTTTTCATTGCGGAGTAGTTTTCGCGGATAATCGACTTATTGCCCGTCGTTTTATATAAAGCATACGGCACGAACACTATGGAGTCGCTCCACCCGGCAACGCCCGTGGCGGGATTGTCGCCGCAACTTAAAAAACTGTTTTCACCGACGATTTCGTCAAGCCCGTCTATCCGCTTTTCTTCCTTGAAGTCGCTCATCGTCTTTCTTGCCACCATATCGTACATATTCGTATACGGCGAAACGATGGGTATAACTCCGTCGGGGAGTTGATCGGCTCTTAACCCGTCGAGCCAGCAGGAAAGAAAAGCCGACATATCGTCGTTGGTCGCGGCGGCAAGCGCGTACATCGCAATATCCCCCGTCCATCCCGCTTTTTCTCTCGTCGGGCAATCCGTAGGAACGGACATCATATTATTCTTTTGCGAATAGCGTATGTTTTTATATAACCTGTTGAAACGCTCGTCTTCGCACGAAAACGACGAAATATCCTCTTTTTCGGACGTTAAAAGCACGGCTGTAAACCTGTCTGGCGTCGGATTATCCATTCCGCTTACCCGAACGTATCTGAAACCGTGAAAGGTGAATTTCGGTTCGAATATAAATTCCGTTCCGTCGGCAATCACGGTATCGCATTGTTTCGCCACGATTGCGGCAAAATAATTCCCGTCGGCGTCCAGAACTTCGCTATGCTCGAATTTAAGTTCCCGTCCTTTCGGCTCTTTTATAACAACTCTCGTTCTGCCCGCGATAACCTGCCCGAAATCAACGATCGTTTCGCCTTTCGGAGATACAAAAATCTTTTTCGCGGAAATTTCCTCAACCGCTTTTATTCCGTCTATCGGCTGGCAACGTAAAATATCGTAAGCATAGTCTTTCTCTTCGGCGTTTTCCGCTTTTCCGAAAGGCGCGGTCATATCTGTTTTTTCGCCCATAAAAATATCGGAAAAGACGGTATTCGTTTTGCGGCATAAAACTTCTTTGCCCGACAGCACGCTTTTTATCGTCCCGTCGTCGTAACAAACGTCCAGAACGAAAAGCACCGACGGTTTCTTCTTTCTGTTATCGGTAACCACTTCCGTCTGACCGCAGAAATACCATCCGTCGCCTACGAGAAGTTCGAGCGTGTTGTCGCCGTTTTTTATAAACTCGGTAACGTCGTAACATTGATAATTCAATATCTTGTCGTAAGGCGTAAATTCGGGCGCGAATTCGCAATCGTCGCCGCGCTTTCCGTTTATGAGCGGACGATAAACGCCGTAACACGTTGCGTATAACCGCGCTTTTTTTACTTTTTTATCGGACGAAAAAGTTTTGGTAAACGAAACGACGGGATTTTCAACCCCGTAAGTAAAGTAAGGCACGGGGTTGCGTTCAAACGGGCTTTCCGCCCACTTTGCTTCCCATAGGCGATTCTTTTTATATGCCGTTTCGAATATGATGGAAGCAGTCGCCTTGTTGCCCTTGTTATCCCAAGCGGTTACTTCGGCAATATATTCCGTTTTTTCGTCAAAGTCGTCGCCGGGATAAGGAACGAAACTTTGTTCGTCGCCGTTAATTTTTCCGCTGTCCCAAACGGTATTATCGTTTGCGGATACGATTATCCGATACGCCGACTGAACGACGTTTTTCTCGTCGCTTACGAGCCGCCACGAAAACTCGACGGAGTCGTCTGCGCCGATAAAACGGTTATTTTTGTGATTGACGCGAAGATGAGTAACCTTAAACATTTTTATTTCCCTCCCCGAAACAGCCGAATACGAGCCGTTCGATTTCTTTTGATATATAAGATCCTGATCCGTTAAGGTCGGTTCTGTTCGTCATGAACACTGCGGCTAAATTATCTTTCGGGCTGATAAAAAAGTGCGTACCGAACGCGCCGCTCCAACCGTAAGTCCCCGCCGTTGCAAACGAATTTGCTTTTTCCGGGTTTTGCCTTATTTTCATTCCCAAGCCCCACACGCAACCGGGATCGGGTTCGAGATGTTTTTTCGGCGCTTCTGTTGCCATAAGTCGGACGGTATCTTCTTTTAAAATTCTCGCGCCGTTATATTCGCCGCCCCAAAGCAGCATTTTTGCGAATTTATCGAAATCGCCTGCGGTCGAAAACAATCCGCCCGAACAAGCCGTATAACCGTTGCTTCTTTTAAGCAACGAATCCATATCGTCCTTTCCGCCCGTCACGTCTACGAGTTTATCTTTTTTACGCTTATAAACGCGAACGATTCTTTTGTTTTGCTCTTCCGTATCGGGGTAAAAAAACGTGTCTTTCATTCCGAGCGGAGTAAATATCTTTTCTTTCATAAAATCGCCGACTTTTTCTCCGCTTACGCGTTCGATTAAAAGTCCGAGCATATCGAATCCGGCAATAGGCGAATACCCCGTTCCTTCGCCCGGCTGAAATCCGAGAGGCAACGCGGCGTATTTTTTTGCCTCTTCATCCATGCTCGCGCGCGGCTTTTTGTCCTTTAACATTTGTATAAAACCCACCACGCCTTGCTGAAGCCCGGAAGAATGCGATAACAGATCTCTGACGGTAATTTCTCTGTCTGCGGGAACGGTTTTAACCTTGTCGGGGTTAAAAGTCGCCACTTTCCATATTAACTTTAACGGATTTACTTGTCCGCGATAAACGTATCTCTCGTCAACGGATACTCTTAGATTTTTCAATTCGGGAATATACTCGGAAACGGCGTCGTCGAGCGATAATTTCCCTTCGTCGATCAGAATCATTACGGCAACGGCGGTTATACATTTCGTCATCGACATCAGCCTGTATATGCTTTTGTCGTCAACGGGAATTTTATCGTTCAGATCGGAATAGCCCCACGTATTTTTATATACGTCGTCCTTTCCTTTCGTAACCACGAGCGCCGCGCACGACAATTCGCCGTTTGCGACGTATTTATTCATCGTTTCGTCTATATTTTTAACGTTCATGCAAATCTCCTCGTTTTTTTCGTTTTTTTGATTGACAAAATACAACTATGATGATACAATCAATGTAGTGATACAATTGTAACACTTTAATCTGTTTTTGGCAATGACTTTTGCGAGAAATCAAAGGAAAAACAATCAACTGTGACAAAACTGTAGGAGATGTAACATATATGACCAGAAAAAACTCGGCGCACGATCTCGTTATCGAAAGTTTAACGGAAGCCTTGCTTCAACTTATGGAGAAAAAGCCTTTTTCTGAAATAAGCGTTTCCGAACTCTGTATGAAAGCGGGCGTCGGCAGAATGTCTTTTTACCGCAATTATTCTTCCGTTCGCGATATTTTATCGGTATATCTTACGAAATGTACCGACGAATGGTGGCAAACGTATATCAGTAAGCCGCAAGAAAGTTTTAACGGCTCGTTCTGGAAAGAACTGCTCGCCGTGTATAAGAAAAACGAAAAATTGATTCTGCTTATTTATAAAAACGATCTTTCCTCTATTCTGAAAGAACACGTATTTTCCTGTTGCGGACCGAAACCCGAGATGGACGACACTTCCGCCTATATCTGCGGAATGATTGCCGGAATGATTTACGGATTCATAGACGAATGGATAAAACGCGGAATGGACGGAACGCCGAATATTGCGGATATCGAAAAACTTATAAAATTCATAAGTACGGAGTGTATTATAAAATCATGAAAGAAAAAGACGATAATTTGTTTTACGATATTTCAGGCATTACCGAAACGAGCGGAATAAGAGAAAGAGCCGCCGTCGAATATATGAATGCCGCTTTAAGCAAAGAGTTTTCGGATATAAAAATATCGGAAGTTTCGATAAACGAAAGCGGAGTGTTCAAAAACAAGGCGGCGGATTTTCTCGCGGGAATCGGCGCTACAACGAAAATCGAAGGGCTTCCGCCTTACGTTTCGGTAAAAATCAAACGTAAAACGGGGAAAAACGAAGAGACGATAGTCGTTTGGTCGCCGCTTGAATGGAACGAAAGATTTGTCGGATGTCCCGGCGGCGGCACGAGCGTCGGGGGCGAAAGATATATCGCGGCGCCGAATAACGTTTCCCGCGGAATGACGATGGCAAAAGGCATTATCAACCACTTTACGGCAGCCACCACGGACGGCGGAGCAAAAACGGACGATTGGGCTTTCGACGAAAACGGAAAACTCGATTTCGAACTGATTGAAAACTGGCGCGCCGCAAGCACGCATTTTATGACGCTTATCGGCAAGAGAGTTGCGGAAATTCTGCACGGAAAAGTCGTTAAGTATTCCTATCTTCACGGAGGGAGCGGCGGCGGACGGCAATGTATGGTAGAAGCGCAGGAATTTCCAGAAGATTACGACGGAATCTGGGCTTCCTGCCCCGCAATCAACTGGTCGAAGTTTCTTATGATGGGACTATGGGCAACCGCCGTAATGAATAGCGGTCGGCATTACGTCGGATATAAAAAAATGAACTTTTTTATGAGTAAAGTTCACGATTCCGTCGGCGGAAAAGAAGAGTATTATAAAAGACAAGAGAAAACTACTTTTAATCCGTTTTCGCTTATCGGCGAAAAGATCGGAAACGACGTCGTTACGCAAGAAGACGCCGAAATAGTCGAAAAAATATGGAACGGACCAAAAGATAATAACGGAAATATTTTAGTCCGCGCTCATCGCCCGGGCGTGCAATGCTGGAATAAAATTTTACCTATAGGCGCGTTCTGGTATCCGCTTTTTTCCAAAAAGCCGAAGCCGTTTTTTCTCGCCGTAAGATACGCGCGCTGGATAACGGGAAACCCGAACGAAAATTTTGACGATATCACTATCGAAAAATGGTATGAATTATACGAAAAAAGCGTCGAAAATTTCGGGGATTGCCTTGCGTACTCTCCCGACCTTTCCGCTTTTAAAAACCGAGGCGGAAAACTGATTATAGATCACGGAATCGACGATCCGCTGATTCCCGTGGATAACACGATAGACTATTACGAAAAACTGATTGAATTTTTCGGGAAGTCTGATTTAGACGATTTTGTAAAATTATATATTACGCCCGGAGACGGACACGGAACGTGCTTATGGCACGGACCGGGAATTACGGACAAAGACGGAATGACCGCATTGATTTCCTGGGTTGAAAAAGGAATCGCTCCCGCTTCGATACGCACCGTGCTTGTAAATCGTTCCGGAGAAACGCTCCGGGTATCCGCGCAGCAACCTTATTGTTCCGAAAATAGCTTATTATAATGCCGCAATACAATTGTATATTTACTTGTTTTTGCAGTTTTATTTAAGAGATAATTTGCTCATTTTTTCATAATCGCAACATATTATTAAATCAGCGCCGTTCCGAGATTTTATCGGAACGGCGCTGTTTGTTAAAGACGGCTTTATTTGAAGATTTTTTTCATTGATTTTTCTTATTCGTTTGCGTAAACTCCATTATTATAGTAAGGAAAGCAAAAGACTCACGGAGTGATTAACCGTGAGTCTTTTGCCATCGTTTAAAAAAACAAAACTAATAATTAATTTTAATTTCTTTATAATACTTGAACTGTCATTTTTGTTTTTTCTATACATTGAAATCGCTGCTTTTAATTCTGAATTTAATTTTTTATATTCTTTATGTCCATTTGTATGCTCAAACCCTTCGAGTAAACTCTCCAAAATAATTCCCTCGGGCGTGTCGGGGATATTCTCCATAGCGGATAATAATTTGACTCCGTTTTCTTTTAAAGTGTGCTTATGTATCGTAGATTCATACTTATTACGGGAAAACCTATCCAACTTGTAAACGAGAACGTAATCCCATTGTTTTTTAGCACTATCTTTAATCATTCTTTGAAAGTCGGGGCGTAAATCGTTCGTGCCGGTCATCGCACGGTCAACGTAAGTGCCGACGATTAAAATATCGTTATTTCTCGCATAATCGTTGCATACACGCAACTGTCCTTCGATGGATTGTTCCGTTTGATTTTCACCGCTATACCGAGCATATATAACTGCCGTTTTCATAATTAAACTCCTTTTTTTTATTTAGTCTTTCGCCTGCGTATGTTATCCGAAAACGGTGAAACCGTCAAGGGCGTTACGGAAAGTTATTCTTCTATTTAATAGCAAAAAATTTATTGCGTACGATACAATACTACACAGTTTAAGCGATAAATTTTTTACTTGACGGTACAACCGTTTTCGGATAACATACGCAGGCGAAAGACTATAATAAAATCTTTTTTAATCCGAATTTTACGCCGTAAACTTGCAAAAACTCTTCAACTTAAAATTAAAAAAAATAAAAATAAAAGGTGCAGGAAAACTGCAACTTTAAGGTGTAAAATATTAAGAAAACCACGGAGATATTTTATGGATGAAAAGGAAATAATAATAAATGGCAAACCGAATTTAGACAAACTCGACAAAACCGAAGCAAAACATTTTTACTCAACGCTGATAAGCGTTATTTTAGAATATTACGAAAAGACAGTTACCGACAAAGCAAAATGAATTGCGCTTATATAAAACTTGTAAATACAACACCTAAAATACTATAAAAACTTGTAACCTTCTATTTTCTTCGTATAATAAAGTACAAGGATAGCCGATATTCAAAAATACTTGACAAATTTATATCATTATGCTATTCTTTTACCGAAGATAGGATGCTATCTCAAAGGCAACTTGATAAACGATTTAAAATTAGTCGAGTTAAAAGCGGTGTACCCTACCACAAGAGGGAACTAAAAAAGTCGGTGTATCCTACCGTTAAGTGGAAGCAAAAAAAGCGGTGTACCCTACCGTAAGTGGGAGTTAAAGAAGTCGAGATCGAGTTTATTCTCGGTCTTATTTTTTACAGGGTGAAATAATGGCAAGGCTTTTTAAAACTTCAAAATGCAAAAAGCAGGCGTAAGGAGGTATTCCCGAAATGTCAGATATAGTAATGTATCAAACTGAAGACGGCTTGACAAAAATAGAGGTAGAGTTTGAAAACGATACCGCGTGGCTTTCTCAGTCGCAAATGGCAGAACTTTTTCAACGAGATAGAACGGTTATTTCAAAACACATAAAGAATATTTTTGAAGAACGTGAGTTAGACGAAAAAAGCAACGTGCAAAATTTGCACGTTGCAAATTCCGACAAGCCCGTAATGTATTATTCCCTCGACGTTATCATTTCCGTAGGCTATCGCGTAAAATCAATTCGAGGCACGCAGTTTCGTATATGGGCGAACGGCATCTTGAAAGAATATCTCCGTAAAGGTTTTGCCATGAACGACGATTTACTGAAACAGGCTGGCAATGGCGGATATTTCAAGGAACTTTTAGAGCGCATCCGCGACATCAGGTCTTCCGAAAAGGTTTTCTATCGTCAAGTTCTTGACCTGTTCGCCACAAGCGAAGATTACAATGCAAACAGCCCCGAAGCGGCGAAGTTGTTTAAGGTTATTCAAAACAAAATGCACTGGGCTACGCACGGACACACGGCGAGCGAACTCATTTTTGAAAGAGCCGACAGTAATAAGCCTTTTATGGGCTTAACTACGTTTAAGGGTAAGCAGCCTACAAAAAGTGAGGTTGATAACGCTAAAAACTATTTAACGGAACAGGAACTCGGAGTATTAAATCGGCTAGTTTCCGCGTATTTAGATTTAGCGGAAATTAAAGCCTTGCGCGGTGAAAAAATGAAAATGCGCGACTGGCTCGTGCAAATAGACGCTTTCCTGACAATGACAAGAAGCGAGGTATTAAACTCCGCAGGAACTGTCAGTCAAATCGAAGCGCAGGCGAAAGCAGAAGCGGAATACATAAAGTACAAAAATAAATCTATTGACGAATTGACTGCGGTTGAAAGAGACTTCTTGCTTTCGTTAAAACAAACTCAAAAAAAACTGGAAAACAAAACAACGAAATAACGGTGTTAGTTAAAAGCGAATCGGTTTTATAACCGACTCGCTTTTTACTTATACAATTTCTTAATAAAATTTCGTCCAATGTTTATCGTCATCGTAATCATCTTCGGAATCACTGCCGTCCGACGACTCGGTATTTTTTTCAGTTTCAGTTGACTCTTCACTTTCAGTCAATTCTTCCCTTTCAACTGATTCCCCGCTTTCGGAAGACGTTTCGACCTCGGAAGAGCGTTCTTCGCTATCTTTTTTCAGCGACTCTGATCTTTCAATCGATTCACTTACAGGTTCAGTATTTTCACTATTGTTTTTCTTTGGTCCGCATGCGACGAAAATCACTATACACAAAACCAAAGACGTCAAAATCGTAAAAAATTTGCTCATAAAATTCCTCCATATTCTAATTTATCTTTGGACTCTGCCTGAAGCGTTACCATTTGCCAAGGCTTCCACTTCAGAAACAGATACCATATTGTAATCGCCCTCGACAGAATGTTTTAAACAACTCGCAGCAACGGCGAATTCGATTGCTTTTTGCGCGTCGTAACCGCTTATCAACGAGTATATAAGTCCGCCGCCGAAACTGTCTCCGCCGCCCACTCTGTCTACGATGTGCATTGCATACTTCTTTGAGAAATACGCTTCGCCGTTCGTGTAAAGCATGCCCGACCAATTGTTATCGTTTGCGGAAAGGCTTTCGCGAAGAGTAATCGCCACTCCTTTGAAATTGAATTTTTCGGTCAATTTTTTAGCGACGGATATGTAACCGTTCCTGTCGAGTTTGCCCGTGTTTATATCCGTATTATCCGCTTCGATACCGAAAACGTCTTTCGCGTCTTCTTCGTTTGCAATGCAATAATCGACATATAGGCAGACTTTTGACATAATTTCGCCCGCTTTTTCTTTGCTCCAGAGTTTCTTGCGGAAGTTAAGATCGCACGAAATAGTTATGCCTTTTTCTTTCGCCTTTTTGCACGCCTGCAAGGTTATCGCGGCGCATTCGTCGGAAAGGGCGGGCGTTATCCCCGTGAAGTGAAACCAGGTAACGCCGTCAAAAATCTTATCCCAATCGAAGTCATTTACGCTTGCCGTGGCGATTGCTGAACATGCTCTATCGTAAATAACCTTGCTCGGGCGTTGGCTTGCTCCTTTTTCGCAATAATAAATACCCACGCGATTGCCGCCGCGGACGATTTTGCTCGTATCCACGCCGAATTTTCTTAAACTGTTGACTGCCGCCTGACCTATTTCGTGCGCGGGAAGTTTACTCACAAACGCGCAATCAACGCCGTAGTTTGCCAAACTTACGGCAACGTTTGCTTCCGCGCCTCCAAAGGTCGCTTCATATTTTTCGCTCTGCACAAATCTCAGATAATTTTCGGGCGCAAGCCTTAACATAAGTTCGCCGAACGTTACAACTTTCATAAATCCACCTCTTTTATTATCTCACACGCCTTTTTGCAGTTCTCGGTTATATCGCCTTTCATCATAAACGAACCGCCGACCGCAAAGATCTTGTCAAACTCTAAAAACTCTTTTAAGTTGGTCAAATCCACTCCGCCCGTGGGAATAAATTTAACCTGCGGGAACGGTCCTGACAAAGCCTTTAACGCTTTAAGTCCGCCGTAAACGTTCGCAGGGAAGAACTTTGCCGTGGTTATTCCGAGTTCCAGAGCCTGCATAATTTCGGTAGGCGTTACGCAACCGGGATAATACGAAACACCCTGTTTACGAACATATAGCGCGACTTTTTCGGACAATCCCGGGCTGACGATAAACTTTGCGCCAGCATTTACGGCGCGAATTGCTTGTTCTTTGTTTATAACCGTTCCCGCGCCGATATTCATATCGGGAAACAGTTTCACGGCAAGTTTTATTGCTTCTTCCGCACAAGTCGTTCTGAACGTTATCTCGGCACAATTCACGCCGCCCGTTCTCAACGCGGCGAGAGTTTTTTCGGTTTCGTTTATATCTTTTATCACCACCACGGGTATCAATTTATCCATTCAAAGCCTCTCTAATATTGCAATATGCGACATTTTTTGCGAGTTTTTCGGCAGAAGCCTCGTCATACTCGCCGCCGTCCACCTTTTCGCCGATGAACGACGCAAGAATACGCCTATAGTAATCGAAACGAACGTAAGACGAGAACGAGCGGCTGTCGGTGACCATGCCAAATTGCGTACCGAGAACCGAATATTCCGCAACCGTTTCTATTTGTCGTTTTATTCCGCCGAGCGTATCGTTAAACCACCACGCCGCGCCCGCTTTAACCGTCGGAAACGCGCCCGTAAGCGTTGCGACCGCGCGAAGATCGTAATCGTTCAAAGGGTAAACGATAATCGTCGGAAGACCGCCGAGTTTACTGTTTTCTTTATCAAAAACTTTAACAAGCGCGTCAATGTCGATACCGCCACGCATAATATCGAAACCGCTGTCCTTTCCGCAAGTATTGAACGCCACAGAGTTTACATTGCGGAACGTGCCGAAATGCAGTTGCAAAATCATTTTACGCTTAAAGCAGTTTTCGATAAGCCAAATTAAATTTTCATCGTTTTCGTTTACGAAATCAAACCCGTAGTCGGCTATTTTACAGCCTTTGCTCACGAAATAATCAAGTCGCTTTTCGAGTTTGGCTTTCGGAACGCCTTCGTTGAAACGCGCGTCCGCGCGGAACGTCGGGCGAACTTTTACGCCGTCGATATCGCCGTGATTTTCAAGCAACGAATAGGGATCGTCTGTCGTGGCGATGTATTCTACGTTGAATTTTTTAAGAAGTTTGCGAATGCTCAGCGTTTTTAATTTTTCATTCGTTTCGTTCCATATTTCTTCAGCCGTATCGGAATTAAGCGGCTTATCAATGCCGAAAATCTGTTTTAATTCCATGTGCGCCCACCCGTAAACGGGATTGCCGCAAAGGTTGGGCATAATTTCCGCTAACTTACAAAATTTAGCGTTAAACGACTTATATCCCGTTATATAGTCTTCGGAAACGCCGCAAAGCCGCATAGCGCGCCACTTGTAATGGTCGCCCGCAAGCCACAGTTCGCCTATATCCGAAAAGGTCTTATCTTCTTTGATCGCCTTGTCGTCGAGATGGCAATGATAGTCGATTATTGGTAAATCTTTAATCGCAGAATATATTTTTTTCGCGCTTTCGCCTTGCAAAAGATAATCTTCACCGAAAAAATCTTTCATATATTACACTCCGCTGTATGCCGAAAACCCGCCGTCTACGGGAATAACCGTTCCTGTTACGAAACCGCTCGCTTTATCGTCGGAAAGCCACAATAAACAACCTATAAGATCGCTTATCTCACCTAATTTTTTCATCGGAGTTGCAGCGAGTATCTTACCCGTTCTTGCTGTCGGCGTACCGTCAGTATTATATAAAAGCGCACGGTTCTGATTTGTTACGAAGAAACCCGGAGCGATTGCATTGCAACGGATATGACAGGGCGCAAAGTGAACGGCGAGCCACTCTGTGAAGTTTGAAACGCCTGCTTTTGCCGCAGAGTACGCGGGAATTTTGGTAAGCGGACGGAATGCGTTCATCGACGAAATGTTTATGATGTTTCCACCCGTTTTTACCATTCCTTCGGCAAAGACCTGCGTTACCAGAAACGCTGAAGTGATATTAAGGTCGAAAACAAATTTAAGTCCGCTTTCGTCGAGCGCGAAAAAGTCTTTTAAGCCATCCGTTCCGAGCATTTCGGGCGACATGGTTTCGTTGTCGCAAGTGGCTTTCGGATTGTTTCCGCCCGCGCCGTTTATAAGGATATCCACCTTTCCGAATGCTTGAACAACAGTACTATAGGCATACTTTATACTTTCTTTGTCTAAACAGTTGCAACGAATCGCAATCGCGTTTTCGCCTATTTCGGTTGCGAGTTTTTCAGCCGCGTCGTAATTGATATCGAGTATTGCAACCTGCGCGCCGCAAGCCGCAAGAGCCTTTGCAAACTCTCCGCAGATTATTCCGCCCGCGCCTGTTATCGCTACGCTTTTCCCACTCAAATCTATCTTAAAAGGTAAATCGTACATTTTTCTTTCTCCTTATTTCTTTAAGTCTTTTTGAACCGCTTCGAAAACACCGCTTAAATATGCCGCGCCCAAAGCCCTGTCAAGCAACCCGTAACCGGGTTTTGCGTTTTCGCTCCAGATATTTCTGCCGTGGTCGGGGCGAAGATATCCGTCAAATCCGTTTTCTTCCAAAGTACGAACTATCGAATAAATATCCACGTTGCCGTCCGCCGTCCGATGTCCGTTTTCGTAAAAATCCGTATCATTCACGAACTTCAACTGACGAAGACGAGTGAAATATATACGCTTTGCGTACTTCGCCGCCATTTTCGGCAAGTCGTTAAATCTGCCCGCGCCGAGCGACCCCGTGCAGAACGTTATTCCGTTATGAGGATCGGGAACGTCGTAAACGGCGGTAACAACGCCTGTCATTCCCTGAATTTGTTTTATGTAATTAAGCGGTATGCAGTCTTTTTCGCCATACCGGCGAAACGTCAGTTTAATAATTTCTATTTTAAATTTTGATTTTCGTATGCTTTTAAAATGATTTTAACGACCTTAGACGCCTCTTCGCCGTCTATAGAAAATTTAGTTTGCGTTTTTATACAGTTATAAAAAGTATTTATTAAACTAAAATGCCCGCCGCCATAACATTTTTTTCCGTAACCCTGATCGTTATTAAACGTAACCAATTTATCGTTTATTATAACTTTGCCGTTTGATATGAGAATATTTTCATTTTCAGTTTTTATCGTGATATTTACGGGGAACGTACAGTTTGAGCCGTTCGTTGCGAACAACGTAAAATTTGCGCCGTCGGAACAAATAAGATTAGCGGTATCTTCAACCTCTATTATACCTTTGAGCGTAATATTCGATAAAGAACTTTTCACCTTTTCAGGCATTCCTGCAAACCATTGCAATAAATCAAGCGTATGTAACGCCTGATTGATAAGAACTCCGCCGCCCTCGGTTTGCTTTTTACCTCGCCACGGGGAACTGTTGTAATATTCTTCGTCCCTGTGCCAGATCATCTCGCCGTGTGCCGAAACAACACGCTTGTCCTTTAAATAATCCTTAACGAAAATGTTTTCTTTGTTAAATCTGTTTTGATGGCAAACGCCTAATTGAGCCCTCGACTTCTTTTCGGTTTCTATAATTCTATGAATATCTTCATACTTAATACATAACGGTTTTTCACATAAAACGTTTACGTCTCTCGTTAAAGCCTCGATAATCATATCCGCGTGCAAATAGTGCGGCGTGCAAATATGCACGATGTCGGGCATATAATCGTCAAGCATACGGACGTAATCCGTATATTTATATTCACAGTCAAACTTATCGGTTTTGGACTTATCCGTATCGCATAATGCGCCGACTTGAAAACCTAAATCGTTTAAAACCCGAATATGTACGGAGCCTATTACTCCGCATCCGACGACGGCAATTTTCATATTACTTACTTCCAAACGTATTCGCCGTATCCGCAACGACGTCTTTTACGACTTTTTTAGTTTTTGAAATTGCTATATGTTCGTTTAATTCTTTAAAATATCTCTCTTCGTCTATCGGCAAAGCGATTGCCTCGCCGTTGTTCCAGCCTGAAAGTTCTATCGCGTTCATCAGTTCGACACCGTTGATACCGTCGACGCCTTGAACGAATTGCTTTTCTATTCCTAAAAGCGAATTCGTAAAATTATTTATTATTCCTGCATGCTGAGGATTCTTTCCGTCAGTTTCGACAACTATTTGTTCGCAGGCGGGAGTATCGAAACCTTTGTCGCTCGTTTTACACACTTCGATACAGTCGCGATCGTTCTTAAACCAGATAAGTTTTCCGTTTTCACAAAGCAGTTTCCCTTTGGAACCTGACACTTCGAAGCGATTGGTACCGGGGGCTTCTCCCGTCGTGGTAATAAACACGCCCGTCGCGCCGTTTTTATACTCGAAATATGCCGTAACGTCGTCTTCGACTTCAACGTCGTGCCACTTTCCGTAATGACATATCGCTCTGACTTTTTCGGGCATTTCTCCCACTATCCACTGAATAAGGTCGATCTGATGCGGGCATTGATTTATTAAAACGCCGCCGCCCTCACCTTTCCATGTTGCGCGCCAACTGCCGTTGTCGTAATAAGACTGCGTTCTGAACCAGTCGGTGATAATCCAGGTAACTCTTTGTATCGTACCTATATCGCCGCCTGCTATCATTTCCCTCATTTTTCTATATACGCAGTTAGTCCTTTGATTGAACATCATTCCGAATTTCACGCTGTGTTTTTCTGCGTAAGCGTTCATTTCCTTAACTTGTTTAGTATATACTCCTGCCGGTTTATCGCAAATAACGTTTATACCTTTTTTTATACAATCTATAACTATTTGCGGATGCTCGTAATGCGGAGTTTCCACCATAGCCACGTCTATCAGACCGCTTTTCAACATTTCGGAATAATCGGAAAAGTATTCGTAACTTTCACCGTATTTGTTCTTCGCCGTTTCAAGTTTCGCCTCGTTATTATCGCAAAGTGCAGTGAGAACGCCGTTCTCGATTTTGCCGTCCGCAAACATTTTCGCATAATAACTGCCTTGATTGCCTACGCCTATAATTCCATATCTGACTTTATCCATACTATCATCCTCTTACTTTACGAAAACTTTGTTCTCTTCCTTATATCCCGCTTCGTTAAGCACCTTTTTAAGCGAATTAACGGCAGCATCGAAAGCCTCTTCGTTAGACGAAAAGGTAAATTTATTTTTCATTTCGGTTTTATCTATCTGAGCAAACCCTTTGAATATAGCCAAGTGCGGTTCAACGGATAAGACGACGTCTCTTTTGCCTATCATTTCGATAAGTTTATCTATTTTACCGTCGCCGTAGCCTGCCGGAACGAGTTCTCCCGTAGAACGTATAACGTCTTTTATATGAAAGTAATCCGTTCTGTCGACCAAAGCGTTTAAAGTATCGTCCGCATATTCTCCTGTTTGTATATAATTTGCAGGATCATAAACGCTATGCAATTCGGAGTTCCTATCCAGAATTTCTACAACTCTTTTCAATACGTCACCGTATATATCCTTTTCGTTTTCGTGATACATAGTAACGTTTTCTTTTTTTGCGATATCCGTAAACTCTTTGAGGTACTTATGGACTTTTTCGCTTTTTTCATAAGCGTGGAAAAAACTGAACATACGGATTTTATCGGTATGAAAAATTTTAGCGATTTTGCAAATACGCCTTGCGGTATTTTTATATTCCTCAAAATCGCATTCTATATCCACCTTACCCAAAGGCGAGCCGATAGACCAGACTTTTACGTCGGACGCATTTAACTTATCGTATATTGCCAAAGCCTCTTCGTCGGTTAGTTTAGAAACGTTTTTACCGTCTACGCTCCTTAATTCCAGATAATCTATATTGTTTCTTTTAAGCGCTTCGATCTGACCTTCAATCGAAGACGCCGATTCGTCTGCAAACGCGCATAATTTTATCATATTTTTGTCCTCCGTTTTATAATGCTTCCATTGCGGAACGCACTTCTTCGGTGTGTTCCTCGAAGATTTTATTTTTATCGTATTGATGTAAATATTCGTCGAAATATCTTAAACCGAATTCGTAAAGAGATTTCGCATTGAAATGCAAACCGTCGTCTTTCGGTTTTAAGCCGTCGGCAGAAACGTAACCTACCATTGAGTTTTCCTTTGCCACCTGCTGCAATTGTTCGTTTACGATATAATAATTGCGCTGAGTGGGCCATCTTTCGTTGTCTTTGAAATAATCTCCGAGTCCGCCTATCAAAATCGGGATATCGGTAATTTTCAAATCTCTTTTTAATGCGAAAAGGATTTTTTCAAAACGCGTTTTATACGATTTTGCAAGTCTTTCATCGCAATCTCCTTCGCCTTGATGCCACAACACGCCTGCAAGGGCGGAGGTTCTCATTGCCAATCTTGCCTGATAAACGGCGTTATCGTACAGTAAACTTCCTTCTTGCCATTGATCGAGGCTCGTTCCTCCGTCCGCACAACATATAAGTCCTACGTCTACGTTAAATTTTTTAGCGTAAGCCTCGGCAAAACTTTCTCCTAAATTTACTCCAGAAAAAGCCCTGTCGGGATTGATCGGTCTGAACATCGGTTGCCAACGCCCGTTTCTCAGCGTTTTAATATGTGATTCGTCAACGGGGACGGCTTCGCTGATTTCGCCTCTCCCCGCCATATTCGATTGTCCTATAAGAAGAAAAGAATGTATCATTTTGCCTCCGATTCAAGTCGCTTTACTTCGATATCGGGCTTGCACCCGACGATATCGATATTCGATATATTCGTACAAAGTATTAGCGGCTTGTCAAAATTATAAAACTTTACGTTATCGAGTACGATAGATTGATTGTTTTCTATCTCCATTATTTCGTTTTCGGTTTTTTCGCTTATCACGGTGCAATCGCGCATAACGAAATTCAACGGTTCGTCGGCAGGAGCCTTCGTTTTTATAGGAACGCTCACGCTCTCGAATACGCAATTATCAAAAGTTATTCCGCGTATAGAGCGATTATTGCACCATATCGCGCCGAAAGGAGATTCGAAAATCGTTTTGGCGTTTTTAAAACTGCAATGCCTTATTACTATATTTTCGGGCGCTTTTCGTATTTTAGCCCTTTCGTCGCAATAATATTGAAAAACGTGATGACACTGATGTCTGCAATTTTCGTTTGTAGGCTCTCTGTTTTGCTTTTCCGATTGAGATAAATGACCTCGGAACCCATATACGGACGGCGAGTAACCTATACAGTTTTCTATTAAAACGTCCGTTCCGCCAAAACGCATAAAACTGCAAGCGCAATTAAATACACAGTTGTCAACGTGAACGCCCACGTTATCGAACCCCGCCAGACAGTCGTCGCCGGTATAAAATCTGCAATTTTCCACTTTTACGTTGTCGCACGTTCTTACGTCGAATCCGTCGTGTCCGCCTAATACGGTAAGGTTTTCTGCGTACACGTTCTCACTGTTAAAAATAGCGTGCGCCCAATTCGCGCTGTCTTTTACGGTATAACCTTTAAAAACGATATTTTTACACAGCCAAAAATTTATGACGTGCGGACCGCGATAGTTTTCCTCGCCGTCTTTATCGAAACAATTCTGACCGTCGATAACCGAACCTTCTTCGCCTATGATTGAAATATTTTCGGCTCGTATTGCTCGGATAATCGCATTATTCCATCTGCTGCAAGGAACAGCCGACCTGACTTCAACGAGAGAGGTGTATATTTTTCCTTTATCTTCCGACAATATCGGTTCAATCGTATCGTTAAGGTAAGAGAAATAATCTTCGGGATCGACGCTTCCTTTAACGACGGTGTTTTTCATAAGGTGCAGGGTAACTCCCGAACGCAACCTGATTCCGCCCGTTAAATATTCTCCTGTGGGTACGACAACCTCTCCGCCGCCACCCAGAAAACAATCGTCTATGGCTTTTTGAAACGCTTCCGTACAAAGACTTCCGTTCGATTTTGCTCCGTAGTCGGTAACGCAATATGTTTTTGATCGAGTTATCATTTTTATAATTCTCCGTTAAAATATTCCTCGGAATTTAATATCGAATAGTAATATATAGGAGTCGCCGACCAACCGTGGCAAAGACTGCCCGTATTAGTCAAAGACGAAGCCCCCTCCTCGGTTTCCCAAAACGTCGTCGCTCCTTTTTGCAACATTCGTCCGTACCTTTCGTCGATATCGTCGATAATGAATTTCGCATATTTTTTATCGGCGGCAAGCAGCGCGTCGTAAAAAAAGATACTCATCGCCAACGTAACGGGTACTATATCTTTACTTTTCAGTATATTTTCAACAAGTTTCTTATCCGCAACCCCGCTTAGTATTGCAAAACTGTTACCCAAAACGCTATAAAAAACTTTCTTTCCGTCATTCGCTTTATATAAGCCCTTTTTATCGTCATAAAAAGTTTCGCGTATTTTATTCGCCATCGCATTTTCGTCGAAAATGTAATCTTCGCCTTCAAAAGCGCATAACTTTTTATAGTATTGCATACTCCAAAGGAACATGCAGTTTAATATCAAATCGTATTGATGAGGGTAATAATCGTCTTTCTTTCGCGAAATCTGATCTCCGTTGGAACTACCTTTCGACCATTCGTAATAATTCCAATACGGATACGGAAACGCCGCGATTAAACCGTTGTCCTCAATTTTTGAAATAAACGTTTTTACTATGGTGTCGAGCGTTTCTTTTACTTCCCGTAAAATAGTTTTATCTCCGCTGTACTTAATATATTCGTAGACCAGAACGGCAAATATCAGACTGAACGACGGAATAGGTATATCTCTCCCTGCGGGATAACAAATACTTAACAATCCGTCGCTCCTCAAACCTTTGGAAATGAGAACTATGTTGGAACGAGCAAACTTATAGTCGCCGTATGCAAAATAAGTGCAAAGCATCTCGTTTCGGCCGTCCATGGTATACAAGGCTTGTTCCCTCCACGGAGTATCTTCGTAATGTTCATGCATACAATTATGGAGGGTTCTTAAACAAGTTTCGTAAACTTGGTTATGTAACGGTTTTTTAAAACTCACGGGTTTTTCTACGACGGGATATTCCACCGGGCGCAACCCGACGTAATTTATTTTTATAGGCTTTTCTGTAAAAATTTGCAGATACCGCCCCGAAAGCCGACGAAAGCAATTGACGTATTTATTTTTGCCGCGCTTTAATTTACACTCGACGGAAAAATCCATCGTGTTTATAATCCGACGAACTTTTCCTTCGTCGAGAAACTCGCCGTAAGCAACGATTATATTTTGCTCACAGCCGCTTTCGACGTCCAAATCTATAAACCCGCAAGTTTCTTTGTCCATATCGACAAGATAACTGCCGTCGGGCAGCAAAATGGTTTTAACGGGAACCCTGTCTTGTAAAAGCAATTTATCGTTAGGGCGTTTATTGAGATTCATACTTTTCTCAATCTCGACGCTTGGCGAAAATTTCTCGCCTTTTTCGGTATCGTTCAGATAAGCGAAAGTCAATCCTAACTGCGAACTTATCGTTTTGTTTCTATGCTGAACGTAATAAGGAGACAATCTGCTCACTATATGCTTTCCGCTGTACTCCACGCATTCGCCGTTTACGAAAACTTCGAAAATCGCGCCTGCTTTATCTTTTATATAGTTTTGCGTATCAATTCCGTAATACCATACCAAAATATCGATTTCGTCGTTACCGGTTAAGAATTCGGTAATATCTACAGTGTCGTAAACTTTATACGTCGGATAATCCGCGTACTGCCCGAAAGCGACTATCTTACCGTTTATAAGAAGATTGTAATTACTGTCGACGGCAATATTTATTTTTGCGTTATTTATTTTTTCGTCTTTTTTCAAATGAAATTTAAATTCGACGTACTCATCGCTTAAATAATTTTCATTGTTCCAAATCCATTTTGCATTGTTAAATTCTTGCATAATTTACCTTGTACGCTTTATAAATCCCTATACCGATCAATCAATTCGGCGTAATGCCGGAACGATTTTTTCGGTATTTTTTCATAAGTTTTAAAATCGGTATAAACAACGCCGAACCTTTCGGAAAACCCCGAATTCCATTCGAGATTATCGTACAAAGACCAATGGAAATAGCCGCATAAATTTATCCCGTCTTTTTTAGCCTTGACAACTTCTTTAACGTGTCCGTCTATAAACAATTCACGAGCGTCGTCGTTTACCTTACCGTCTAAGCCGATTGTATCAGGTAAAGACATTCCGTTTTCGGTAATATATATAGGTATTTCGTTGTACCTTTCGCTCATATATTTCGCCGCGTAGTATACGCATTGAGGAACGCAATTGCTGCCAGACGAGGATTTTAACGTATTTAAAGGCTGAAAAACCGCTTTATATCCGCCGTTTTCAAGCGTCGTTATCCTTTCTGCCTGATACACGTTAAGCCCGATAAAATCAATATCGATTTTAATACCGGTCATGTCGTCTATTCCGTAAATATTCTTTCTGGAAAATCCGTTAAGAATATTTTCGGGATAACGACCGAACAGTATTGCGTCGGTAAACCAGATATTATTAAAAAGGTTATCCCCTTTGCTTTGGAACATTGCCGTTCTCGCGCTTTCGATATCTGTTTCTTTATCGGGCATTTTAGGCGAACAAGCCAGAACAATTCCGACTTTAACGCCGTTTGCCGAGTATTTTTTTATGGCTTTACAAGCCTTTTCGTTCGCCCTTAAAAGATTGTGCGCCGCAATCACCGCTTTCTCTATTCCGCCGTTTATATACGGGGCGTGCAAACCTTTACCGTAACCGAGATCGCAAATGCATTCGGGTTCGTTAAACGTCGTAAAGTAACGCACTCTGTTTCCGAAAGTTTTTGCGCAAACGGCGGCGTAATACTCAAACCAGTCGGCAAAATCTTCGTTTAAAAGCCCGCCTTTGTTCATAAGGCATTGCGGTAAATCCCAGTGATATAAAGTAACGAAGGGTTCTATATCGTTTTTCAATAATCCGTCTATAAGTTCGTTATAGTATTTTACACCCGCCTTATTTATATCTCCCGTACCGTTTGGTAAAATTCTGCTCCACGAAAGCGAAAATCTATACGAATTCGCGCCTAATTGTTTTAATATTTTAACGTCTTCGGCAACGTTATTATAAGTATTGCAAGTATTAAAAGTCGAGTGCCCGTCGGTAATACGTCCCGTCAGAGAGGCAACGTCCCATATTGACAGGCTACGACCGTCTTTATTGTACCCGCCCTCAACCTGCGCGGCGGCAGTCGATACGCCCCATAAAAATTTCTCCATAATATATTGTTCACCTATTATTTGTAAAGGATAGACGTATCTGCGTTCTCTCCGTTAAAATACTTATACAGTGCGGTCGCTATCGGTTTCGGCTTTCCCGCCCACTCATCGGTATCGTTGGGAGAATAGAATAGTCCAAACGAATTTTCATCACTGCCTGTGCGGTAATACTCCGCAACGTTCGACAGCCTGAACATAAACGCGGTTTCAACGAAAGGCAACTCTTTTGTGATTATATTTAAACATTCTACCGCTAAATCGGCAATATTTTTTTGAGTTCCTTCGGTATCGCGTTCGGCGCTGTCGCCGCCGAATCTTCTGTCCGAGAACCCGAACTCCGTAAGGAAAACAGGTTTGCCTTCGTCGCCGTTATCTATTGCCACCTGATACATTTTTTTATTTGATTCTATGAATTTTTTACTATCGGGAGGATACGGGTGCCACGCTAAAATATCAAAATAATTATCGGGATCCATATCGGAATATTCTTCCGCAGTCGGTAAATATCCGGATTTTATCTTCTCGTAAAGATAAGTTAAAAACTGCATAGAGTCGTCGTTATAGGAAGAACAGGTCAAACCGGGGCAAACAATCTTCGCCTCTGGATTTACCGCTCGGATTGCCTTTCTCGCGTACCATAACAAATCCGCCGATATATGCGCGCCTTCGTCGGGAGTAAACTTATAACTGTTTGCCGTGTTTTCCGTATATCCTTTTTTATGGAACCACGAACCGTGCGAAATATCGGGTTCGTTGCCTATTTCCCAAAACTTTATTTCGGGAAATTCTTTTGCAAGCAGAGTATAGGCGTCGCTCATTACGTCTAAAAATTTAATATACATATCGTAATCGTCGTATACGGACGGTACAGCCGTCGAATCCGAGCAATTAAATTCGTAAGGAGTAACGAAACTCGTAATCATTCCGACAAATCTCTCTACGCCGTTTGCCTTCATTTTTGCTATATAATCGTGAAGTATATCACAGTTGCCTTTGATCAAACTTAAATCATTGCTGTTAGGGTCTCTGGTTATATGATAGCCCATATAAATCCAAAGACGAGTGCTTTTTGCACCTAACGCCCCGATTTTGTTTGCCGACCACTCGTTATTGACTTTCGAGTCGATAATTCCGGGGAGTTGGTCGCTCGTAAGATTGCATACGCCGAACAAATATTCGTCTTGTTGTATGGATGCGTACTTGTTACCCGTATCTTTGCCGCTCCCGTTTCCTTTATCGCATCCTGCAAAAAATACCAAGGTTGAAAGCATGCAGATTAATGACAATATAATTGCTATAATTTTTTTCATACCTTACTCCTTTTCTTTGCGTCTTAAACCGATGATTACAACTGCGACTATTGCTAAGACAATATAAACCGTTAAATCCGACGAAACGCTGCCTTTGCACCCCTTTTGCGCGTCTTGGGAAGAGTTTTGTCCCCGTTGCGGCTTAACTACGAGTCTGTTGTTTTTCGCCTCTTCTTCCGCATCGTAATTTTCGGTTACGATATCTATTTTGGTATTCATAGAGACGGTGTACGCGCTTTTCAACTCCATATCCTCCGACGAGGAAATACTTATTGCGGAGTTCTTCTTTTCCGTAAGCGTACCGACCAAAACGTCGTCGTACAACTGATTTTCCGAACCGTTATGGCGAACGCCTATATAAAATTTATTTCCGTAAACCCGAAACCTTAAATAGGATTCGGTGGCAAGCGAGCCGAAATCGAACGAGTTTTTCTCTATCGTTACGTTATTGCCTAGCGATACGCCGCTTTCGCTTAAAATAACGCTCGCACCGTTGAACGATAATTTAAGTTCGCCGTTGACGGCAGATTTTAATTTTAACATCGTAAGCGAATTGTCGTATTCGTCTTTTGTGGTCAAATTTTCGTTTTTAGCGACTTTTAAATTATCGGATGCGTTTATAGCCGAACCGTTGAGCAAATAACCCGTGAAATCACCGTCTTTCGCCCTATTCGGGCTTATATTCGTTATGGAAACGTCGGACAAATAAAACGAAGCGCCCGTATTTCCGAAAATCGCTATCGCGCCGTAAATATTTGCGTTGACGTATTCGGCGCGGAGTATTTGCATTTTGCTCTCGTCTTCGTCCTGCGATTTAAAATATATTTTAACGGAATTATTTTCGGCCACAATCATAAAATTATAAATCGTTTCCGTATCCTGCCACATATCGTATTCGCAAGTCAGATATTCGTTTTTAGAGTCGGCAAATTCGGTTGACGCGTCGTGATAGACTTCGTCCATGTTGACTCCGCCCATCAACGTCGGGGTTTGTTTCCCGCTATGAGTGCTTTGATTTTGCCAGAAAACGTAAGAACCCGAAGTCGGAGAGAAATAGTAACTCGTCAACCCGAACCCGACGCCAAACCTTGCATATTTCGTTGTGTCGGCGGCATTTCTTGCCATTCTTACGTTAAATCGAACGATCGCGTCGCTGTATACGTTTTTGGGTATAAACGCAGAGTTTGCGTTTGCCGACGAGAAAATAAGATAATTTTGTTTTACGCTATCTTTATATTTTGGTAAAGTTATATTGCTGCCTATATAAAACTTATTTTTATTTACATAGTAGTCGTAATAGGTTTCGCCGTCGAATACTTCTTCCTTTACGCCTTTGAAATCAATTGCCATATCGTCGGCGGAAGAGTCATTATAAAAATATCTCGTAAAATCGAAATTATCTATATACGCCGTAACCGAACCGTTACCGCTTATACAACCGACTGCAAAATACCCCTCTATATCAACGTTATTTATATCGTAACTGTTACCTAAAAAACTTACCGTAACGATTTTTCCGTATTTGCCGCTTATGGTAAACTTACGGAATTCGCTATCGGAAACAACTTCCTTTTCGGTTAAATTACCTTTAACGTCTATTACCTTGCCATACTTAACGTGAGCGATAAAATACGAATCTCCGCGCCTGCCTATACCGATGAACGAAGCGTCGTTTAAAGCGCCGTCTTTATCCATTCCTAAACCGACGCCAAAATACGCTCCGGCGTTTAGTTCCGTCAATTTGACGTCGAAAGAACTTTCGAATATATTTTCGGAATTTGCGTTATCCGTTATGGGAACGGAATATTTAACGTATCCGTTATTTGTGATTTTTACCGAGTTGAATGCGCCGAGTTTTGCGTTTTCTTCGCCGTATTTATGGGTAACGTACCAGTCGTTTCCGCCGATACCGGTAGTCTGATAACCGAGTTTGCTGTTTTTAAAATCGTCGGAATATACGACCGTATCGCCCTTTTTATATTCGAAAGAGTATACGTCGACTGAAGTATTACCCATTGCGCCGAAGCCCATATAGCCGTCGACAAAAGCAGACGAAAATTTCCCGATAAAGTTCAAATCCGTACCTTTTTTACCCGAATGTATCGCAATATCCCCGTTATCATCGATTACGATTTTAACGGTATAACAAACCTTTTGCTCGCCGAAAACTTTTGGCAACGTGGCGAAATTATCCATTGTCGCACTATCAAGTTGAACGTCGTTATTCTGCATTAGGCGAGTTCTGTCGGTATACATAATAAGCGCCGACTTCGCATACAAAAATCTCGAAGTGTTTTGCGGTAAACCAAAGGCAAGCCCGAGCCATTGCCCGCTCTTAAAATTAGCGTCGAACGTAATCGTAGAGCCTTTTTCTATTGTGTGATTCGCCAGGTTTACCCCTACGCCCCACGCATCGAAATCTATTAAAGCAAGCGCGTAATAGTCGTTTTCCAAAGTAGCACCGCTTACCGTCCACTTATCGCCGAATTTTGAACCCGCGAATTCGTCGGAATATTCGGCTTGCTTATTAGTTGCCGCATAAGCCTTATTCGTCTTTCCGACGACGCATACGCAAATCGTCGAAAGAGCGAACAAGGATACTAATACGAATAGTAATCTTCTTTTTACCGATTTTATCATATACTTCACCTATATCAAGAAAGATCCGGAGTAAGTTTTTTCACTAAAAACCTCGTCAATACGATGAGCGGAGTATTTAACAAAGTAAACAATACGCCTATAGTAGTAACGGTAATAATAGTTCCCGCGTTAGACGAGTTAGCATTACCGAATATAAACCACGCGGTAGTCATAAATCTTCCGTTGTCGCCGCCGCTCTGAGCGATAAGCATCGGGGGCATCAAAAATCCCGACGCCGCTCCCATCGTTTGTATGAAGTAAATACCGATAGTGGACAAACTCATAGGGAGTGCAATGTATATGAGTTCCTGAAAGAACCCACACCCCTCCAGAATTGCGCTTTCGCTTATTTCTTTGGGGATTTTATTCATTGCGCCGCGCATCATTATAACGTTAGCGCCAAGTCCCGACCAAATACAGAACAACCATATAACCGGCCACAAAAAGTCCGACTCGACGGATATAAGGTCAACCGATTCAACGCCCTTTATCTTTGCGACTAATAACGCCACAGGGCCGAAATCCGCGCTGAACATATATCTGAACGACATCGTTAAAACGACTATCGAAATAAGTTGCGGTATGTAGAACATAACCGAAAAAAACGTCGTGCAAGGCATATTTTTATAAAACGCGTAAGCCGAGAAAATCGCTATGGGTAAAATAATCAGGTTAATGCCTATCGCCATAAACGAGTTAAAAAACGCTCGTTGCATACTCGGATTCTTACCCAACACCATTTGTTGAAAAACTCTTATATAGTTATTTAAACCGTACCACTCCAACTCACCCGTATAAACGTTAAATTTTTGAAACGTCATAAGAATCGTATCGAAATTAACGTATATCCAGAATACGCAAAAGTGTATAACGGCAAGTATAACCAACGCAAAACCGAAAAGGTTATCGTATATTACGCTTTTTCTGATTTTTTTCATATAGCAAAACCTGTTTTATTGTCCTAATGCAATAGTCCAATCATCCCAAACTTTTTTCGACTCTGCATAAACGCTGCCTTTTCCGTCGCCGTTCACACCGTCAACCATAATTTGCTTGCCTGTTTGCGTTCTCATATTGCGCATACATTGCGCCACGCCGGGGCTTTGGAACAAAACGGGCGTATAGGTGGTATAATACAAACTTACGCTGTCCGTTTTAGCGGCATTCATCGGGAAGTTGAACAAGTTGTAGTCCGCATTTTTCTTCATGTCATAACAAGACAAGAAGAAATCGCTCCATTTAACGTTGCCGTCGTTTTTGGTAAGTTCGACCGGATCGTAATCGAAAGGTCTTAAACAACCCGTTTGAAGCGTGAAGTCCAAAAGATATTTTTCGTTGCACATAAACGCTAAAAATTCTTTTGCGAGTTCAACGTTCGTCGCCTCGGCGGGGACGAACATCATATCGTTTACCGAGCAGTAGTTAATCATAGAATCCGTTCCGTCTTCGTTTTTAAGCGCGTCGGCAGAGAGCGGAACGTACATCATCTTGTAGTTGAAATCCGCCTTTCCGTCGTTATTCTGATCCAGATAGCCGTACATGCCCATTTCGTTTTCAAAGAAACTTCCACCCAAAAATAAAACGGATTTGCCTTGACAGAAACTTAAAGCGGCCTCCATGAACGTCTTTTGAGAAACAAAATTCTCGTCGAAACTGTTCTTCCATTTGCCGGTAGATTTATCGACTATGATATTTGCCCACTCGTCGATAGCCTTTTGTATACCCGTTTGTTTCCAGACGTCAGGCGATTCAAAGTTCCAAAAATCGTAGTAAGCGCCTTCGCCGTCGATTCTCGACTCGTAGACGCCTTGTTGCTGCGCCCAAAGAACGTTTAAAACGTATTCGAAATAGTTTATATTACCGTAAGTCCAGGAGAACGGAACCACCTCGCCGCCGTAAACTTTTGACGCGTTAGCAGCGTTTATATCGTTACATAAAGCCGCAAGTTCCTGCATCGTTTTGGGCGTTTCCGTCCAGAATCCGCCCGTTGACTTCGGAGTTTTTTTCATTAAATCTTCGTTGTAGATAATACTCGTTTCAAGCAAAGCCCAAGGAAGAATCCAGGGTTGTTCTTTACCTTGTCCCGCTTTTCTGCGCATATAACCCTTTTTAACGACTTCGGGAAGCAACAAATCCTTAACTTTGACTTTAGATCCGTCAAGTCTTTCGACTTCCGTTTCATACACGGACTCTAAACTTGCAAGTTTGTTTCCGTTGGTAACGAATCCCTGCCATTCGGCGTTTTGCGTCATATAGATGTCGGACAGGTTTTTACCCGAGCCTAAATAAGTTTTAACTTCCGTAGTAATGGAATCGGGCTTGCCTTCCAGAACGTAAGAAACATCGGTTCCCTCGCTCTTTTTCTTCGCAACGAAATCGTTAAGCGCGTTTTCGAGCCATTTTCTTCCGAATCCGCCTTCAAAGAAAGTAACCCTGAGTTGGTTTGTCTTTCCCGTGTTCTTCTTACCGCAGCCGACCATCGACAACGAAGTAGCGCCTAAAACGAGCGCGATAGATAAAGTAAGTAATTTTTTTGCAATTTTCATGATTTTCTCCTCTTTAAATTAACGTTTTTATCAGCCTTTTATTCCGCCGCCCAAATCTCGGTTGTTTATCGGCTTTTGGAATATGACGAACAATAATATTACGGGAATAATCGTAATTATCATTGCCGCGAACAATTTAGGATACTCCATAGCAAACGGTCCCGCCGTAATATTGTCCGAAATGTATTTGATACCCGTAGAAATGGTCTGTTGGCTCGGCCAGAACAAATACGGCGTAGCATAGTTGTTCCACTGACCGATAAAACCTAACAGCCAGAACGATAGCGAAGTGGGAATAACTTGCGGGAAATATATCTGCACGAATATTCTGAACCTGCCCGCGCCGTCAATTTCCGCCGCCTCCTTATATTCCTTTGAAATATTGCTATAAATTCCGTGGAATATCAAAAACTGAAAGTTCAATCCTCCCGCGCCCATTATCACGATACCGAAAAGCGAATCAATAAGCCCTAGATCGGTCATCAATTTATAAAGAACGGGTAACGTTCCCGAAATGTGAACGAAGATATTGACCATTGCCAGAAAGTAACATAATCTTTTACCTATAAATTTACATTTGGCAACGGCGTAAGCCGCCATATTCGACATAAAAATCGATACCGTAGGCAATATTAAGCACATAGCCAAAGTATTTAAAAACATTTTAGGCAAATTGAACGTCGTAAACATTACGAGGTAATTATCAAGATGTAAATTACTCAGCGACGTCAAAGACATAGGATTGTTTAAAAAATCCATTTTCCCTTTGACGGAATTGTTGATGAGCCACAAGAAAGGGAATATCAACGTAAAACTGTATAAAAAGAATATTACGCAAATAGTTATCAAAAAAGGTTTATTGGCGTTTAAAATTCTCGAATCATCTTTTACCTTTTTTATCATAAAAACTCCTTTGTACGTCAGGCGCGTTCCGATACTTTAAAATTGCAAAGCGACATAGTTCCGCTCCTGTTCGCGTTAAACAAAAACGTGAATACGAGGTCGCTCATATCTTTCGGCGCGACGACGTCAACGGAAATGCTGTATACCGTCTTGTTGCCGTCAACCGTTTTCGTTGCCATACCGCTGTTACACAAATCCGCCAACGAATACGAGCCTTTTTGGTTCGTCGACGAGCCGTTTGAGCCTAAATAGCCATACAAACCGACGACGCCTGCGTATATATCCGCGTCTTTTTTCGTAAACGTCGTACCGTTATAAGTTCCCAACGGATGATCGTTATTCACGACCAGATCGTAGGTGATCGTATAATTTTTACCTGCCGTTATGCCCACTCCCGTGGAAAAATTCAACCTCGAATCTTTAATGGTATTATCCTGATTCGCGTCTTTATATCTGTTTACGATTAAAGCGTATTTTGCTTCGCCCGTCAGGTAATTCGCGTTATCGGTAACCCAAGAGTTTGTATAGTTACCATAAGGGTACAGTGTAGAATTAAATTTAACGACGCCGTCCGATTCTGCGGAAATTTCGGCGCAAACCAAATCGCTTATTTCTATATCGAGTTTCGTAAAGACGTCTTTCGTCTTTATTTCAATTATCAGACCCGAAACGTCGCTATTTGCCGTAAATTTAATTTTATTGAATAATTTTACGGCAGTGTTAGAATATAAACCCGAAAAATTCGTCGCATAAGACGTTTCTCCTACCGTTTTACCCTGCACAATATAATTATCTCCGTTACGCAACGATACGGATACAGCCCCGGTGAAATCGGCGGCATTGCCGAGTTCCGATGCCTGACGCAAGCAATAATACAAAACGTAATTTTTACCTTTGACCAAATCGACGGTCGTGTAAATTTCCGATTTATATTCGCCGCCTTCTTCGGCTTTGATTTTGTATACCTTATCGCTTGTCGCACAGTATACGTTTCCGCTGTCTTTGCCGTTTATAACGGGTATATCGCTTTCCGTGTAAACGGGATCTATTTTATTCGTCGTGAATTCTTCCACTTCGAAATTACATAGCCCCATCGTTCCGCTTCTGTTGTTGTAGAAGAAAAACGTAAACACGAGGTCGCCCATATCAACGGTTGCCGTTGCTTCTATCGAAATATGATAAACGGTTTTACCGTTCGTCGAAATCTTCGTCGCTCTTCCGCCTCTCACGAGTTCGGCAAGCGAAAATCCGTCGCCGTCGCTTGTGTCGCCGGATTTTCCGTCCGAGCCGAGATAACCGTAAAGTTTAGTTATTCCGGTGAAAATTTTGTTGTCGGCTTTGGTAAATGTCGAACCGTTATAAGTCCCCAACGGGTAATCGTCGCTCACTACTATATCGTAACTTATTCTGTAAGACGAACCGCTTTTTACCGATATTCCCGTAGAATAATCGAAAGTCATATCTTTCAAAGACTTGTCTTCGTTTGCGTCTTTGTACTTATTTACGACTATCGCATACTTCGCGTCGCCCGTCAGATAATCGGCGTCGTCCGTAATCCACGCGTTGGTGTAGTTGTTATACGGATACCACGGCGCATTGAATTTTACCACGCTGTCGCTGTTTTCGGACTTTTCAACGCAAATAACGTTGCTTATCTCTAAATCCAACTTCGTAAAAGCGTTCGTTACGTCGAGACGTAAAACCAAGTCGTTGAAACTTTCTTCCGCCGTAAATTCGATTTTATTGAGCAATTTTACGGAAGTATTCGCGAACAACGACGAATAATCGGAAACGGTTGAAATTTCGCTCAACGCTTTATCTTTAACGATAAATTCGTCGCCGCTTAATATCGAAGCGGATATCGAGTCGGTCAACGCCGCGGTATTTACCATTTCGCAATTCTGACGTATACCGAAATAGAAATAATAAGATTTACCCTTTACGACGGATATCTCCGTATTGATTTTCGCAGTATGCTTTCTCTTTAATTCCGAAACGATTTTATAAACTTTATCGTCGCGGCTGAATAAATTTCCCTTATCCTCTCCGTTTATTACCGGTATCGTACTTTCGGTAAGCATCGGAGTAATCTCTTCTGTCGTGTCTTTAACGCATAAGGTCTTTATGTCAAAAACCTTGTCGTCGTTAGATTTTTCCGCCTTAATAACGGTCGTTCCCGCCGAAATTATAGTAATTTTGCCGTTATCGTCGATAGTAGCCACGCTCGGCTCGGACGATTTCCATACGACGTCGAATTCTTCCGTTCCGTTACTGATGACGGAAGCAGTCAACGAAGGTAAATCTTCGCCTAATTCGACCTCGTTTTCGGGGAAACCGTTTATTTTCAATCCGAGCAATTTCGTGTTTATCGTAACGCCGTCGCTTACGTCGCGGTCTTTAAGCGAGGCAGTAACAACCGCACTGCCTTCGCTCAAAATTTTAACCAAACCGTTTTTAACGGTCAACACTTTTTCGTCGGAAGAATTCCAGACGACTTCGTAATCGCCGTCGACGGCGCAACTCAATTTGAATTGATTATTATAATCGTTGAAGATAACCGTATCGGTCGGAGTGCCGACGATAGATAAAGTCGAAACGGCGATACTGCCGCTACTGCTTCCGCTGCTGCTATCGCTATTATCGGCGTTGCCTTTTTTGCACCCGTAAAAAGCGAAACAGGCGAGAATTGCAATTATCGTTATGAAAAGTATAGATATTTTTCTCAATCTCATTTTCCTACCCGCAATAATATTTTATCTCGAATTTAAACTATTAAGCGTTTTCCGACGGAGTTACGGCAAAATTGCACAATCCCATCGTACCTCTTCTGTTATTGTAGAAGTAGAAAGTAAACGTTAAATCGTCGATATCGCTCGTCGTAGTCGCTTCAATCGTTACGTGGTAAACGGTTTTATTGCCGACGGTCGTTTTCGTCGCTTTTCCGCTACTGCAAAGTTCCTGCAACGAATTCGTGCCGAGGGTGGTATCTAACGTGCCGTCCGTGCCTAAATAACCGTAAACGCCCGCAACGCCTGCAAATAATTTATTATCGGCATTCGTAAACGTACTTCCGTTATAAGTTCCTAACGGATAATCTTTATCTACAACTATATCGTAGGATATCGTGTAAGAACCTGCTTTTAAAGAAATGCCGGTAGAATAATCAACCCTGCTGTCCTCTTTTATCGAGGAGTCTTCGTTTGCGTCTCTGTATTTATTTACTACTATTGCATATTTCGCGTCGCCGGTCAGATATTTATCGTCATCGGATAACCACGCGTTCGTGTACTTATAGTACGAGATTGCCTTTTGGGTAAATTTCGCCACCGCTTCGGCACTATCTATTTCAACGCACACGATCTGACTGATTTCAACGTCGAGTTTAGGAAAGATTGCGCCGAAATTCAATTCTAAAACCACGTCAGTAGCGTTTATCGCCGCCGTAAAATCTATTCTGTTTAAAAGTTTTACTTCGCTCTTCGCGCTTAAAGCCGAATAATCGGTTGTACCGGATAAATCCGCCAACTTCGCAGCCCCCGTAACGGAAGTCGCACCGCTTTTCAACGCAGCCGTAATATTAGAAGTGAAGTGTTGGAACGACGCTGACGATTCGCACGCCTGACGCATTACAAAATAAAACGCGTAAGTCTTGCCTTTCTCTAAATCGTAAGGAGTAACTATTTTTATGGCTTGATTGACTTTTTCGTTATTCTGAATTTTTACGACCTTTTCTCCTTTAGCATAATATCCGACGTTTTCGGCAGCAATCGTACTCTCGGTTATTGCGACGTCTGCTTTATCCGAATACGCATGCAATACCTTCAATTGGGGATCGTAAGAATCGTTCATTTTCAGGTTGCAAAGCGTAAACTCGAAATTCTTGAAATTATAATTTGACAATACGACGTACAAAGCGAACGGATTACCCGCGCCGTAATCTTTATCCGCCGTAACGGAATGAGTACAAGAATATACGTTGTTTCCAACATTGTAGTACGAGCCGTTAATCGCCCTTACGCTCGAAAAGCCGTTTCCCGTGTATGCGGTGCTATCTGCAACGTTTAACAAGTAATAAAAATTTGAGTTTCCACCGTTATTTAGAATTTTAAAATCAAAAGTAAAACCATAAGTCTTACCCGCCCGCATTTCGGCATTTATATATATAGGTAAATAATACGCGGTACCATCTTTATCGTAGGACGCGCTTGCTTTTATACCTATATTTGCTCCGTTTGCCAAATCCGCCGCATTTTGCGTATAAACGTAAGTAATCTTTTCGGGGAAACGGCTTTTTACGCTCGCTCCGTATAATTCTCCGTTTACCTTTTCGGTCAGATTTTCCGAAACCATGGTTTTTAATTTTTCGTAGTCGAGTTTTTCTTCCTCGTCGTAATTATCGAAATCCCCCGCCATACTTGCAGTGTCTACAACCTGTCTGAAAGATCTTTCGGAATAATGCGGGGCTTCCGCGACTACGCCTTCGGCATTTTTTATTTTTGCAATCGCTTTAAAAACAGTGTCGGAATCGACGTTGTTTAAAACCACGTTGAACCTGCTGTAATTATCATCTATTTTAGAATATTTTTTCGCGGCAAAAAATCTCGTTTCGCTGCCGTTACTGATAGACATTCCTACCGTATAATCATCGGTAAGATATTCGTTTGCCACTTTTGCAGAAAATCTTATACCCGCGGTGGTTACTTCGTTTTCCGTAGCGCAACGAACCGACGCTCCGCCTATCATTTCGATTGCCACGATACCTTCGTCCGCCGCCTGCGCGGTAAAGTTTTTGTTTACGGTTACTATACCCGCCGTAAGGGATAACGCCATTACGGCAAAAATTAAAGCGATGAAAGATTTTTTAATTTTACTCATTGAAGTCCCCTCCGTTTTCAAGTAAACCGTCGTCCCATTTGTACAACGTGTCTGCGGACGATTTAAGTAAAGTCATTATATCCGGCAGGTCCGCAATGCTTACAATAGTCGGCTTTTGATATTGTTTTTTTTGCATTTTTTCTCCTCCTTTTTGAGTATGCCAACTCAGTTTTCGTTTCTATTATACACCGCTTTCCCGCTTTTTTATATACTAATTCTCGCACAAAGTTATCTATTCTTAACATTTTTAATTTCAAAAAATAGTAAATTTTTATGGAAATTCGTGCAAAATCGGTTCGTTTTTCGGGGAAATTTAAATTTGTTTAACTTTTTTAAACTAATACTTGACTTTTTTTAGCAAGATAATATAATAGAAATATCGACAGTTTACGGAGGTTTCGATGCTTTACTATAACGAGAAAACTATTAAATATTCTCCTTATACCGCAATAATCGCCAAGCCGAATACGCAACCGCATACTATGACTTACTGGAAAATTACTTACGCGGTCGAAGGAACGAGCATTCAACGCACGGACGGAATTACTCACACGCTGACAAAAACGAGTATTCTCATAATCAAACCCGGCGCGCAACACCAAATCATCTCCTATTCCAACGAAAAATATCGACATAGAGATATTTACGTTTCAGACTCCGAAATGAAAAAGTATTGTTCGTTCTTAAATTCTGATCCTTACGATTACTTAAATTCGAACGCCATATTTTTCGAAACCAACATTCTCGCCATAGAAAATCTGGAATATACTTTAAATCTGTTTCCGACTAATTCAACCGAAAAAAACGATTACTTATCGTCTCTTCACACGTCGGTCGTAATAAATATTCTGGCATTATTCTTAGAGCATCAGGAAAAATCATTCGTAAAACCGAAGTGGCTTACGATGATTGAAAATCGTGTAAACGACGTAACTTATTTACAAAATAACGTTACTTTTCTTATTCAGGACGTACCTTATAGCCATGGTCATATTTGTCGCGAATTCAAAAAATATAATAATACGACTCTGACCGAATTTCTTAACCGAGCCAAAATCGCATATTCAAATATTCTGTTAATGGATAAGCAAAAATCTATTGCTGAAATAGCATATTTCCTCGGTTTTACACAGCAAAGCGCGTTTATTAAATATTACAAATCCTATTTTAAAATATCGCCCGGCGCATATCGGAAGAAATATTTGCTGAACAAAAATTTATCGTCTACTTCCTTCTGGGGCGTATGATGACAATCTAAAATTGACGCAAATTGAATATTTTTTGATTAAAATTATATACAATTATTGATTTTTAAGTAGTATAATATCTCCCGTAACGTTTTACAGGAGATATTTTATTTATGAAAAACGAAAAAGTAAAAGACGGTTTCGAGTTGACAAGGATTTTATACGTTATCGAAGCCGCGCTCGAATACTTCGTTTCTATCGCGGTTGGCACGGTCTACCTTGCCAAAATAACCGCTTATTGCGGCATCAGCGACGAGATTACCGCAATACTCACCGCTTTCGTTTCGCTAGGGTGCAGTTTTCAACTGCTGTCGATATTTTTCGGCGGAAAGTCCTCGGTCAAAGGTTTCGTGTCGGGAGGGCATATAGTAAGTCAGTTGCTTTTTACCGCGCTATATATTATTCCTCTTTTGAGTTTTAACGACGACGCGAAAGCAATTATATTGATAATCGCTCTATTAGCCGCCCAAATTATACATAATCTCGTAAACGCGCCTAAAATAAACTGGTTTATGTCAACCGTTAAAGACCAAAGCCGCGGCAGATTTACCGCCGTTAAGGAAATGGTTTCGCTTATCGGCGGAACGGCTTTTTCGTTCGGTTTGAGTTTTATCATAGACAAATACGAAAGCGCGGGAAATATGCAAGCGGCGTTTACCGTAGGCGCGATTATTTTAGGATTGCTTACGGTTTTCCATACTCTAACGCTCGTTTTCTCTAAAGAACCGCAAAAGCAAGTCTCGCCCGTCAGACAAAAAGGACAGGTCAAAAAACTGCTTAAAAACAAAACTTTGCTAAAACTCGTACTCGTAGCGACACTTTTTATGTTCGCCAACTACGCTACCGTTTCCTTTTCGGGAACTTATATGAACGGAGAACTCGGTTTTTCGCTTACTTTTTCCGCGGCGGTTGTATTTATTGGCAGCATTTGCCGCGTCGTGTTTTCTATTCCGTTCGGCAAATTTGCGGATAAAAAAGGATTTTGCACTATGCTCCTTATGTGTTTCGGTATCGTTGCACTCGCTTATGCCATAAATATATTCACCGTTCCGTCCAACGGAAAATTTCTTTACCCTATCTATTACTCGCTCCATTGTATTGCAATGGCGGGCATAAACAGCGCAATGATAAACCTTATTTACGACTACGTTACCCCCGAAGAACGCACGGGCGCGCTTGCTTTAAATCAAAGTTTTTCGGGCATAGCGGGCTTTTTGGCGACCCTTGCTTTAAGCCCCGTTATGCGAATTATAAAACAAAACGGAAACACCTTTTTCGGTATTCCCGTTTACGCGCAACAACTTTTTTCGCTTATAAGTTTTATAATTGTTTTAATTCTGATTGCATATTTGCTGTTAGTTATAAGAAAGTTACCGAGAGCAAATAAAGAAACTTTGCCGCTCGGTCAATCGGATTTATAAACTTTACGATATTTATTCGGCGTAACCGAAAACTTATCTTTAAACAACCTTATAAAATTAGAACAATTCGGGAAGCCTGCTTTTTCGCAGGCCTCTTTTACGTTACAGCCGTTTCCCAAATAAATTTTCGCCATAGACAGTTTTTGATAATCGAGATACTCTTTCGGCGTAATATTGAGATGTTTTTCAAACAATCTCGTCAATGTGGAAACCGAAATGAAATTTCTTTCGGCAATATCCTTCGTTCCGCTTATCTCGGCGGAATTTTCTTTTACGTCGGCAAGAATTTTCGCGAGCGCGGGCGGTAAAATCTCGTCGTTTTCAGGTTTCGATACAGGTTTTATCTTTGCGGCGTTTTTTAAATAATACAAAAGATCGCACACTCGTTTAAAAACGCCGAGTTTATCGTTTTCGTCGAAGTTTTCGGCAAAATATCCGCACACGGTCTTTAATTCTCCGGATTTGTCGTCGGGAACGTACAGCGGGAAATTATCGTTTTTTAAAACTTCGTTAAAGGCGTCGAAAGAACCGTTTATCCAGAAACACGCGTGATTGTGTTTCGTGGGCTTAGGCAAAATGCAATGGTGGAGCGTATACGGCGGAATGACGAGCGCGTCGTAAGGCGACAGGGATATAGTTTCATCCCCTACCACAAACGACGAATCGCCGTCAAGCAAAATATATATTTCGGTTTTATCATGCAAATGCGGCAAAAATATCTTCCTGTCGTAAAAAGCGTTTTCAGCATTTACGTAGTATTCAAAAGTTAATTTCTCGGCAATTTCTAAATTTATATTCTTTTTATCCAATTTAATTTCCCAATAATTTTGAATTCATTATAAATTAACCTGTGTATTTTGTCAACAAAAAAAATTTAAAATTTATTTTTAAAGGTGCAGGAAAGTTGCAACTTTAGGTGCTAAAATACGGCTACAATCAGCGAGGGAGGTGATACGGATGACGGTAAGCGAACGGCGTCGGGCTATTTTAATAGCCTTATGCAATCGCAGGTTTGACCGCAGGGAAAATCTTGCGAACGAATTCGGCGTAAGCAAACGAACTATGCCGGACAAGAATAATACCAACCTTGCAAAAACGCCGCTATTTATGCGTTTTTTTGCAAATTCTCGAACGGTGTACGTACAGTACTACCGTCCTCGCCTTTGCAACAAATCATCAAAAATATCGGCGTATTTGTTGCATGCAAGTCTGACGGCGTGTTTTTAGACTAAGACAAGGCGCGCGAATGGTTTAATACTGTCCGTATAACCTGTGAGCGCAACACAGTATTAGTCAAAAACACGCCGTCAGACCATGGTTCGTATTATTCTTGTCCGGCATAGATAACGACGTTTTGTACCTTTCGCTTACTTATCCCGTATACACCTCTTCCGGCAGGAACGGCGGTATTTTCGTAGACGAAAATTTCAATATGGATTTTAACGAAAATAAGTTAAATCGAAAAGAACTTTCTTTATTACAAAAATTATTGCCGACGCTCAATGTCCAGGATTACGCCACGCTGATCGGAATAATCAAAAAATTTACATAAGGAGCAAAACCAAAATGAACACAAAATTACCCTGCTTTGTAAAAAATGCAAGCAACGTGTACCGAACGAAAACCTTTATAGTAAGGCAAGAGATTTCGCTCGGGAGCGATCCCGACGGAATGAACGTAACGTTCAGTCGCGACACTTTGTATTTGCGAACGCCTAAACGGGATAAAGAGTACGAAGAATATTACTCTTGGCGCAAATACTTAAACGGCAGGCGATTGCCGAGTACGATATACACGAGAAGATATATCTACTGAAAATCGCGGGCGGGTACGGCGGGATAAAAATTAAAATGTAATAACCTTTACAAATAAAGGCGGTTTAAACGAAAAGAAAAAGACGTCGTTTTTTTCGTTACCGCAAAGAAGCGTGTCGCTTTAATATCTAAAAAGGTTTTTACAGATAAAAATTACAACTTAATAGACGAGAAACGAAACACCCTATCAAGGACAAGCGGACTTCAACTCGTCAAAACGCTGCGCTAACGGCGAAACGGGCAAATAAAATGAGAGGTAAATTATGGCAAAAGATTATAACGCCGAGCGTAGATGGAGTATTCCCTCGAAGCGCGCTAAAAGTTACGCGGAAGAAAGGAAAGCGAAAGTCCATCGGCACGGCGAAAAAGAAGGTAAAGAATTGACAGACTACGAAGCGGGTATGAGATCGGGCTATTTGCAGGCTCAATCCGATTCGGCAGGACTATACAAGTACAAAAAGGCACTCGCCGAGGGTAAGTCCAAGGCAGAGGCAACAAAGATTTCAAGACAAAAAGGAAAAGGAAAAAATAAATAAAAAGAGGTAAAAGGAATGGAAGAAAAGAAGGTTCAAGGCAAAATCGGAGAGAAACCCGAAGATAAAAAAATTAAAGTTGAAAGAGAAACTTACAATAAGGACGAAAAAACGTATTTTTCGTATTTCATAAAGGGCGTAATCCGCGGCAGAGAGGTACGCATTGCGGTAGTTCCGCCCGATAACGGCGGGTTCAGGGTGTTGGATATAGTCTTTGACAAAGAGATGTCCGCCGACCTCGTGCTTAAACCCTATGAGATAAAGGACGATAAAGGCAAAGTGCTTAAAGGCAATACGTATGCCGTCGTATCCAAAGATAAAGACGGTACGGAATACGAGTGCGGAATAAAGCCGTTCCGTAATTCGGATAAGACTTTGCTTAATATGCTCTTAAGGTAAGGCATAGGGTGATTAACGGTATAAAGTCCGTGCCGTATAAAAGCGGCGCGGACTTTTTAAAAAATCTAAATTCAAGGAGAAATTCAATGTATAAATCACATACGAAAAACAAAGTAATAACGATTCTTTCGTGCGTACTCGTGTTGGCGGTAATAGTCGCCATAGCGGGCTTTTGTTCTAAACTATTCAACAAAAAGCCTGCTACGGCAGAAACGCCGTCTACGGTAACGGACGAAAACGGAGATATATTAAACGACGGCGAAATACACCCGATGCCCGCAAAAATGATGTTTGCGCGCGCACCTATGCTTGCCGCCGAAAGCAATTCTGCAATTACGGCGAAAATAGCGGCGAATATTTCCCCGTACAACGCGACTAATAAAAAGGTTGACTGGGCAATAAGTTTCGTAAACGAATCGTCGGAATGGGCGACGGGTAAAACCGTTATGGACTACGTTACGGCAACTACCGCGAACGACGGCGATCTGGTAGCGAGCGTGTCTTGTTTGCAACCTTTCGGCGAACAAATACAACTGACGGTAACTTCGAGAGATAATCCCGAAGCAAAAGCATCCTGCTTAATAGACTACAAGCAACAGTTTAACGGTTACGACCTTACCTTTACGCAAGACGGCAAAAATCCTGCGGTAGATAATTCAAAGAAAACGGGAACAGTCTTCGCGGACTTTGAAAACGAAAAACCGCTTAATATTGCCTATTCGTATAATAAATCCGACGTTTATACGGTTGCGGTTACAGACGATGAGATAACCGTCCCCGCCGCGCTTACTATCGAATACAAATCCTCTTTTGCAACGTCAATAAACGGAGTAAAAGCAAGTTCGCTTAAAACACCCGTTGTAACCAACGGAAATAAAAGTTTTACCGTTTCGGGACTTTTTGATAAGTCTTTCGTGGCAAACTTTACCGCCGCGCAAATAAACAGTGTTGCGGCTAAAATAAAGAGTTATAAGGCGAATATAGCCACTTTGACTTTAAAAGATGAAAGCGATAATATTCTTACGACTTATTCACTTTCGGCTGATACTACCGCAATAAACGATTTGGTTAAAGTAGAAAATCTGACGTTAGACAGCACGACTTTAACTTTCGGTGAACAAAATAAGACCTTTAAAATAGAGTATAAACGCGGAGGTATGAGCAGAGAATCTTTTCTTTTCGTCGATGGTTCGGAATACGGTTTAAGCAAAATCGACGGCGGCAACTATCCCGAAAGTTATACTTACGGTGAGGCGGTAACGATTAGCGCGTTAAAATCGTCTTTTTACTGCGGCGGACCGGGAAGTAATTATCATTCGGGCAGCGGAGTCGGTAATGCTGGTTACGCGTTTAAAGGTTGGTATCTGGATAACAGGTGTACCGTACCTTTCGACGGAACTATTCCCGCGGGAACTTACGGAGATATAACTCTCTACGCTAACATAGCGGACACTTATACCCATAACTATTAAGAGGTGCGCCTATGGAAAAAAGAAAATATTTAATTCCTATCATTTCAATAGCGTTACTCGCCGTAATTCTTACGGGAATTCTTTTCGGTACGGTATATAAAAAGAAACCTGCCGAGATAAAGGCGGAAACCGTAAAAGAAAACCAAACTTACGAAATGCCGAAAGCGATGGCGTTTACGGCAAAGAATTTAGCGGTCGCGCAAGCGAACGGTCAAACGGTCGACGTGAAAATTAAGGCTAAAATATCGCCTTCAGACGCGGAAAATCAGGCAGTAGATTATTCTATTGCCTGGGGCGTTGCTCCCATTCACGGTAAAGAGTCCGTAACCGATTACGTTACCGTTACGCAGGACGCGGATGGTAGTCTTACGGCGACTATTTCCTGTAAAAAGGCTTTCGATTCGGATAAAATCATCGTTACCGTTACCACCCGCGACGGTGGATATACGGCAAATTGTACTGTATCGTTTGTAGGCGTTGCAAATAATATCGCGATTAACAATTCTACGCTGAATCCTGTCAGCGACGGTAAACGCGGCGTGTATTACCAACTCGGAACGAATAAAACGTATAATTTCGATATCGCGTTGGATAATATTTTCGGCAAAGTCGGTTCGCAAAATCTCACGGTAACGGTCGGCGGCGTAGGAGAGTTGTATTTCGGAGACGAATTTGTCAGCGGCGACAGCGGAATGAGTTCGTTCAGTAATATGGCTAAAAGAAATATGTCGGATATAGTAAGCAGATTCATCAGTTACGTTGAGATTTCGGGGAACACGTTGACGGTAAAAACGGGTTCGACGATACTCGAAAATCACTACGACGAAAAAGTGGAAGATACCGAATATTACACCGGTACAACGTATAAAGGCAGGTACGTTTATCCCGACGAATACGATCTCGGCTTGACCGGCGGTAAAGATTACGACGTGAACAGCGAATTCAATGCCGCCGCTATTCCCTCGTGTTATTTTACGATTACGGTTAAAGACACTGTGAGCGGAATATCCGAAACTATTCGCGTCTGGCTCGTAACCTCCGTCAAGAGCGTAAGCCTCGATAAAACGAGCGTTTCTATATAAAATGTGCGGAGGTGACGGATGACGAAAACAACGAAGATAATTACGTATATTGCGATTGTTCTTGCGGTGATAACCGTAATAGGCGTAGTAGCGCATTTTACTAACGGGTTTACAAGTGATTTTAAGACCTTTTACGTTACCGTCGGCGGAAAAGACGTGATGACCTCTGCGGGCGGATATAGGGTTACAACCTCAAAGCCGTTGGAAGTAGACGTAAAATACACTTTCGGCGCGTTAAATAACAAAGTTGACAAAGATTACTCGCTGAAAATCATTCCGAATAATATCCCCGATAAGGATTTTACTTATACCGTAGACGGCGAAAGAAAATCGTTTCAGTCCGAAACGAATTTAAGCGACGGATTCGAGATAGACAAGGGCGAAAAATCCTTTAAGATAACACCGAAAGGCGAAACGATTGCCGAAGTATTAAGCGCGGTTTACGGGAAAAGTATTACCGACTGTGAAAGCAAAGGCTATACGGATATGTTTACTGTAATCGTAACGTCGTATAACGGCGAGGCAAGCGTAAAACTTAATTTTTCGCTCGCAATCAGAGTTGCGGGTATTACCTTAGATAGGGAGGCGATTTTGTTTTGAAGCAAGCGACAAAAACGAGATTAGCATCAATCTTTCTCGCTTTTGTCTTGGGAGTATGTGCCGTCATAACCACGACGGCACAAATTCCACTTGCAGCAAGGGCAGAAAGCATCACCTATTCGGAAGTGTCGGACGATTTGAAAAAAGATAAGTCATTTAACGCGGACAATTATCCTGCCAAAGCAAACGATTATTCCTTGCAAATCATTCAACTTGCCGAAAGCGTAAATAAAGAACTATTCGTTTACGTCTATCAGCCGAGCGGAGATAAAGTCAAGGCTTCGTCTATAAATATTTCCACAACTATAAACGACGAGATTTCTTACTACAACTATGAACTCGAATTGCTTAATTTCGACGGTACATTGTTTAAGTATAAAGTTACAGGTTTAGAAGTGAAAACAGACCACGTAAGATACTATGCAATCAGTTCCGTTTACCGACCTTACAATGCAGATATTGACGATAATAAGTCGGGCAATAACACGATAAACGAGGTAAATTACGCAGTCAATAAGCAATATTGTTTCGGCGAGATAAATGGCAAACCGTATGTAAATTGCGTGGAAATCGAAACGATAGTCGTTACGGATAAATTTGTCGGTTTTGTACGTTACCCGGACGGCTTTAACATATTCCATCCCATAGGCGCGTGTGATAGCCATTTCGTAGCGTTTAATACGGATAGAAAAATGGATAAACTTTTCGAGGCTGACGTGTATTACACGACCCAAAAGGTTGCTTTGGACTATTTTAAAGAGGAAAATCCGTTTATAACAGATTTTGGAGAAAGCAAAACGGATAATTATGCCTATCTGAAATATACGGACAAGGTAGAACATACCGGCGGAGGTTTATTTGCGGGAACGTATAAATGGGACAGGATTCAAACCGTAGACGATTTTATTTGCGCCGAAGATAGAGAAACTATCTATAGCGGAGCGATTATAAATTCAAAAGTATCAAGCAGACTTACCGACGAGGCTTTAAGCGAACTTAAAGGCAAAAAGTGGGTGTTGCGTTTTACCGAAACAGACTATACGAAATCCCCGAAAAGCGGCATGGGCGCGACAACATATTACCATTCGGAGTCCACAATTGTAGGCAACGTTACTATTTTACGGCTTAAATTCGAAACGGACGGAATAACCTACAATTTAGGCGTAATAGACAATAAACAAACGGAAAGCCGCGAGCCGTCGAACTCTACGAGTACGTCGATAGGTATAAACGATATTCCTAATATAGGCAAAGGCATACCGTATATTTTAATGCTCGTTTTACTGCTTTTATTGCTCGTTCCGTTACTGCCGTATATAATTAAACTTATACTTTGGCTTATATCTTTGCCGTTTAAAGGCATTTCAAAGTTAAATACTTACACAAAGCGACGAAAAATAGAACGAAAAGTAAGCAAAGAATATAGGGGGCATCGGGATAAATATATTGACGACGAATAACGATTTGCGCCGACGGAAATCCCACGTTGGCGTTTTCAAAGGAGAAGAATGAAAATTGTAAAAAGAATAATAGCGGTGTTACTGCTTATAACGATAATTTTAACTGTAAGTTACATAGTCTATACCGCAAAGCGAGGCGCAATATGAAAGTTCAAAAAAGATTAAATATTTGCTTAACGGTTGCGCTTTACGTTGCCGTTGCGTTATCGGGAATATTCGTGTTTCCGCAATCTTATGCTCGTCTTTTTGAGGCGTTAATCGACTTATACGATAGTTTTATATATTATTTCAAAACATTGTTCGGTATGCAAACGGATAGTTTACCGTCGGTAACGAAGTATTCCGAGGCGTTAAAGTTTCAGGTAAATTTACCTTCGGATATAGACGGATTTAAAAGTGATGCGGCGGCGTATTTTTCTTTGTTTTTCAGTAAAGAAAATTTTACGGCTTGGCTGAAATTTATAGGCGAAAAAACAAGTGTTATAGTAAAAGTCATAACCTTAATTTTGCCGTGCGTTATACTTTTAATCGTAATTATACGGCGACTGTATGCAACCGAAAACAATAAATATAACGTAGATACCGTTCCGCTTAAAGTCTTTAAAAAACTGTCGGCGGTAACGTATCTGCCTACAAAAAAATTTATATGTAATTATTTCTTATTTTTACGCGCCCGTTCGTGGATATACGTTTTATGGCTAATATTATGGGCGTTGAATTTTAACCTCGTAAGCATAGCCGTTGCCTTTTTCGCGTACTATTTTTACTTTGCCGTTTCTTTCGATATTTTAGGACTTTACGTTCAGATTGTAAAACTAGTAATTGACTTGCAACCGCTCTTTAAGTTCTTCCCGTGGTGGTCGTTAAGTGTAGCGACATATTGCTTATTTTACAATTTCAGAAAGAAAATAGCCTTAAACCGCTTACGGCATTTCGAGGCTAAAAACTGCGGGTTTATAAACGAACTGCCTATCGTGAGTATGGCTTGCGGCAGTATGGGAAAGAAAAAGACTACGCTTATTACGGATATGACGTTATCTCAGGAAGTAATGTTCAGACAAAAAGCACTCTCGATTTTACAGGAAAACGATATAAAATTTCCTTACTTTCCTTGGATGCTATTCGAGAAAGAATTGCAAAAATGCATGGAATATCATACCGTGTATAATTTAGCAACGGTTAAAGAGTGGGTAAATAAAAAACGGGTTCGGTACGAAAAACACGGCGGAACTACGGGACAATTATATTTTTACGACGAAGAACGTTACGGAACGATTTATAACGACGGACTTAAAGAAGAGAATGTTTTCGACGTATTACAAACTTACGCTCAAGCGTATTTTATTTACGTTTTGCAAAGCAGTTTAATCGTTTCTAATTACGCGATACGAACGGATATCACGATGCTGGATAACGGCAATCTACCGTTATGGCTTACGGACTTTTTCTCGGATACCGTTCGCCGTGGCGGCTATTCGCATATACTCGATTTCGATACTTTAAGGCTCGGTAAAAAGGTGTTGGAAAACAATCCGAAAGCAGGCAGTTTCGAGTTCGGCGTTGTGGCTATTACGGAAATAGGCAAAGAACGCGGAAACAATCTTGAATTAAAAGAGGTCAAGAAAAGCGTAACCGAAACGAACCAAAAGAACGACCTTTTCAATGCTTGGCTTAAAATGTGCAGGCATAGCGCAACTGTAGATAATTACCCGTTCATAAAGGTATTTACGGATGAACAGCGCCCTGAAAGTTGGGGAGCAGACGCAAGGGATTTATGCGAAATAATAACTATTTTATCTGCCGGCGAGCAACGGCTTGCACTGCCGTTTTACACCATCGAAGAAATGGTTATTGAATGGGTATATAGTCGATTTATCGACTTATATGCGGACTTTCGTTATAAACGCGGTGATAATAATCTACTTGTTCATATCTTAAAATCCGTAACCGCGTGGCTTTGGAAACATAACGTAAAAATCTATAATAAGTACGGTTACAGTGTGCTTACAGTTGCAAAACAGGCGAGAACTATGGATGGTAAAATAAGGCGTAAAAAATACTATTTGTGCAATCGCTAAATTTACAGTAAAAGATTTTCAACCGATTGTTTTTCGGATTATTTCAACGAACAGACAAAGAATACTGAAGTGGGATTAAACGACTATGAGGAATACGCCGCGGAAAAAGCGACGGTAGCCGAATTAAAGGCTCAGAACAGTTATTTCATAAATTCGTTATATAAATGCGACGAGGAAACTACCCCTTGCGCCACTTTATACGACAAAGGAGTTAAACGTGATATATGAGAAAGCAAAGATATATTCCGACGGATCGCATTATATAGCGATACCGCATACTACGCGGTGGACGAAACCGCGACTTAAAAAGCAAGAAAAAGAAATAACGGTGGACGAAAATTTAAAACCCGTCGAGGAAAGCAAGAACCCGTAACGATTACTACTCCGAAAGTGGTAGTTTTAACGCAGGTGGAATTTGTTGACGGAGAACTCGTACCCGTTATGAAAACAGTAAAGGCGAAAGGAACTAAAACCACTAGAAAGCAAGTCTTTGAAAGACTGTACAAGGCAAATTCGGGGCTTAAACGACAACTTCTTCGGGCAAAGATAATTGACGGCATTAAGGGGCTGTTTAAAGACTTAAAATCCGCAGAGAATTACGTCGACGACAACCTCGAAAGAAAGAAAAGAAATTTAATATGTCGTCGCACGAGAATGGTTCGAAAAGTAAACTTACAAAAGTTTAATTATTTCGTAACTTTTACTTACGACGGCAAAAAGCATAGCGAATTATCTTTTCGTAAAAAACTCACCTGGACGCTTGCAAATTTTTCGCATAGAAAGGGTTGGAAGTACGTCGGAGTGTGGGAACGGTCGCCCGAAAAGAAACGACTGCACTTTCACGGAATATTTTATATCCCCGATGGCACTCTACCGGGCGAAACGATAGAAGTAAACGATTACAGTCTGAAAACACATAAACGGCAAATAACGGTACAAAACACTTATTTCAATGAAAAATTCGGCAGAAGCGATTTTGAAAAGATAGACGACGAGCGGAAAATGGGCGACGCTATCGCCTACTTATTAAAGTACATAGAAAAAACGGGAGAAAAAATAGTTTACAGCAAAGGCTTACCGCAATATTTTATATCCGACGTGTTTTCAAGCGACGTAGTAACCCGTATAGGGCAAGAAGATAAAAAATTACTTTTATACGATGACTTTAATTGCATAGACGAGGGCTGTATTGTCGGCAAGGTAAATGAAGAAACTATAAAACAAATGCCTAAAAGTAATTAAAATGCAAAAAGGCAGCGCGGAAGATTTGCCAAGCTGGTTAGCGGCAAACTTCCGCGCCTTTGGATAGAACTTAATGAGTGGATTGAACGGACGTGTGATTATCTTGCGGCGGCGCGTCGCGCCGCCGTACTTGTATCAAGACAAGCACACGTCCCATCGTCAATCGGGTATTTTTAACCTGTTTTCAAGCGTGATTTTTAAGGGATCAAAGAGTACCTTTTCCCTCGAATTTCTATTTCGCCGTCGGTTACGTTCGGTCTGCCTTTTGCACACGCCCGAAGTAAAATATTGTTTCTATCCGCGTTCGCTTTCGGAATATTGCCAAACGAAAAGTTTTCTTCTTTTTCGACCGAAATAATTTCAAAGCCTTTGCAAACGAAGAAAGATGAAAACTGCCATAACTTTTCAAACTTGCCGTTGCTGTCGGCAATCAGACAAACGTTTAAATCTTTGCTGTATGCGGTAATTCTGAAATAATTGTTCATTATTGATATCTCCTTTGCGATTATGCCGCTAATTGTTTAATTTTTTTGTTGGCGTAAGGAAGCCATTTTTTGTTGACGAACTCAATTACACCGTCATCGGGTTTAGTGTCGTTATCGCCGTAGCATTGAAGAACTCGTTTTTGGCTTGGCGAATACTCAATCGTAACGAAAGGCACGTCGGGTTGCTCTTTCGTGCGGATAAAGAATATAAGCGATTCTTCCCTTGCGAATTTTTGGTCGTAATTCATTCGCCCAACGCAGTGATGGAGCGCGTTACCCTCCGTTATCAATTCGTTCGGATTTTTAGCAATAATCGACATATAGGCGGACTTCTTATCATATTCAAGAGTTAAATACTTTGTTGCCACGGCAGCGAATTTGTCGTAAAACTCTTTGCGTTCCTGTTCGTCTTTCAATGCTTTTGCGGAGCGATACTCGTCGATTCGTATATCGTGCCAACGTTTGAAATCGTGCGGATAACGGTTCTTTTCTTCGTTCATATCTAAGCCGAGATATTGACAAGCGTTGAGATAATCTCTGTAAGAATAAAAGTTCGTGTTTTGCTGTTCGATATAGTCCAAAAACTTGCCGACTTCCTTTTTCACAAGTGCCTTCACGTTATCGATTCGATCGGCGTGATCGAATTTTATCTTGCGCTTAGCGAAATTATTTACTTCATATATAGGCTTGTTTGTATTGTATGCCTTGATTATGGAAGAAACGTAATAAGACGAACGGATAATATCCTGTCTGTTCTTTGCAATCCATTTGTAAAACTTTTTGTCTTTGCCGCAAAGCCGTAAAATCTGCGTTGACATTGCGATATTATGCAATCCGAGTTTAGTCAGATATTCGATTTGCGGAAACTTCTCATAAAGCCGTAAGTATTTAAAAACTTGTGTACCCGTGTATCTGTCAACGGCGCTGTATTTGTATTCGGGGAAATGCTGCAAGATATAATCGCGGTTGACTATCGGGGCGTAGGGATCAAACGAATCGTCAGACGACCAGCCCCAGTCGTTGCTTTCATACCAGTCGGGATATTTTGAAAGTCCTTGCTCGTGCCATCCAACAGAATACCCTGCAATGTAAGTAAACTTTATGTCTTTGCCGAAACATCTATCCGAATGAACGCCGTGAATAACGACAGGTTTGCAATACCATTGTTTTTTATATTCTCGGACTGCAACCGTAACTTTGACGAGTTCGCCGTCGTTTTTCGTAAAGTATGCGTAAAAACGCGTTCTTCCAAGCGGCTTGGTTTTTAATTTGTCGTCGTATAATTTAATTTTTTTCTGTATATATTTGGGAATAGGTTTAATTTTTTCGATTTTCATGAAAATCATCTCCTTACGCTAAAATAAAGCAATCGCCTAAAAGTTCGGATAATTCGCAAACGGCTTCGGTGTCGAACGCTTTAGCAATCGCTTTTTCTTCTGCGAGTTCGTCGTGTTCTTCGATATCTCCGTCAAACTCACGCATTTCCTCTTCGGAAAGTATTTCACCCGTATTTTCATCTACTACGCAAGGCTTTTCTTTCGGTACAATATTTATATCGTTTAACTTTTCCACGATTGCGATTTTATGCCCGCGATTTATAATTTCAGAGATATAATTATCTGCGGCGTGGTAGGGGAAACCTACCATAGGAATACGGTGTTCGAGTCCGCAATCGCGGCTCGTCAAAGTTAAATCGAGTTCGGTTGCGATTGTAACGGCGTCTTTACCGAGTATCTCGTAAAAGTCGCCTAAACGGTAAGCGATAACACAATCGGGATACTTTTCCTTTAAAGCCGCATATTCCGTGTAAACGGGCGAAACTTTCTTTTGCGGCTTCTCCTCTGTTGCGGGAATTTGCTCAACTTTAACCGAGGTGCTTTCGTCTTTTGTTTCAATCTTTGATATTTCATTTATCGGCTTTTCTTCATCCTGAATTACTTGCTGCTCTTTTTCCGTAGTTTCGGCAGTATTGTTTTCTTGCGAAATAATATCGAATAAAGAAGCCTGTTGATTTTGCGGTTTCGGAGCAGAAGTGGGCGTATAAGTTGATTTTTGACTGTTTTTTGCTTTTACGGCAGGCTTATATTCTTCGCCGTCGAGGGTGTATAAAGTACCTTCGATCGACTCCTCCTCGAAATAATGAACAGCCCAACCGTAAACGGTTGAATCCTCAACGCAAGCGGAATTTTCTCCTTTTTCGGCAAGTTTCCTCGCTTCTTCGCAAGCGTATTTCATAAAATCCGATAACGTCTTTTTGTTTATAAGGGGTTTGCCGTCTTGTTCAAACGGCGTACCGTTATTTATTTTATCTGCTAACGTTTCGCTTGCGTTGTCTTTTAAATATTGCAAAATCTTTTCTTCGGCAGGGGTGTTTGCCGTCAAATTAAGTTCCATAAAAATCACTCCTCTACAATTCCGTAAACGTCGTCTGCATAATATTCGCAAACGAACCAATTAAAAAGGGCATGACATTTCACGCCCTTGTATTCAACTATGTAGTCGTTATCGCCGACTTTTTCCAAGACGGTTATTTCCGCCATTTCGCCGTTCAGCGAGTTAATATGTGCCATTACTTTTGTCAAAATCTTTCTCCTTATGCAACTTGATCGTAAAACTTTTCAAGAATGTCGAGCCGAGATAATTCTTTGATTTCGTCCCAATTTTTTGCTATATAATCCGACAATGCTCCGAGCGGTGTTTGATTTAAGTCTTTCAAATAACAATCGCTGACAAGACAGATAAAATCGTTAAGTTCGCCGGGGTGCATAATGTTAAAATCGTTATTTATGGCACAGTCGAAGATTAACACTTCAAAACCGTGTTTAAATTCGTATGTTTTATTGTTATGCGTTATTGTAATCTTCATTGTATATACCTCACATAACCCTTTTAATCCCGCCACCAAACGAGCGAATACCTATCGTGCCGAATTCCGAACAGTTATCGTCGGTTTTATTCCAAACGTAGGCACAAGCATAAAAAGTATCTTTTTGAGGAAGAATGGCGTATTTCCATTCGCTTTTATAATCGGAAACGTAGAGAAAATCATAGCACTCTCCGAATTCTAAATATTCGTGAGTAACGGCATACACGAGAACGTTATACGTTTTTTCTATTTCTTTGATTTTTGCCACCAGTTCGGGTTCTTGGTAAGCCCAAAATCCGCCGAAATTCTCGAAGAAACAAACCTTATTATCTGTTTCAAATCCGCGTATATACGGTTTGTAAATATTTAATTGTTGCATAAGTTCTATTGCTTTTTGTTTTTTGATTTCTTTTGTAACGTTCATAATTTTTATCTCCTTTTTTTAATGAATTTCAATAAGCCCGTCGCTGTATTCGGAAAGCGTTTCTTCACCGCAGTATCTTCCATAGCGTTCAAGGTCGATAAAGTCTAAAATATGTTCGGGGATTTCGTAGCCGCAACAGTCGAGCATTTCTTTGCCGTAATCTTCCCACGAGTAGCCGCTCCAAAGATTGATACAATCGTCCCAGCGGTCGCCGTGCGAGTTGACTTTTTCTTCAAAATCGTCGTAGCAACGCACTTCAATGAAAGCGCAGAATACTTTGTATTTGTAATCGTCGTCCAGAACGCCCGATTCTTTTAGCGTATTGAATAACGTTTCGGGGCTCATATAATCCCAGTTTACCGAACGGTCTTCAATGCCCTCGACGTCCTGTATAAACAGTTCTTCGTCTATGCCGTCGAGTTCAAAACCCTCGTTTTTAAGTTCTTCTGCAATTTCGTCCCAGTCGGAATAGTCCGAAAGGTCGAGCCATTTCGAGCCTAACGCTCTTTCGTTACATTCGTTATATGAACCCCAAGATCCGATAACAATGCTAATATTTCCTGACATTTTAGTTTTCCTCCGTAAATTCGTCTATGTAAATTTTTGTGTATAAACAACCGTATTCAAAGTAACGGCGTTTACCGTCAGAGTATAAATCAAAGGTACGAACACTTATTTTGCCTAAGTTGCTTATCGCTACTACGACTTCGTGTTTTTCGTCGTCGATTTCGAGTAAATCGAACGTTACATTATTTTCACCGTTAAAATATTCGTATTCAGGCATTTTAATTTTCCTCCATAACTTTATACCAAACTTTATATTCGACTTCTAAATCGAGAATATCATAAGAACCGTCTTTTTCTCTGTATACGGGAACTTCCGTAAAGTACATAGTTATATAGCCTTGGAATTCGTCTTTTTTTCCGCTTACGGGACGGCAACGCTTTTCAACGTCGTTGAAAATACGGATATACGGCTTGCTGTTTTTAGAAATGCAAGAACAGAGTAAATTACCCTCTGTGAGGTAACCGAAACCGGATAATTTTTTATCCGATTACTTAGCCATTAAAAAGTCATATTTATCAAGCCTTAAAGCCGTCTTTTTTGCATATTTTTGCAAATGCTCGTTCGTAGTACGGCAAGTACGACTTCGCTCTCCTTTACAACAATCTGCTAAAAAATACGTCTTTAAGGTGCTACGCATTTTAACGGCGATAAATTTAGGAAAATCAAGGCAAACGAACGCCGTCATACTTGCCGTATTACAAGAGAGTTTAACGCCGATTTTACAAATTTTGCGCCGTTAAAACTTAATGAATATGGCTTTCTAATGGCTACGTTTGTGATTGAGAAAACTACTTTTTTCATTTTGGATACAATCTCCTAATTTTTATTTGCCTTTTTCGGCAAGGGGAAAAGTAGCACCGAGAAAATTTATATTCTTTTTATTTAACGGCTGTAAGCACGAAAGTCAACGACAACGGAACAAATTAACGCATAAAATGATTTATATTTTTTTAATAGATAAAAAAATAGAGCCAAACTCGAATTTTCATCGAATTTGACCCTGAAAGATTTCTACGAATTTTAAGTGTTAATTTTTCCCGTTGACTTTCGTTTTTCTCTGTGCTACAACCCCACGCCCGAAAACAGGCAAAAAAATTAGGAGAAAATACAAAAACGAAAACTCAACCTTGACTGAAATAATATTTGTAATAAACCCTCGCTAAATTTGTACAAAATTAACAACCTTAACGTTTAACGACAGCCTTACCCTTTTTGTTATAACGACAATAATCGCTTCGCGTAAAATCCCTTTAAAATTGCGGAATTCTGCGAACGATAACGCCAAAATATTCTTGCGTAAAAAATAATACGAACCGTGAATTTGCTTCATAGTTCGTATTATTCCCTCTTGGCTGGGGTAGAGAGATTTGAACTCCCGAATGACGGAGTCAGAGTCCGTCATTCAACCCCAAAAAAGATATAAAAATAAGCAATTTTAACGCAAACACAGCGATTTTCGATAATTTTCGGTTTTTACTCTCTGATTTACTCCCAAAATCACTCCCAAATTTTACGCCGTTGACTTTACCGTAAGCAGTCTTTTTCTAACAGAAAATCGTAAAGTCCGATATGGAAAATCCCGTTATCGTCAACCCACGGTTTCATACGGGTTTTAGTAATAACGACTTTCTTAAAGAAATCGCGAGCAGACAGCAACGGACGAAGTTCGGTTTTCTCTTTGTTTTTATCGTCGATATTAAGCGCAGATTGAAGTAACTTTCCCGTCTAATTCTATTCATTGTTATAACCTCATTTGAAAATAGGTTGAAATATCGACCAACTTTCAAATGAATTATAACATATTCGCACTATATTGTCAAGCAACTACGGCAATAGGCTCAATTCCGTCATACTATCTGAATCAATTTTTCATATCCGTAATCGAGCATCTCGCTTTCATTTAAAAATTACGCGCTTATGCCGCTATAGACGGCATAAGCGCGTTTTTAAAATATATCATTCCACAACAAACTTTAACGGAATAAATTCCCGCGAAACTACCTATGACCGAAATTCTAACTACGACGATTTTTTTATGCCCCAAGCGATAATATCGGTGGACGATCCCGTGTAGGCGGTTTTTACTTTTACGGTAAGTCTATCGCCCGAAACCTCGAATTCCGCCCACGAACTCGCCTGCGAGGCTTGTGCGTAAGCGTAAAGCGACTCGTCGTGTCCGAAAATTTCGCTGCGCGCCTGGTTGCCCGCAGGTCCGTCCATAACGTATATAACGCCGCCGGGATTGTTTATATAATTTATTCCGTCAATCTCGTCAACGTTTTCGCCCGTTGCCTTTCCTTCGGCGTTTATCGGGTGAGTTCTCGAAATCATATGGTCGTGTCCCTGCAATACCACGTCCACCTTACAGCGGGCGAAAAGCCCCGAAAGTTGCTCCGTAAGAGCGCGCGCAATCGCGTTATTGCCAGCGTTAGACCCGTATTTTCCCACCGAATACATAGGATTGTGCATGGTAACTACCGTCCATTTTTCGGTCTTGTTTTTAAGTTCGTTTTCAAGCCAGTTATATTGATCGGCGGTAAGTTTTAAATTATCCAGCCTGTTGGTGTTAAGCATTATAAACTTAACGTTTGCATACGAAAACGAATAATAAAACCCGAGATCGGTTTGTTGTTGAGGTATTTTATAGTTAAACCGATTAAACGTTTCGTTTACGCCGTTTTTATAAGTCGTTTCGTGATTGCCCGATATCGTCATTACGGGAATTTTCGACAAATACTTTATGTTTGCGTTAAGCATATTTGTCCAGTAACTCTGATATTTTGAATATTCGACCACGTCGCCCGTGTGGACCATAAATCTTAAACCGGATAAGCCGCTTACGCTTTTTAACACGTCCGAAAACGCGTTGCCCGTACCCGAGCCGCCGTCCGCAACGTTTCCCTCCGTCTGCGAGTCGCTGACGTGAACGAACTTCCAACTTCCCGTTTCCGCGGCGTCAACCGTCTTTATACTCGTTTTTTCGGTATAAGTATTCAGATATTTATCGCCCACGGAATAAACGTATTCGGTATTCGGCTCCAGGCAGATTTTTGCTTTACAGGAATAATAATTTACGCCTACGTCGCGACCGCCCTCCGATTTAAACGAATTTGCAACGGCAAATTCGGCGCGCAACGCTTTTTCTTCGCCGCTCGCAACCTTTTTCACGGTAATCACGGGTCTTGCGGGCATAACCTCGGTATTCCAGGTAAAACCGTAAACGCAATTTGCCGCGTCGTATAAAGTCATCGTCAAATTAGTCGGCGCATAGAGCGATTTTTCCTCTTCTGCGTACTCCGCAAGAGTCTTGCCGAACGTAAAAGTATCGGCAACGCTTTTTTCGCCGCACAAAGCGCAGGACTTATAAAAAGTCTGCGGACTTTCTTCGGTCGCCTCCTCTTTAAAATACTTATCGGAAACCACCTCGCCGGTAAAACTATGTTCCGTTTTATTCAACAATACCGCGTCGGGCGTCGTTTCTACGTATATCGCGCCCCTTTTAACGAAAATCTTTCCGCAATCGCAAGTATAGTAAATTATATGCCCGTTTTCCGAACAAGTGGATTTTTGGGGTTTTACGAGCGTATATTCGTGCGTATGAACCTCGCCCGAACTGCCGCTTTGACTGTTTCCGCCGCCCTTACAACACGCAAGCGAACAAAATATAACTATCGCCAAAATCAAACTGAATAGTTTTTTCATAATTAAATCCCTTTATTATTCCACGACAAACTTTAACGGAATAAATTCCCGCGAATAGCCGCCCACGACCGAAACTTCCAGCAAAACTTCGTTTATCGCTTTGAACAACGTTTCCGCTTTTAATTTAACCTCTTTTATCTCGGAAATACAATCGAGCGTAAAAGGCGTCCATTGCGGCGCGAAAATATCGAATTCCGTCTTATCGGCGGTTATACCTTCGGGCAGCCACAGTTTTATTCTCACCGTGTGCGGTAAATTTCCGTAAGCCTTAACGTTATTTAAAATTCTTATTTCAAGAGTTTTTTCCTGCCCTGCAGATATAACGAAACCCTCTTTACAACCGACGATTGCCGTAACCGCGCCGACCTTTTTTTGCAACGTATTTTCTTTTAAACTGAAAAGCGACGCGCGCATAGGGTCGGTTTCTTCGCACTTGCCGTAAGGCAAAAGGAATTTTTCGATTTCATTATCGTCGCACTCGAAAGAATTACCGAGTTCTACCGTTACGGCGTTCATACGGTTAAACCTAAGCACCGACGGCGCAAGCGACGAGACCTTTTCCGTAAGGTCGGTACAGGTTTTAACTCTCGGGAAAGACAAACACGCGTTTATCGTACCCGTAACGATATCGTCGCCTATATATTCGCGCCAGTCTTTAGGTATGCCCGCCGTACCGTGCATAAGCCCGAAAATCGCGCCTACCGTTCCTGCCGTACAGTCGGTATCGTCGCCGCAATTCAAGGCGGTAAGCACCGACTTTTTAAAGTCGCCCTCGCCGTACAGCAAGCCTATGACGACGTAACCTATATTGGACGGAGCCTGAAACCACCCGTCGCCTATATCGGCGTTCATTTTCTGAACGGCGTTACGCGTTTCGACAGGTTTTACGCCTTTTTCGTAACTTTCCAGAACGAATTTAACGGTTTTGGCGGTGCGGCAATCTTCGGGTATTTTGGCAAGACCTATTTTGATAAGTTTTTTCAGATCGGAAACGACGAACGCCGCGCTTTCAATCGCCGCGACGAACGCGGCAGAATAAGTACCCTCGCCGAAGCCGTGGTCGACTTTCGCGTCCTCGATAGCGAACCTAACGGCAAGATCGGGATACGCAGGGGCGAGCGTCGCCCAGATTTCCGTTCTTATCCACGCCCCGTTGGAATGTTTCCACGGGTTTTGCAAGTCGCCGCAAAGCGGAGGCACAACGCCCTTTTCCATATTGCGACGGGCAATTCCGTACTCGTTCCAGTAACCCGTAATAAACGAAAGCCAGTATTCGCCCAAGACCTCGGAAGTAATATTACGAGGACCTTCGAATTCGACGGCGTGCAGCCATACGAGTTGCAAGTCTAAATCGTCGTTGGGTAAAACCTCGCCTTTTTTAGTCGCAAAACCTTTTATATCCAAGACCTCGCGTTTACCCTCGTAAGGCGCGCCTATCGTTCCGCCCATATTTTTACCGAGCCAACAGGCGTATACTTTGTCCTTGTAGTCGTTAAAATTAAGTTTCATAAATATCAACTCCGCTTATGCGTTTTCTTCCCACACCGCGCCGTCCGCGGTTACTTTCCAGTTGCCCACTTTATCAGTAGCGGCACACAACGCCGACATACTGTCGTAACGGGTTACGGTTTGGTAATAATAGTATTGCTCTTTGGACAATTTGCCCGCCGATTCTTTATCGTTGCCGGCGTAAGTCGCCCAACTGTTTTTAGCAATGCCCGTTGCCAGATCCACGTCGGTAATCATAGCCATAGGCATAACTACGGAAACGACTTTTACGTTTATAAGGTTGCTTGCCGCGCCGTGAACTTTATCCTGAGCGAATAACGCTCCGTAACCGAATTGGGGCGTGGGGTTGAAGTTAGTCGTTTTAATTTCGACTATAACGTCTTTTATCGTGATATTGGCATTATAGTCAAAGAGCAAGCCCGCGCCGCGATTGCCGCCTTTCGCTTCCCTGAAGTTTTTAAATTGAAGATATACGTTTTCTATTTTCGACGAAGATTTATCCCCGGCGGCAGAATTGTAAGCCAGAAACGGAGTATATTTCCATTCTTCCGCGTCGGACAAAATCGAATCTGTAAACGCGACGTTCTTTATAACTGCCTCGTTACCGAGCGCGCCGAAAAGACCTCTTTCTCCGACTCTGATACCTATGATTTTATGTCCGCGCCCGTCGAATATTCCGTTAAAATACTTACTGTTTTTATCCGCCGAAACGTTTTTCCATTCGATTTCGCCTTTACACACGACGTCGCCGCCGAGAACGTAACAGCCGTTTACCGCGCCGCCCGAAACGTCGAACACCGAGAAATCGCTTTCTTCGTCGATAATCTTGGTATAAGCGTTGAGTTTAACCTTGTATTTACCCGTCGCGCCGCAAACCACGATAGAAGTTTCGGTTACTCCGTCGTTCCTTGTCGCTACGCCCAACACTTTATTATTTACTACGTGGAGCGAAGTTCCGCCCTGATAAGCCTCGGTAATAACGGCGTTTTCGTTACCGAAAATGTCCGCCACGGGCAAATCGCCGTCAAGCGCGGAAAATTCAACCGTTTTATCGTAATCGACGGTATCGAATTCGGGCAGTTTGCCTTTCCACTCGACAGTCGTTTCGGTAATAGTCCAGTAATTTTCGTCGTCGCCGATCTTGTTTATCGCGCCTGCTAAGGCGTAGGCGTCGGCGTAACGCTTAACGCCCGTATAAACGTATTCGTTTTTCGTCGCGTCGTCGGTTTTTCCGTCGTTAAAAGCGTAGATTTTTGCGGGATAGTTTTTGCTGTACGCAACGTTATCCGATAACGGCACGCCGTCCTTTGCAACGACGTATACGTTAGTTATATTCGCCACGTTTTTCGCCCAGTTTCTGCCGCTGTCCGCAACTGCGTAATTATCCGACGCAAACATGGTTCCGTAAGCCGTACCGAAACCCGAAGTTGCAAAACACGATGCGTCGATAAGCACGTTGTTTATAACGTCCCACGGGCCACGCTGCCACATAAGAACGCCCGGGCGAGAACCCGCTTTTGCCACTTTGACGTAAATATTTTCGATTGACGCGCCCGTGTTATATTGTGTTTTGGAGCAGCCCGCAAGTATAGCCGAATTATACGGCGACATATCCGCGTCGACTATGCCAACGTTGCGGATAACCGCGTTATTGCCTATTATTCCGAAAAGTCCGCCGCCGGACGCGTCGGCGGAAAATTTCGCTTTTTTAATCAAATAGCCGTTGCCGTCGAACACTCCTTTAAACGTGCCTTTATTGCACAAAGTATTCGTTCCCGAACACTCTATATCTCCCGATAAAACGACAAATCCGTCAAAGTCGGAATTAAACGCCGACAGATCGCTTTCTTCTTTTATTACTTTCGTATACGCAACGACTTTTACGGTGTAGCCCACGGTGTCGTCGTAAACGGTCAAGACCTCTTCCGTTGCGGCGTTCCGTTTAGCGTTTACGCCGAGTATTCTGTTGTTTTCGACCGTCAGTTCTTTGCCTTCGCAATAAGCGTCTTTTATATCTGCGGTTTTACCGAAAATTTCGTCTACGGGAATATCTCCGTCCACAGCCGAAAAATACTCTACTACTTCCTCGTATTCGGCGACGGGACGAGTAACCGTAACGGGTACGTTAAGCGTGCCTGCCTCGCCGTTTCCGTCTTTAAACGAAACCGTGATTACCGCCGAGCCGTATTTAAGCGCGTTTACGGTCTTGTTTTGCTCGTCGTAAGCAACGACGTCAACGCCCGAACTTACCGCCACGGAATATTCTATATCCTTTCCGTTTTCCTGCGCGGTAACCGCGAACGGATAAGATACGTCGTAAGTTTTGCCGCCGTGGGTCTGCGCGGTGTAAAGCGAAACGCTGCTTGTAAGACCTCCGTTTACAACGACGCTCAACTCGTTTATAACTTTAACGGTTATCGCTTTATTTAAACAAGGACCTTCTATTCCGCGCCACTTACCGTTTATTTTAAGTTCGGTTTCGCCTGCGGCAACGGGCGTAAACACGCCGTTTTCGTAAGTCCCCACCGACGAATCGGATACGCTCACGCTGAACGAGCCGTCCGTAAACGATTTTCCGTTAAACCTTACGTGCGGGTTGAAGTTCAATTTGTCAGAAAAACTTACGGTTACGTTTTCTTCGTCGGGAACGCCCTCGAACGACAAAGTAGGCAGCATATCGTTCGTCGTAACCGTAACCGAGCATTGCTCGGACTTATCGGCGTAAGTTGCAGTGATAATCGCGCTGCCGACGGAGTTGGACGTTATTTTGCCGTTATCGACAGAGGCTACCGCCTCGTTATCCGTCGTCCAGACGAGCGACGAATCTTCCGCGCCGCTATAATCTGCTTTAAGGTATAATTCGTCGCCTAAAACGACGGTTGCCTGCGCTTTGTCGAGGGTGAGCGCAACTTCCGATTGCGAGGAAGAGCCGCTTTGATTACCGCCGCCTTTTTTGCAACTCGCCCCGACTACGCAAAAGGAACATATTATCGCGACGAAAAGCACGCCGACGAATTTATTTTTTAAAGTCTTTTTCATATTCGTTTCCTTTAAATTACTCACGCAAGATATTTACAGCGAATTCAGGTAGTCTGTAAACGCGCCGTCGGGCTCGATTTCCTTAAAGCGCGACACGCCGAGCCTTAATCCCGTTTCTTTCAGCCTTGCTTTCAGCACACTCAACTTATCTTGCGTAAGGTAATCCGAGCGCAACTGCAAAGTAGCGTAAGCGGGGAAAATCCATTCTATATCTATATGGGTTTTGAGCGTTTCGTAAGCGGCGGGATCGGTGGTTTTATAAAACGCGATCGCACTCAACGCCTCGTCGCACATATCCAGCCACGATTTAAGCGTAGCGTACGGAAAGTTCATAGGATTGGCAACGCTGCTTACGTACTCGGTTTCCTTTTTGTATTTCGCGTTGTGCAACCGCATGGATTCGAGCATGTTTTTCATAATCGGCGCGGCGTCTTTATACATGGCGTTCATAAACCTGTCCACTAGTTCCTCGGTATTAAGCGAAGTGTTCCACGTAAGTTTAGATTGCAGATATATACTCAGCGCGTTAAAGCCCGTGGACGCACCCGTCTGATAAGACTGCGAATTCTGATAATAATACGTCGCGTTGAAGGAGGCGAAATACTTATACCCTTCCGCGTTGAAAAGCGAAAATCCGTCGTGGAAGTACAAATAATTCTGAAAATTGGTGCTGTACGTCCAGAACCACATGGTATCGGATATAGACGCCCACTTTGCTATCTGAATACGACCGTTGTCGTTCTTTTCGTGGTACATATTCAACTCTTCTTCGAGCATATTCATAAGCGCGAGCCATACCGAAACGCCCTTATCGAGTTTAAGTTCGGGGGCGTTGGGAACGTAAGCGTTCTGCGCATCGTCCCACTTCGCGGGCGCGATCGCAAACGAATTGTACGCGAAAAACACCAACTCGAAATCATCTCTGTAATATAACGCGTTGTCTTTATTTTCTTCGAGCCATACCCTTAAATATTCGTTGACTTTGTTTATGAATATTATCAGAGTCGCCGCGGGCGAACCGTACTCGGCAACCGCTTTTGAGCAGGTATCGCAGGAACAGGTATCGTTGTTATCTTCTACAGTAAGACTGACGGCGTTCATATTAGGATATAAATCCGTGGTATACGTCATGAGCGACGCCTCGATTTTTTCGGCGCAAGCCAAAGCCATAAGGTTAAACTCCCGCTCGTCGCCGTGAGCGGTATAACACAAAACGTCGCCCGCGTCGCCGAACCATTCGGAGTGTCCGGAATATTCGGGATCGGTACGCGGTAAATATTTACTCGAATTGTGAACGGTTGCCGACGGAGAAGTCCTGTCCGCCTTGCCGTCCGAAGTCATCTTTTCGTGTATCGGCAAAAGATAACTGCCCGAATAAAGCGGCATACGCAGACGGTTTTTAAAGTCCTGGGTCAAAAATCCGTAATTCGTGCTGCGGCGAAGTATATCGGGAATATCGGTTACGTCGTAATTATACAACTTCTTTTCGGTAACGTTTGTATCTATCTCCATACAGTCGAGATAATACTGCTCGTAATTGAAAGTAAGTTGCATAAAATCGTATACGGCGTAAAGCGTACCGTATTGTCCGCCGCCTAAAATATACACCGATTTATCCTTGGTTATTATTCTTACCCCGTCCTCCGTCAACGCCGATTTATCAAAGGTGATATCCGCGGTTTTGAATAACTCGTTTTCTCCTATCGAAATATATTTTGCGGAAGAAGTATGAGTAAGCCCCGTATCGACCGCCTCGGGAATATTTATGCCCGTAGCCTGCTTAAAAAGAGTTTTAAACTCGTTTTTGGCGGTCTTTTCGATATCCGTCATTCTGGCTTTTACGACTAAAACGTAGTCCGTTTTTCCGTTTTTGACGAGATAATCGGCGGTTTCGGTAAAATTAAGGTTATGCACGCCTTCAAGCGTCGATTTATTCTCCGGTTTTGCAATAGTTTTTACGCCGTCGTTATTCTTTTTGCAACCGGACAGCGAAAAACAACTTATCGTCGCAAGCAATATACATATAAATTTAATAAACGATTTTTTCATTTCGCACCTCCGCTTATCCGACTATAAGCGTATAACTTGCAACGCCGACGTTTCCCGCTTCGTCCGAACAATAAACGTAAACTGTATAAGTGCCTGCATACCTTGCGGCAAACTCCTCACCGACGAATATTACGGAATTTTGTTTTTTATCCGTAACTATAACGGTTACGCTCAATTTTTCGGTTGCGGTCAGATTATCCGAAACTGTATAATTGTCCAACCTGACTACGGTTAAAACTTTCATTTTAACCACGCTTTCTTTTATCGTAACGGTGGGTTTAACAGCGTCCTCTACGTTGATAACGCAAGGCAGATTGGTTACGTTGCCGCTTTGATCCTCCGCCCTGTAATTTATCCTGTAATTGCCGTAAGCGTTTAAAGAAATCGTATATTTTTCGGTAGCCAGAACCGTACCGTCCAATCTTATTCCCTCGTCCGAAACGACGTAGTTATCGGAAGGATCGGTAACCTCTATCGTAAGTTTGCCGTATACGCTCGGCGAAATAACGTCGGTATAGTATGCGGGTTCGAGAGTAATTTTCTCGTTCAGATCATACCGGCCCGACCTGTCCGTAAACGAAACGAGCGGTTCTATAACGTCGAAATAAGTAGTGGTAAAAGGCTGATTGTTCACCGTGGTTACTTCAAAGTAAGCCTCGCCGTTTATATCCTCGCAAATAACGTCGAGGAAGAACAAGTCTTTCGTAAACGTATTTTCGAGCGGTACTGCCGTATCGCCGGGTAAAATCAATTTTTTATTTGAATTATCGTAGCGCAAAGTCTTTATGGCGTTATCCGCAAAACTGCCCGACGACTTATATGTTTCTCCGTTCACGACCGCCCCGAGTCCGCCGATTATATTGTATAACTTAACGATAATCGCGTTATCGCTATCGTAACAATCGGTAAGCCTTATGGTAAACGCTTTATAATACGCGCCCGTAGGAATAGTAAAGTCGAACCTGAAATTACTGAACGACAAAGCGTTTATAAACTGCAATTCGCCGTTGCCGGAAGTGTCGTTCGCCGTATAACGAATCCTGTTGGCGGTGGAATCGGCGGTAAAATCGCCCCGGAAATAAGCCGACATATCAAACTTGCCGTTAAAGCCTACGTCCACTATTTTTATCTCGCCGCTTTCGATTATCTCGTCGCCGCTGACGTATTTTATTTTTGCCTTTTCGTTTCCCGTTACCTTAAAGGAGTTTACGTCGGTTTTAACGTATTCGCCGTCGTCGTATTTTACGAAAAATTCGGTAGCGGCGTAATCGTTTTCCTTACCCGTAAACGCATAAGCCTTTAAATCGTCGAGGGAATATTCTGCGCCTTTAATGAAATATCTCGGCGCGTTAGTTTTATCCAAAAATCTAATCGCGTCGGACGCTACGCTCTCGACTTCGTATGAAAACTCGTATTCGTTGATATTATCGTAATAGCGATATTTTATCTCGTAAGTTCCCACTTTCAACGGTAAAAATTCGCCGTTTTTTATTTCGGTTTCTTCGCCGCCGAAAATCGCGCTTATATCCACCGTAACTTCGCCGTTTAAGCCGTTTACGGTATATTCGGGCAAAGTTACCGCGTAACCCGCTTTAAGTCGGGATAATTTATCCACGGAAAAATCTATCGCCTTGCCGCTTTGGGTCTGCACGCAGTTTACGGTTACGGTTTTTATCGTCTGATTGCCGTAAAAGTCCGCGGCGGTATAAACGATAGTATACGCGCCCGGGCGCTTGGCAACGAATTTGCCGTCTTTAACGAATACGATACTTCTTTTGTTCGACTCGTAGTTGAAATAAACCGACGCGGAAACCGTCGCTTTGCTTACGTCGGTCGCTGTCGCATTGAAAATCGAAATCGTTTCGCCTTTCGCGCAATAGACTATTCCCGACTCCGGCACGCGTTCGTCTATACTTAAAACGGGTGCGGTTTCGTCCTTATAGTCGGTAACGGTCAGACCTTCCGAAGAAACGCCGCATATTTGCGAAATCTCCATTCTCGCCGCGCTCTCGTTATAGTTTTCGGCGTAAACGGAAAGATATACCTCGCCCGTAGTAAAGCCGCCGAACGTGTTTTTGCCGTAAATATCCGCGTTACAAAGTTGAGTTACTCTTACGTAGTCGCCCGAACGATTGGTTATATAAACGTCGCCGGTTAAAGCGTTATAACGCCAGGTAAAGCCTGCGGGAGCGGTCGCGCCGCTCGAATGACCCAATACCGCGCCGTATCTCGAAGTGGCGGCATACCATTCTTCGCCGTCGATATAGATCGGCGTACCCGTTGCGGAAACTCTCGGGTTTTTGTTAAGACCGGATAACGCCTGTCCGCTCGCACCCGCCCTCGCGTGTACCGACGATTTCGCCTCGTACCAGAGTAAAAAGTCGATATAAACCGAGGAATCGTAACAGTCGGTAAGTCTTACGACTATGTTTCCTACGTCCGCCGCGTCGGGTAATTGAGGCGTATAGAGCGTTATAAAGCCGTCTTCGCCGAAATCGTTTACGTTGACGGGGACGTTATAACCGAACGTATCTCCGCTTGCAAGCGATATTTTTATACCGCTCGTTTTGCCTGTCGCCTTTGCAAATTCCGAGGTGAGTTCTGCGTATTCGGCGGAAGAATATTCCGACGAAACCCCGAAATTTTTGTTTATAACCGAAAAACTTTTTTCCGCGCTCAGAATTAAATTCCGAGTTTTCAATGAGTAAACCGCCTTATACTCCCCGTATAAATCGAGCGTATAAGTTTGCTTGCCGTAAGCGTTTCCGTCGGGATAGACAAGCGCGCTTTCGGTAAGTTCGTACTCTTCCCCGTCGTAAGACACTTTTACTTCCGACGGCAACGATATTTCCTGGTTAAGGTAGTATTCGTCTTTTATTTCGCTCTCGGGGAAATCGACTTTCGCCGCCAACACCTTATTATCGGGTTTAAACGCGATAAACGCGCCCAACGCCATAGTCAGAACGGAAAGCAATATTACGATTGCGTTTCTTTTTAATTTCATCTTTTAATCTCCTGTCAAGCCGTCAACCTTTTATGCCGCCCATAGATATATCGCCTACGAGTTTTTTATTGAACACGCAGTAAATTACGAGTATCGGCATGGCAAGCATAAGGCAAGCCGCTATTTCTACGGGGTGTTTGCCTTTCACCGCCACGTCCAACCCGGGCGCGTTTACCGTCGAAAACAGATATACGACGTAAGCGAGCGTAGGCTTGGTGGGCAAATACAACAAAGGCGTCTGATAATCGTTCCATAGGTTTATAAACTGAATTAAAAACACAGAGCCTATGATATTTGCGGAAAGCGGAACGATTATTCTTACCAGAATATCGAGTTGAGACGCTCCGTCTATTTCCGCCGCCTCCGCATAAGCGTCGTGCATGCCTTGGTAAAAGGCTAAAAACACGAAGAAATACATACCCGAAAAGTGGAATTTTTGTATCCAGTTGCCTATAAAGGTATCGTACAGCCCCGCCCACCGTAAAAACGAAAGTTCGGACGGATAGTTGCCTACTATGGGTATCATCATAAACAGCAAATATATCGTAATCTGAATTTTGCTGAATTTAAACTTGTATTTTGCGCACATATAGCCGCCTACGGCAGGTACGAACGCCAATATAAAACTGCCCACGCCCACGTAAAGCAGCGTATACCAAAGGTAAGTCAAAAACGAAACCGTCTGACCGTTTCCGCCCAGAGTATGCGCGACTTTGGTAGTACCCGAATAGTATGCGGTAGAATATTGCAAAGTACCCATATATTTGAATACGGTGGTAAAATTTGCAAGGCGCAAAGTTTCGTTTTTACTGAATTCCATATTCGGCAAGCCGATATAGTTAGCCATAAACTCGAAGTCTATATCGCTTTTGAGCGAAGTAAGCAGTCCCCACGCAAGCACGAGCAAAATCGAGGCGGCGTAAAGAAACAAAATTATAAAGGTTATTATAATAATCGGATGTTTATTGAGTTGATTTTTAGTTTCCGCTTTTTTCATTTGCTTTCAGTCCTCGCTCGGTCCGTACTTGTCGAACAGTTTTCTCACGATAAACGTTACGGGCGCAACGAACAACGTAAGAATAAGCCCCAACGCGGCAAGTTGCGGATAATTGAGGTACCCGCTCGTCGCACCGACGTTGATATAGTCAGCTCTTGAAGCCGCTTTATATAGATAATATCCCATAGTTTCGAGCGCGGCGGGAGCTTCGTAATCGTAAAATGTGTACAAATTCATTTGATTCGTAAAAATGCCTGTCATACCGAGTATTATAAACGTAGAAACCGTAGTGAAAATCATCGGTACGGAAATATAGAAAAATTCCTGCATCGGGGTTGCGCCGTCCAATTGCGCGGATTCTACAACCGAGGAATTTATTCCGCTCATCGCACCCGTAAACATAAGCACGTTAACTCCGAACGAAACCCACACATTGAAAAACAAAACCGAAATATAGGTTTGGTTCATATTTTCCGAAAGAGGCACGAGCAATTGCGGCATTCCCTTAAATATCGCGGGCATCGCGTAATTCATCACGTTTTTAAAAAGCAACGCGAAAATCATAGGCGAAACGATATTCGGCATATAAAGTATTACCTTGAAAAGACCGGAAAATCTACACTTTTTACAAAGATAAAACGAAAAGATAAGCGCAAGCGGAATGGTAATAAGTATATTAGTCGCAAACAGCAACGACGAATTTACTATCATTTTACCCGACGAAATAAAAAATTTCCACGCCGTAGAAAAATTCTCAAACCCCGCAAATTGCCTTACTATTCCATCCGTGCCGTCGGTTCTATAAGTATAAAGTTCAAACGCCATTTTTACGGAGTTGAAATTTATATAAAACGTAAATATGCAAAATTGCAATACGGGCAACGCGCAGATAAGCGTGTAAAATATTACGCGCTTACCCGTCCTCGTTTTAAAATAATTGACGCCGCCGTTTTTCGTCGATTGAGTATCGTTCATTGTATTCATCTCGTTATTTAGTTAAAGTAGCCCAGTAAGTGGAAGTAAATCTCGTGGCGTTAAATACACTTACCGCGTTTTCGCCCTCGTAATACGCAACGAGGTAACCGTCGTAACGGTCGTTTCCGTTGTTTTTTAACTTCGGACCTAAGGTTTGCATCGAACCGAGTTCTATTTTAAGCACGCCTCTGTTATATTTGAACGTGTTATTATCGCCCGTAAACAACATTACGTCGCTGTTTTTGCGCAGTTTAAGCAAATCGCTGTAAAATACCGAATTTACTTTGCTTTCGTCTACGGAATAATCTATGGGGCGCATACTGCCCGTCGTTTCGGTAAAGTATTGCAGTTCTTCCTGCGTGTAGCAGAATTTAACGAAATCTATGCTCGCTTGCTTTAACTCCTCGTTATCCTTGATATTGTTGTTTATATAGCATACGCCCATACCTGTATCTATAAGGGTGTTCTTTCTGCCGTTGCCTTCCGTAACGGTAGTGTTAAGCGAGGTCGGCAAAGGCATCCACTTTACTTTTCTCTCGTTTACGTCTTTTTTGGTAAGCGCCTGATATTTAGCGGTATTGCCCGCCATATCGCTTTCTACATACCAGTAAGAACCGTCTATAAACATACCCTTTCTGCTGCTGTTAGGCACGCCCGAACCGCCGAGAAGAGTATTAAGTTGGCTTTGGTTGTGGTTAATGGCTTTACCGTCGGAGAACGGCATATAACCCTCTTTGTAGATTATTTCGAGAAACGCCGCGGCGTAATATTTAGCAGCCATATCGTTGCTGCGATAGCCGTTCGCCTCGGTTATGCTCACCTTTTCGGTAACGGGTTTTTTAAGGTAATCTATCCCAGGGAACAAATTCTCGTTAGTAAACGTAAGATTACCGTTGTCGTCGAGTTTAACGACTTCCGCCTCGCTCCCGTCAAAGGTATAGCAGGTTTTCATCGCGTCGTAACCCGCAAGCGACGCCCAGAGCCCCGCTATAAGATATTTGGAATACCCCGGGTACAAACTCGACATATAAATGGGGTCTTTTACGCCGTTGTTTTTAAGATATGCGCAAAGAATGAGCATTTCCTGCAAAGAACTCGGTAAACCGTCGTCCTCGTTACCCGATACGCCGTCCGGTCCGCAAGATTTTTTCGCGCCCGATTTACCCACGAAAGTTGCCGTGCCGAATTTGCCGCTGTCGTATTCCAGTCCGCTTTCGCCGGGAGCGGCAAAATACGCTCCGCAAAAATCAAACGTTTCCTGATCGTAGGACATACCCGAATAGAACTCCCAACCGGGCAACACGTAATACTTATTATCGTTGCCTTTAAGCGCGGGGAGCATCTCGGGTTTGATGCGACTTTCCAGAGTTTTTCCGTTTTCTTCGGTCTGAAGAACTTCAGTAAGGTCCATCAAAAGTCCGCTCTGCATAAGGTTGTAAGTATCTACCCTTTCGATAAAGTACACGTTATACGCGGCGGAAGCCATAGACGCAGTACCAAGACCGTTACCGGGTGTAATGTTTATCTTTACGCCTTGTTTGCCGTTAGCGTAAGAATGGTCAGCCATTTTCGCAGTGAAACGATCTGCTGCGTTTTTAAGCCAGACGCTGCCTACTCCGCCGTTATGCACGGCAACTTCCAGCACGGTTACTCCGTTGTTTGCGTTATTACCGCTTCCACAAGCCGCAAAAGACAATGCGGTTATCGCGCACAGGGTCATAGATAAAATTTTCTTCCAGATTTTCATAAAGCAATCTCCTGTCGATTTTTATAAATTATATCGTATTTAAAGTTCCGATAAAATTTTCCTGATTTATTTTACAGCGTTATCGAGTCTATTTCATCGAGCAGTGTCTGAATATCGTTAAATTCGCTCGCCGCGGCTATTCCCGTTTCGCTTACTATCGTTTTAAATTTAGTTCTTATATTTTCGTATCTTGATTTTTGCGCCGCTACACTTTTTATTTTATCGCTGCCCACAAGCGCGATTTTCGCGGGCGAAAGCCATTCGAGGTCTATACGACGTTTTATCGCGGAGTAGAGTTCCGGATCTTCGGTTTCATAATCAGCTATCGCCGCGTAAGCTTTATCCAGAATATCCAGCATGCCGCTTATATCGTCATAAGTAAAATTTGCTCCTATTTTGCCGTCGTAACCGAGCGGATATAAACTCAATCTGCTTGAAAAAACGCTTCTCCACTTATCGAACAGTTCTTTCATCGCGGGGGCGGCGGCTTTATACATAGCGGACATATAATCGTCAATAAGATCGTCTATATTAAGCGCGCTGTCCGCCGAGAGTTTTGCCGTAACATATTGATTGAGCGAGTAAAACGCAGTATAAGCGTTGCGTTGTCTGCTTTGCTGTTGTACATAGCAAAGCCCATAGTCGTAGTCATTTAAATACTTGAATATTTCGCCGTAAAAAGTATACGAATCGTAAAACGCGAAATAATCTCTGTAAAAATTACCGTAAGTCCACGCCCAGGCGTTGCCGCCGTTATTTACAGCAAATTGTCCCCATTGTTTAGCCCAACCCAAGATTTCGGCATTGGAAATAGTGCCTAAATAAGCGTGAGTCCGCGTAGTAGAATCGGTCGGTAACGTTGCATAATTCATCTCGCTTAACGCGACTAACGGAATAATTTTATTGCTTACCTGCGGCATAACGCGCGGAGCTTTAAGCATAGTTTGATAAGCAAAGAACATATATTTCAAATCGCGGGCGTATTGCGGATTTTGTATCATCCACTCTTCCACCTCGCTTGCCACGTCGTCTAAAAAGAGTATCACCGTAGCCGATAACGCGCCGTACTTATCTATCACCGCCTGGCAAGCCGAACATTTGCAAGTGTAGTAGTTATCCTCCATTCCGAGCATAACCGCGTCGTAAGTTTTGTTTTCGCTATACTTTACAAGCGAATTTTCTATTCTTTCTGCGCAAAGTCTTACCATTTCGGCGTATTCGGAAGCGTTTCCGCGCGCCGTATAGCAAAGTTGCGCGTTTATTCCGCCCCAGGTATTAGGTTTCCAGTTGGATTGATCGGAATAAAAATTCGGGTGAACGGTTTTATACTTATCAGGCGGCAAGTAGTAAAAACCGTTGTGTCCGTAATCGGTTTTACTGTCGTCGTCCGCCTTTACTATGGGCATTAAATGCGCCCAGATATAGTCGTTTATCTGTAAGTGGTCGGCATAAGCGGAAAATTTTTCTTCGCTTCCTAGCACTATCCCCGTTTGCGAACGCAAATCTATATCGGGGTTGAAAATTTCGTCGTAGTCGGGGCGAGTAATTTCGCTTGCGCCGTTTATCGTGTAACAATCTTCGGAATAGAATTCTAATCCGAAAAGGTCTTTGAGCAGCCCGTAAACGCCTTGTAATACGCCTTTATCCGAGCCGCCCGTAATATAAAGGTTTTTATCTTTGGTATACAGACGATAGCCGTTGGTCTTAAGGTCGGCTTTGCCGAGATTCGCAGAGCCGCAAAGCGTAGTGTTGCCGAGCGATAAATAAGTCTGCGTTTTTCCGTGCTTTATGTTAGCGGAATCGTCTATTATATCGAGCGTTACGCCCGTAGCCTCGGCAAAATATTTTACGAGTTCGTCCGCCGCCTTAGTAAGCGAGGCGGAAGAGCCTTGCGGCAAAACTATTTTATAATCGCTGTTATCGTTTTTTAAAAGATATTCGCCGTAATCGGCAGACCGTAAACTTATTCCGCTTAAAACGGTTTCGCCGTTTTGGGCGGTCGCGCCTTTATAAACGAAGACCGCAGAGCCTTTATGCCCTACCTCGCCGAGCGAAGAGTTTTCGCCGAGCGTAACCGTACAATCTATAAAAGAAGTACCGACTAACCCCACCTTTGCGTTGCCGCCGTCGCCGCCCGATAAGGACTGAACCACGCCGTTTATTTTAAATTCTGTATTTATAACGGTACAATCTATTATACCGTCGTGAGTAAGCGCGCCGTAACGCGTACCGCTCGTATGATTTGCTCCGTTTATTACTATCGTAACGTTTTCTACTCGGGCTTTACTTGCAACCGACCCTAACAAAACGTTGGAATTCCAACCGGGGGCTAAACCCGAATCGTTTACTATATTCAAATTTTTTACGACCGAGCCGTTACCCAGAACGCCGAAAATTCCTACGCCCGTTTTACAGCCGTTTGCAATAGTGAGGGTATGCCCTCTTCCGTCTAAAACGCCTTTAAATCCTACCGAACCGTCAAGCGCGTTAGCGGGTTTTACGGCAGTACCTAACGCGGTTGCGGAAATATCGCCGTCTAAAACGAAATATCCATCAATCGCCTCGGTATTGGTTTTATAGATTAAATAATTTTGCCAGTCGCTTTCGGTTTTTATAATCGCCGTCGCAATCGTCGCGGGGACGGTCAACTTAACGTAATCCGTCCCCTTGTACGCTTTAACGATTATATTTATAGTTTGCCCTGTTTTTTTTTAATATTTTCGGTCAAAGCAAGGTTTTGCGGGTTTTTACCCAAATCTTCGCCGTCGCAGGTTATCTCGGTTACCGTATAATCGGAATATCCCCCGAGGTCTATCGCCGCGGCATCCGCCGCAAGCGATATATTCTGCCTGCTTAAAGTTTGTTCCGTCGCTTCGATATAATTAACTTTAAATCCGGCAAGCGGGGTTCTTCCCTCTATCTTTTCGTTCTCACCGCAATATATTGTGGTGGGGTGACCTTCGGCGTTCATATCTTTTTTTTGCGCAAGTTGTTTTAACGCCCCGCCAAGTTCGCTATAAATATTAACTTCGCAATTTATAAATTTGGTATTATTCGTTTGATAATATCCGTTTGTTCCACCTATAATCGTATTTACTTTACCATATAAATCTATTTTTAGGTTTTTTACCGTGCTGTCCTTAAACCCGAATTGACTTAAAGGACTGTAATCGGTTGTAGTGTCATAAGAATTACATTTTAATATCTTTATGGTTACGTTTTCAATATTTGCACCTACCATTGCAATACCGAAAATATTGTTTGACTTATAACCAGGTGCTGTCGATATGTTATTTTCTATAGTTAAATCTTTTACGACGGCTCCTTTTCCTAAAGCGGTAAATATACCAGTACCCGTATTAGACCAAAGAGCCACCGATTTTCCGTTGCCGTCAAGTGTGCCGCGGAAACCATAATCTCCGTAATAAGACGGATCTCCGGTATTCGGATTTCCTACATTCATACCTACGCCTGTACCAAGTACATAGTATCCGTACCTTGCCTCATTCGCTTTACACCAAATATACTCTTGCCATTGCGCAAAAGATTTTATCTCGGCCGTTGCCAGCAAAAGGTTAGGTCTTGTTAATTGAGCGGATTCCCCCTCAGCCTTAACTTGAATTTTTACAGGCCAACCGTTATAAAGTTTATGTTTAGTTTTATCGTTCTTTACCGTATCGGGAATAACGATATTCTCAACACTTCCAAGACTCGTCTTGTCATCAATGAAAAGTTCCGCAGACCACCCTTCGGGAAGGCTGTATTCTATTTTTTGATTTTCGGCGGTTGCAAAAACGGTATACTGCTCTGAATTTGAAAACGCCCTGATTTTAGCGGTTTTACTACCTATAGCAATCGTAACGTTTGCAAAGCCGACTTTGTTTGCCTTTAAATTAGTTCCTTCAACACTTACGGCATTAGCGTTATCGGTATTATATATAACTTCAAGATCCGAAAGATCGTCGCTTTCGTTCGCAGGAGTTATATTTAATTTTAACGCCTCAACCGTATTCCCTACGATAATATCTTGCGCTTTAGACAAGCTTTCTTTATCCGTTTCAAACGAAATAGATTTAACTGCGCCGTCGATATAGCCGTTTAGTGCGGTTTTTTGCTCCGCGGTATATTTAGCCTCTCCCTTACTATCCGCCTGGAGAGCGGCGGAGGCAACGTAAGCGAGCGAACGGGTCTGAGTGTTAGCCGCCCATTCGTAAGTTTCGCCGTTTTTAATAAAAGCTCTTGCTTTTATTCCTCTGCCGAAAGAAGTTTCGGGTATATCGGTTAATACGAAATTATAAATATAATAACCGTTTTCTTCATTAGGCTGAGCAACTGCGTTTACAAGCATCGCGTTTTCGGTTTTTTCGTTAAGCTCTCCGTTAAATAAATCCGACGGAATAATCATTACGCCGGTTTGTTTGCCTTCGGCAAGATTATCGTAGTAAGACTTTTTAACTTTAGACTGAAATCTGATACCTGTACTGTTGAGTTTTACGGAAGCACCTTCTATCATCTCTACGTTTGCCTCGTCGGCGGCAAACGCGATTTTGCTTAATGCGCCCGTTAAGCCGAAAATTCCTGCGGCAAAACTGAATACAAATGCTACTATTAAAAGAAGCGTAAATCTTTTCATCGTTTTCATTATTCTTGTTACCCCCTGAAAATTAACCCTTACGATTCCATATATCGTTGAATTTTACGTCGTTATCGAATCCGTCTGCTTCGGCGGACGATTGCAACGCTGTGCATACAGTCGCATAGTCTGCGACTATCTTGAGTTCCGGAGTTTCATAGTGTTTCATATCTTCACCTCTTATTTTATTTCGAAAATCGTTATGAAAGCCGATTTTCGTTTTGTATGACTTTAATTTATTTTTCCCCGAATTATGTTCTGCTAAATTTTGCCGTTAAAGTGATTTTCTCGTCGACAGACGAGAAACGCGTACGCGTCAAAATTCCATGCGCCAACTCCTGAAAAACAGCCACGCCTATATTATAAAACTACCACTATTACAAGTCAATTGCGAAATTTGCTATTTTTTATTGCATTTTTGGCATTTACCTGTATTTACCTTAATTTCCATTCATTCGCGTAAATATTGTTTACTTTAAGTCGCTTTGCGTAACGCTCTTCTTCGAGTTTCGTGGCGGGGTTTAAAAATACAACTTGCCCCTGCGATTTTTGCGAATATTCGCCGCTCGCCGTTACAACTTTATAGGTAAGCCGCGCTTTACGTTTAATTGAAAAGTCTTTATCCGTAAACGACGAATTTTCGGTTACGCCCAACAAAGTATAATCTTTATCGTTTTCAACCGCCCTGTAAACCGCGCACTTTTCGTGCGTTTTGCGCCATTTTATAGTTACGCCGTCGGTTTTGAAAGCGGCGGTTAAGTTTTTGACCTGCTTTATCGTACCTGCTTTTGTAAAACCCGTAATTTCGTAAACCTCGTCTTTTTCGGTTTTAAAGGTGATTCTGCCGTTTTTATATCCGCAGTTTACCTTTTTGCCGTTCCTCGCAGTTACGACGGCGGTTTTTACGCCGTCGGCGCAAAGCAAAACGCGCCCGCCCGACACCGAAACTATGCGGCAGTATTCTATTTTGCCGCCCTTTCGTTTTGCCGAAACGGTAAAATTGCCGCGCGCTTTTAAATTCTCGAAAGAAACGATTTTCCACTCTTTCGGCGTTGCGGGGAACAGCGTTATATTGCCGCCGTTGCCGCTTTGCAAAAGCATTTCGGCTATACCTGCGGTCGCGCCGAAATTGCCGTCTATCTGAAAAGGCGGGTGTTCGTCCCACAAATTATCGTTGGTCTTTTCGCATAAAAGTTTACGCAGTAATTTATACGCGTTTTCGCCGTCGCGCGCCCTTGCGCGACATAATATTCTGTACGCAAGCGCCCAACCCGTGGAATCGTCGCCGCGCAAATCGAGCGTTCTCTTTGCGCTATCAAGCCAAGCGGGCGTATCTTCGTTTATTATACTGCCCGGCATAAGCCCCATAAGTTGAGAAATATGTCTATGCCAAGCCGCGCCCACTTCGGCGTAAAACTTTTCCTCTCCGTATTCCTTAACTTGTCCGCTATAACCTATATTAACGGGCGAAAATCGTTCTATACGCCGTTTTTCGAGTTTTACGGTTTCATCTTCTACGCCGAGAATTTTTGAAAAGCGTATATCGTCCTTGGCGTTTTCGCAAAGCATTTGTTGGTCGAACGCGCAACCCACCGTAGCGTAATACTGCTGCTCTTTATACCCGTTGAGATACACTCCCGACAAAATTTGTTCGGGCGAAGCCGAAACCATACACAAATACTCGTCGCCGTACTTTTTCACGCTTTTTTGCATAAACTGCGAACAACCGTGGACGGCGGGATATGCGTATTCCTTTAAAAACTCTTTATCGAGCGTATAGTCGTAATAATCGGCAAACAATTTTGCGGTAAGTCCGCCCGTACCAGGTCCGGAATGTAAAAACTTTCCGAGTCCGCTGATCTCGTACAAAAACGCCGCCGTGCCTATTATCCAACCGCACTCTTCTTCGCTCTTTTTCGGTACGAAATCGGCAACCCACTCTTTGGCATACTCTTCGGCGCGTTTCAAATAAGCCTTGAAATAGTCCGCGTAAGCGTAAAAAGTTTCCGCCATATTGGTACTGAGCGCGCACCAGTAATTCATTTGCACGTTGATATTATGCCATATTCCGCTGCCCCAAGGCGATTTATCGTGCGCCGCCCAAGTACCTTGAAGCGACGCGGGCGGCGTGCCTTTTCGCGAACTCGACGCGAGCAGATGCCTGCCGTACTTAAAATAAATTTCTATAAGATACGGCTCGTAATTGCCGCCCCTATACGAAGTCAAAAGTTGCGGTATAGTGCGATTATCGCATACGCCGCCCAAATCCACGCACGCGCGGCGCATAAGTTCGCCGTAATCGGCGGTATGCCTTTCAAGCAACTTTTTATAGCCGCTTTCGCGCGCGTTTTTCTCAATAAGTTTAAGTTTTTCGGACGGGTCGTCGCCTACTGCCTTATGACAATCGTCGAAAAAGACTTCTGGGCATAATTTATAATTAGTCCCCAAAACGACTAAAAACGAAACTTCGCTTGCGCCCGAAATTTTTATTTCTTTATCGGTTATCTCCGCTCGTCCGTCGGTTAAAACCGACAATCTCAATTCGCCCGTACAGTCGCGAAGAGGCAAAGTCTGCCGCAAAACGAGCGAGTCGTTTTCGCAATATATTCTGCCCGTTCTTCCGCCGTCTTTTTCCTCCCTCTCGCCGAGATACGGTATGACGAGCCGAGCGGTAAAATCTCTTTTTCCGCTCGTAGTTACCCCGTATACGAAAACCTCGTCGGGATAACTGCAAAAAGCCGTCCTTTCGATATTTTCCTCGCCGCAACGAAAGCGCGAATAGGCTACGCCGTCGTTTAAATCGAGTCCGCGTTCATAATCCGTAACGCAGGAAAAGTCGCTTTCTATATACAAATCGGCAAAACTCGTTACGCCGCCGAGCGAATACACGTTGGCAAATTCATTGGTGGTAAACTGCACGCGCTCGCTTTTTTCGCCGCCGAAAACGCTCGCGCCGAAATACCCGTTACCCGTCGGCAAGGATTGATTTTCCCAGCCGCTAAGGCTGTCTTCAGCCGCCGCGCGGTATCTCATAACGTACTTTTTCATAACTTACCTTTCGTCGTAAAATTCTGAAATTTCAACTACGCGGCTCTCTTTCATCGCCTTATCCGCCGCGTATACGCAGATATGCCCGTTTATGGAATCGGACAACGCCGTACAACTTACCGACGGTTTTTCGCCGCGCATATACCTGACGAAATCGAGCGCGAGTTTCTGGTCGCCGCCGAAATGTCCGCCGTCCTCGCTTTGGTTGTTGGCGTTAAAATCTATAACTCTTTCCTTGCCCTTGTCTATATTCGCGCGGTTGTCTTTATCGAAAGTCCTTATATAAAGTTTTCCGTCGCCCGCCCAGCCTTCTATTTCGCCTTGCGTACCGAGTACGAACAGCGACCTGCCCGCGCGTTGCGCCGAGCAAAGCATAGTGTGCGTCGCGGTAGAGCCGTTATCGAACTGCATTAAAACCGCCTGATGATCGACTACCGTCGCGCCCGCTTTGTAAACGCACACGCCGTGCGGGTTATCCGTTTTAAGCGAGTGAATTTTCTCTTCCAAGGTGAGTTCGTACTCCTCTTTTCCCGTGCATTGCCAAGGGTAAGCGGCTAAATAATGCGGATTTTCGAGTATCATCATCTTTGCCGAATACTGACAGGTATCGACGAGCGGACAATCGACAAGACATCTCGTTCCCGCGCCTTTGGGGGCCTTTTCGGGAATAATGAAATTCCTGCCGCCGAAACTGCTTACTTTAACGGGTTTGCTCGCGTTGTTCAGCCAGCAATCGAGGTCTATATCGTGGCAACATTTTTGTAAAAGCATTGACGAACCGCATTTTTCTTCGTCAGCCCACTTTCCTCTTATAAACGAAATAGCGTTGTGCGCAACGCCTACTCTTTCCTGCGTTTCGACGTGTACAACCTCGCCTATCTCGCCCGAATTTATAATTTCTTTAGCCGTTTTATAAAAATCGCTGTACCGCAAAACGTGGCAGATCATTACCTTGTTGCCGTGTTTTTTCACAACGTCGTATAATCTGAGTAATTCTTCCGCATTGTTCGTTATCGGCTTTTCGAGCAACATATCGTAGCCTTGTTCCAAAAGCGGTATAGACGTAGGAATGTGCAACTTATCCATAGTTCCGTTTATGACGCAATCGGCTATTTTGCCCATAGGCAATATTTCGCTTATATCGTTAAAGCACTTATCTTCGGGTACGCCGTACAAGTCTTTGCACATATCCCTCACGTGCTTGTCGGGGTCTACGAGAGCCACGATTTTTAGTTGATCGGGGCATTTTATTGCGATTTCCGCATATACCCTGCTTCTGTGTCCGCAACCGACTATCACGGCGGTTAATGGTTTCATTTATTCGCTCCTTTCGCGTATTCTTCCGCGAGATATTCTTTGGAGTCCTTCCAAAATTGCTTACTTTCGACGGGCGCGTCGTCCATCTCCCAGAACTGAGTCATTATACTCTCTCTTACGGGTTTTTCGGCGCATTTTTTCATATACGCTTTTAACTTTTCAACCGAAATTTCGGCTTTGGGATTAAAATCGTCGCTTTTCATATAATCTATAACGAAATTCGCCATACAAAGCGTAGAGGGTTCGTTTTCGTCAAGCCCCGTAAAGTTCAAACCGCAAACGAGCAGTTTTCCCTTGCCGACGGCAACCTCGAACGCGTAAGAAAAATTACGCAAAGTCCTTTCGTAAATAAGATCGGGCAGGTTGAAACAGTCTTTGTACGCGTCGAAACGATCGCGGCAACTCTTATCTATGCCCGATATAAGGTTGGTCGCCTTTACGGGGAAATCGTCCAAGTTTACCTTGTCGCAATCTTCGCTTAACACGCTTAAATTAAAATCGTAATAACCGTCGGTCGCAAAGCCGTATTTATTTAAAATTTCGCGATTTAACAAGCCGCCGTAATTCGTTCCCCTGTCCCATATAACGGGTTTAAACCTGTTCCAACTCGCTTTAAACGCGTATTCGGGGTTTTGCATATCCTTACGGATAACGTGCCGCGTAAAGTCGGAGCGATATATAAGGCATACTTTTTCGCCCTTTTCGAGCAACGCAAACGCCTTTTTTATATCGTCGGTTACGGTAATTGCGTCGTCATTATAATTTACGAATTCGGCGTAAGACAGGGGCGCGCGCTTTTCGTACACCCAGATATCCCACTCGTTTTCGGCGTACACGCCGTTTACGCCGTCAAGCGCGATTTTAAGCGTCAGCCTTTCGGAAGATTTAACTTGCGGCAACTTTATTCTCGCTTTGCAGAGAGTGAAAAGTCCGTTTTGCGCCACGTCGAGATTTTTCATTCCGCCGCTTGCGTAAACTGCGTTTTCCTCGCCCGTTAAATTATACCTTAAATCTACGGTTTTGCAATCTATTTCACCGAGATCAGACAATTTTATTTTAAATTCAAGAACTTGCCCCGAAGTGAAATTGCGTTTTTTAAGGTCGGTCAAAATAACCTTATCGCCATTGAACTGCAAAAATTTATCGCTCGGCGTTGCGTTTTCGTCGTCGAAACAGTCTATTATGCCGTTGGAATTTTCGTATACGTCGGTATCGGCAAGTTGCAGAAAATGAAAACCGCCCAAAAGTTTGCTCGACCGCATCGCCTCGAAAGCCGTTTTCCAACAATTAAACTGAAAACGCTTGCTCGCCGCGTACATTTCGGGATAGATATCCTCGCAGCCTTTCGCCTTAATCATTTTAAGTTCTTCGTCTACCCACCACGGACTTTTTACGCCGTATTTTTCAAACTTGTTTTTAAGCGAGGCAAAATCGCGCAAAGCGGTATAATGGCAGGTTTCGTGCGCAATAAGCGGCACGGAAAACCGTAATTCTCTCACCGTTTCGCTATTCTCGCCTTTCGTAAGCAAAGGCTTATTTTTATCGCCGCCCACCACGAGCAAATTCTCGGTGTTTTCGTACATATCCGCGTGCTTGCCGTAAGGAAAATAATAACTTAAATGTTGCACGTCTATATCCACGAAAGGTCTGCCGTTCGCACCCCAAGCACAAGTATCCAGAAACAATCTCGTGCCGTCTAATCGCGCTATAAGCGAATATATTTCCCCTATTCGCTTTGCCGCGGACGAATCTTTTATCTCGTTACCTATGCAATAAACGCAAAGCGACGGATGATTGTAATACTCGTTTACTATTTCCTCTACATACTCGTCGGGAACGAGTACGTCGCCGCTCGTCTGCATTTCGCGCAGGTTATTATATATATCGTCGGGCAGGCGCATTTCGATATGCACCAAAAGCCCCTCTTCGTCCGCAACGCGGAAAAATTCCTCGTCGGGAACTACCGAATGAAACCTTACCAAATTAAATCCGTATTTCTTCGCCGCTCTTATATTTTTGCGGTAAAACTCCTCTTTGGTAAGTCCGCAATTATTAGCGTGGTCGTGCGCCGTCGCCCCGCGTATATATCCGCGGATAAATACGGGCGTACCGTTTAAACACACGTTTTTACCGTCGGTCGAAAGCGACCTGAAACCGAACGAACCGCTCACTGTTTCGCTCGAATTTGCGGTTATGATTTTTGCGACGTAATCGTATAAATTCGGAGTCTTTACGCTCCACAACCGCGGATTTTCAATACAAAAAGTACCTGCGCAGTCGCGCCCGCCGCCGATAAATTCAAACGAGAATTCCCGCGAGGTATTCCGTTCTTTTATGCTCAAAAATACTTTTTTTATAATCTCGTCGCTATTTACGGTAATTTTTCCATTACCGCGTATATCGTCGGCTTTAATTTTGATTATAGTTGACATATTTTTACCCTTTTCAACCTTATATAAGCACAACTCTCAATTCACCGTTTACGGGGCGTAAGGTATACTCCTGCGCGATAAAACCGCCCGTTAAGAAGAATATCTCTTTTTTGCTTTCTATTTCGCCGTCGATTACTTTTATTTCGCCCGCAATAAGCGGCAATATAAGTTTTAACCCCTCGGCGCGTTTTACAGATATATCAAGTCCGTTTTCGGTTAAAGCATATTCGACTTGCGGATTTACGCCCGAAAGTTCGTTGCCTTTATTATCCGACAAACCCGTTTCGGCGGTGATTTTATGCCCGCCGTCCACGCTCTTTTCGCCTATTTCAGCCTTTAAGTAAAAGGTGGAAGAATATTCGTCGCCGTAAACATTTTTAACAAGTCGCGGAAGCAAACTTCTGTGATTTTGCCTGTCTTTTACTTGCTGCATATTAGTCGGCTCGACTAAAACGTAATCGGTTACCGACCCCATTATCATAGGTCCGACTTTCTTGCCATATAACGCCGTGAGCGTTCCGCCCGTGGCGTGTCCGCTGAAAAATATATCAAAGTCGTAATCGGTTATCGTGGCAAGATAATCGCCTTTCGCTATTTTGTAAGTTCTTACTTCGGGATAATATTTACACGAGTCGTTTTCGTCCGACGGAATAGCCGCAGGCGCGGGAATTAAATATTTCTCTTGTATATGCTCCACAACGAACGCAAGCGAGTTGATATGCTCGAACGCGTGGTGCGTGCAGGCGTATTCGCCGCGTTTATAATATTGCCGCCCGCCGTACAAAAAGCCGTCTATACTGCATTTATCAAGCATTTCGGCATTTCTGTAAGCCGCCTCGGCAAACGCGGGGTCTTTATCTGCAAGCAGTAAAAACATCGGCGCGCATCCGTCGGACGTTCTCGATCCCCAGTACGTCCACTTATTGTTGCGAACGCCGAAAGTGTTGTCCCAACCGCCGTCGGGAAGCATAAAATCGAGATGGGCGCGCACTATTTTAACAAGCCGCGCTTTTAAATCTTCGTCGCCGACTTCAAACGCGTATTTTACCAGCGCGGGAACAGACTCTTCCACGTTATAGCCTATATCCACCGACTTGCAACCTTTTGCCGAAATTTTATCGTGCGGTTTACTTTCGCCGTATAATAAGCCGTTTTCGGTGATATGTTCCATAGCGTATGCGACTAAACGCATTGCCCTGTCGAGATACTTTTGCTTTTTAAAATAATTGCCCGACAACGCCAGCGCCAAGCCGTTGGTAGTGGCGTAATTTATGTTGGCGGGCGACTTTTCGTCAAGGTTTTCATACAGCCATTCAGCCATTTTCGCCGCGCGATTTTCAAACGATTTTTTCGTCTGCTCGTCTAAAATCTCCGCGCCCGAACGCAAAGCCTCGATTACCGCCGTCTGGTGAAAAGTCGTGGTGTATCGCCAGGTGGTCTGCGCGTCGTTATACAAGCCGCCGTCGTCGCAAAGCAAATTCTCGCCGTAAGCAAAAACGTCTTTTGCCGCCTGCAAATACTTTTCGTCGCCGAAAATCTTCGCCGCAACGGTAAAGCCGTATACCGCATCGGGACATCTGCCGTGTACGTTCTTGCACGCGCGGCAATATATTCCGCCTTTAAACGCCTTATCGTCGCTTTTATCCTGCAAAGATATAAGCGCGTCGCAGTATTCTTTAAGTAATTTACGATAAACGTTGTTTCTCATTTTTCGCTACTTTTGGTACTAAGATATTTCTGATATATTTTAGCATATAATTTTTTTTAATTCAATAGCAATTTTTGCGAAAATTTATTGCATTTTTGGCATAGTAGTGATACAATAAAATTATGAAGAATAATCAAGTCAGGTTTTATCATTCTATCGACCTCCCCACCACACCCGACAATGCGAGTTGGGCGCCGCATCTGCACAACGATTACGAAATTCTTTTCGTGTATTCGGTGGAAAACGCCTACTTTAATATCGACGGGTTAAAATATCAACTGAAATCTTTCGATTTAGTATTTATAAAACCCGCAATAATTCACAATCTTACTATACCTTACAACCAAAACTACGAGCGTTGCGGATTTTACTTTGCCGAAAACGCAATCCCGCGAGAACTTAAATCCGCCGTAAACGATTTCGGCTACTTTTATCATATAGAGGATAAAAACGACCCTTTATTCAAAATAATAGACAGCGTATCGGACGCCGAAAAAATATTTTCCAAGGAAGATTTCGCGTCGCTCTTGCCGTCGGCTTTAATACAGATACTGTACCATCTGAAACACGCCGCCTCGGCGGAAGAATCGGTAGGCGTTTCCAACGACACTATCGACAAAATTCTGAAATACATAGACGCGCACGTAACCGAACCGCTCAACGCGGAAATAATAGCCGAACAATGTTTCGTAAGCAAATCGTGGCTCTCGCATAATTTTAAGGAATATCTCGGCATAAGTCTGAAAAAATATATAAATCAAAAGAAAATGCTTATGATAGAACAACTTATCCCCACGGGCATTTCCATTACGCACCTTACCGAGGAATATTCCTACAACAACTACACCACGTTTTTCAGGCAATACAAGCAATATTCCAACAAAAAACCGAGCGCAAACAAAAATCAAACGGATAAAAAATAAAACTTTTAAAGTCGGTTTCCGACTTGTCAGCTGCCGCGGAAACACCTGCGGCGGCTGATTTTATCGCGAAATGCCCCTCGTTGCATTCGCCTTATCCTGCTTAGGCATTGTTTTTTTATGACAAATAACGCAACGAATTATTTTTAACCCTAATAATTGTATCGCAAATAAAACAACTTACATACCGCAAATTACTAAAACAAAATACCGCAAATCTATAAATTTAACTTGACTTTTTCTATGCTTTCATATACAATATTATCGAGGTGAAAAATATGGAATATAAAAAAAGAATAGCGGACGAACTGCTCGACTTGAAAATGGAAGCCTTTGGGGCAACGTTGATAGTTGGACCGAAAGGTTGCGGAAAAACAACCACCGCCAAACAAAAAGCAAAAAGCGTAGTAGAATTTCAGGATGAAGACAACAGAGAGAAATATCTTTCGGTCGCGGATAACGTACCGTCGAAATTACTGATCGGTGAAAAGCCTCGGCTGTTTGACGAATGGCAGGATGCGCCAAAAATTTGGGGGGCTATAAGAAAATCCGTCGACGACGAGCAAAAAAACGGTTTGTATTTATTGACAGGATCTTCATCTCAAACGGTTACGACACCTCACACGGGAACTCTCCGTATTTCCACGCTCAAAATGTATCCTATGAGTTTATATGAAAGCAAAGAATCTAACGGAACAGTCTCTATAAAATCATTATTTGACAACTCTGAAGCATTAAAAGACGGCTGTATATCCGATTTAACTATCGACGATTTAATCTTTGCTATTTGTCGCGGAGGCTGGCCGAGGTGTTTTATAAATAAAACCGACAGGGCAAAATTGGCTATTGCGAAAGATTTATTTTGGCAAACCTGCAACGTAGACGTTTCTAATATCGACGGAATTTCAAGAAATGCTTTATGGGCGGAAACAATTTTAAAGTCTTACGCAAGAAACATATGCACGACGGCGGAAAAGAAAACTATCGAAGCCGACGTACAAAGTGCCTGCGACGTTTCCACCGTAACCATAAACGACTATATAAACGCCTTAAAAAAATTATATATAATAGAAGATATCGACGCGTGGTGTCCCGCAATAAGATCCAAAACCGCAATACGCTCATCCGTAAAACGTAATTTAATCGATCCGTCGCTTGCTGTCGCCGCCCTGGGAATAACTCCCGAATATTTTAATACCGACTTTAAAACGTTAGGTTTTTTATTTGAATCTTTAGTAATAAGAGATTTAAAAATCTATTCTTCCGCAAGTAACGGGCAAATTTCTTATTACAGAGACAGGTACGGCTTGGAAGCCGATTGCGTTTTACATTTAGAAGACGGTCGATACGCTTTAATTGAAATAAAATTAGGCGCAAAAGAAATAGATGACGGAGCAAAACACCTTTTGGAAATAGAGCGGCTCATTAAAGAGAAAAATGAAACCGAAAAACAATGCCCTATTCCTTTACCGACACTCAAAATGGTCGTAACCGGGACACAATACGGATATAAGCGTGAAGACGGAGTATTAGTCGTTCCTATCGGCTGCCTCAAAGATTGAGCGCTTTAAAACGTTCAATTATATATTTTAATAAACACTGACTAAATCTGTCATATTTAATATTGTAGAATAGTGCTATGGATAAATTAACATACCATTTTAATAAAAAGAAGATTCCCGCTAAAACGGCAGGGAAATATAAGTATTATTATCCGTGCTTACTTAAGGACGTTGCCGACGAACAATACGGAAATAATTATTATATCGTTACCGAAGTTACCGAAAGTGAATGGGAATCACTACTTGAACTTGACAGACTCGAGTATAATAATACTCATAAATTTACCCGTCATTCTTCTATAATGCCGAGCGCGAACGATGACAGACTTTCCGTAAAACAACAGCAAAAACGCATATCCGACGATGACTCGTTAGAAGCGGTTTTAGAACAAACCGCCGACGAAAACAATATGCGTAATGCGGCATTGAATGAGAAAGAACAATCCATAATAACCTTATACCGCAACGAATACACACAGGCAGAAATTGCCGAAAAAACGAGCGTAACGCAAGGCTACGTTTCCTCCGCGATTAAACGGATAAATTCTAAAATAGAAAACGCTTTTATTAAAAACGCATCTCCCGACGAAATCGTTTCATATTATTGGGAAAACTTTATGGACAAAGGCGAACTTCCGGATTATCTCGACGTGGAAACAGAGTTTGTTATCCGCTCTATATGGCATGATTTATTGCCGTTTCTTTATGGTTTTTACAGCGTAGGAGAATTATGCCGTTATACTCTTAAATACTATCTTTTTAACAATGAAACGATGCGTTCGGATATTGAAAAATATCTCGATTCGGCTACCGAAAGCGAGCGCAGTCATTATAACGAATACTACAAAGATAAACCCGAAATTGTCGGCGCGGTATTCGTCAGGTTAACAAACGAAAGCAAATTAAGGCAATCGGCAGTGTTTAAGCCGAGCGGTAAATTTTATAGCGGCTTATATTATACTCTTGAAAAAATAACTAATCGGTTGCACGTTACGCCGTATGAATTTTTAACTGAAAGACTTTACCCGTTCGTTGCAAATTGGCGTAACAAACGGCTGAAACAATTTTATAAGTATTACAAAAAATAATTTTAAATTTTTGTAATATTTTCGGCGTTCTCGTGGCTTAATAGTAGAAAACGCGTAAATCGACCTTTACAACGAAGGTCGATTTTTTATGCGTTAAAATTTTTAGCAAAAGGAGGTGAACAAAAATAAATAACTATTATTGGAACAAACGAAACGTATCGCTTGATAAAGACGAAATCGCACCGTGGAAATTACCGAGAGAAAAACACGCGGCGATCTCCGTTCTATTGCATAGAGAAAACGAACTACAAACCGTGGACGATTATCTCGCAACTTGCGAAGAACTTTACGACGTCGATTATAAAAAGCGATTAAACGGTTCGACGACCGAAGCGTGGAACGAAACGTTAAACCGATTACACGCCCGCTACAACAAGCGAAAAAACAACAAGGTTTTAGAGTGTTTACAATTCGGAGGCAACAAAGAGTTTTGGAACGGATTTCAATCTAAGGCCGAAATACTTGCTTATTTTGAAAACTGTTACGAATACGCCGTTCAAAAAATCGGCTATATGCAAACGGATAAGAACATTATTTGCGCCGTCAAGATTTTTCAGCCGAACAGGCGAAATCTTTTCGTATATTACTTGCCCGTTACCGAAATATGGCAAGAAAAAGTTATGAGTAACGAGAAAAACGAATACGGCACACGTTTACAAAAGACCGACGAACACGGCGAACCTGTATATCGTTTGAGAATAAATCGCGAAACACCGATTTTATCTCATTCGGCGTTCTGGAAACGACGAGGCGGACTTACCGCGTATTCCGAATTACAGGAAGATTTTTATAATCGTACATCATCGTTATACGGAGCGGCACGAGGCAAAAGCACTTCACTCATAAAGAATACCGCGCAAGAGCAAATCAGTCGTTATAACCGCGAGCAGGGCGACGCTTACGACGAAAAATATTTCGACGACAGCCCCTACTAACAAAAAGTCTATAAATTTTATGTTTAATAAAAGGAGGAATGCAATGAAAAGAGAACATAGTATTCAAAGCAATAAGGGCTAAAAAATATATTTAAGTCCGAATAAGCAGATTAAGTACGAGAAACACGCAACAACAATTTGACAATAATTCTATTATGCTTTTATTAAAAGCAATTAAAAAACAAAATGCCGTTTACGAAAACGTTTTATCGCGAATGGCAATCGAAAACCACAAGAGTAAAACTGAAAATCGTCGGAATCGACTGAAATTTACCAAAAAGGAGATTTTACGAATGCCGACACAATACAGAAGTTTTTTTGCCGCAAACGATATGATAGTACGCTACCGTTATAGGAAAGACGGCGTATACGAGGCGCGGTTTCACAGAAAAGGAATCGACGTCGAAGTTTCGTCAAAAGACTTGAATACGTTAAAAAATAAATTCATCGAAAAATTAAATAACAAAGAAAAACTATCCGATCCCAAACCTATCGTGGACACTTACAATTCCACGATAAAAATAAAATCTTTTGCGGAATACGCAACCGAATGGTTAAGCGTAAAGTCAGTTACCACTAAACCGTCTACATACAAAGAATACATCAGAATGATTGAACACGATATTCTTCCCGTTTTCGGAAATCGTAATGCAAGCGAAATAGAAAGGAATGATTTACAAAAATTTTTGCTTGGTTACGTCGAAAAAGGCGTTTTTCGCACGGCGCATAAATTATGGCTCGTACTTCGCTGCATTTTCGATATGGTGGCGGAAGACAACGGAAAGCCTTCGCCGATGAATAAAGTCGTCGTTCCTAACTACGAGGCAAAAAAAGGTTCGGCGCTTACTTACGACGAAGAAAAAACGCTCGTCAACCATTGTATTGCAAACGCCTATAAAAATACTGCAAGTGCGCTGCTCGTACTTTTGTATACGGGACTTCGCCGCAGCGAACTGAAAACGTTAAAAATTATAGACGGAACGTGGCTTGAATGCGAAACGAGCAAAGAAAGAATGGGCAAAAACGTAGTCAAAAGACAAATCCCGTTTACGCCTATGATGAAACGAGTGCTACCTTATATCGACTTTAAAAAGGCAAGAAACGTTAATCTCAATAGTTTGAATACGGCGATGAAACGAATCTTCCCGAATCATCATCTGCACGAACTGCGATACACGTTTATTACTCGTTGTAAAGAATCGGGCGTCCACGGCGAAGTCGTTTTACTTTGGGACGGACACGAAGAAGATAAAACGATTCATTCTTCCAAGGTTGACAGAGGATATACGGATTTTTCAAAAGAGTTTCAATTAAAAGAAGCAACAAAAGTAAACTATCTCGAATGGAACTTTGAAGAAACCGAAAAATAAAGCGTTTCGGTTTACTCCCAAAAACGCTCCCAAATTCACTCCCAAAAAATTATTAAGTTGTATTTCATCATAGGATAGTTTTTTAACAAAAAGACGGTTTTTAGCCTTATACCTGCTAAAAACCGCCTAAAATGGCTGGGGTAGAGAGATTTGAACTCCCGAATGACGGAGTCAGAGTCCGTAGCCTTACCGCTTGGCGATACCCCATTATGTTCCGCTAAATTAAAACCGCTTTTTATTGTCTCTCTCAAGCAATCTTAACTCAGCTTCTATATAATACTACATTTCTACTTCTTTTTGCAAGTGTTTTAACGCAATTTCTCGCAATTCTTCAAATTTTTTTGCTCCCTCATTAAAACTTAAGTACAATGCCGTCGTATCATACCGCGCGTCGTGCTTACTGACCCCCACCGAAAACAACTCCATTGTGGCTCTCGTTACATCGTAAGGGTAAATGTCCAGAAACTCGCACAGTTCGCTGAGTTTAGGGAATTTATATCCTTTATGATTAGCTCTTTCCAACTTCATTATCGGCGTAAAAAAACGCATGGTATCGAATTCTTCTTTATATCGGAATCTTCGTTCTCTACGATAATATTCGGCAATCATAAACCCGATATCGAATCTTGAGTTATGCGCGACTATAAGATCCGCCGATGCGAAATCGTCGTAAATCTCTTCCATAAATTCGGAAAAAGTTCTTCCGCCGGACAACTCGTATATCTTTTCGACCGTATAGCCGTGTACTTCCGTGGCGGACGGCTCTATGTAATCGACCGCAAAGAAAAAATTCTTGGTTTTCACGTCGCTCTCGCTCTGCATTATATAGGAAAGTTGTATGATTCCTCCGGGGATAAGCCCCGTTGTTTCCGTATCGAAAAATAATATCATTATATAATATAAATTCCTTTCTTCTTTTTTGATACAATGTCGCCCCTTTTTCACGGCTAAACTAATTACAAGGGCGAAACAATATCCGATACAGCCTCAAGCTGCTCAGGCTGCTTTTTATTGTATCATAACGAGAGAAATTTTTCAACAATTTCAGCCGCTTCGTCGTTTTAACGAGTTTTTTATTGTAAAATGCGTTAATACGCTTTTCTTTTCGGAAAAAATCGTTTATAATAGTACTTGTGAAAGGTTGGCAAAATCGTTAAATCGTAAAATGCGAAAAACGATAAAAATATTCCGCAAAAACGTAAAACGCAGCCGACCCCGTAAAATATAAGAAAAATAATCAAAGAGGTATTTTTATGAAGAAAATCGATTTGAGTAAGTACGGCATCACCGGCACGACGGAGATCGTCTACAATCCTTCTTACGAAATGCTTTTCGAAGAAGAAACCAAACCCGATCTCGAGGGTTATGAAAAAGGTCAGGTAAGCGAACTCGGCGCGGTAAACGTTATGACGGGTATTTATACCGGTCGTTCGCCCAAAGACAAGTTCATCGTTAAAGACGAGAACTCCGAGAACACCGTCTGGTGGACAAGCGACGGTTATAAAAACGACAACCATCCCGCTACGAAAGAAGCGTGGAAAGCCGTTAAAGACCTCGCTATCAAAGAACTTTCGAACAAACGTCTTTTCGTTGTAGACGCTTTCTGCGGCGCAAATAAAGACACCCGTATGGCGATACGTTTCATAGTCGAAGTCGCTTGGCAGGCTCATTTCGTTACCAATATGTTTATTAAACCTACGAAAGAAGAGCTTGAAAACTTCGAACCCGATTTCGTAGTTTATAACGCTTCGAAAGCAAAGGTTGAAAACTACAAAGAACTCGGTTTAAACAGCGAAACCGCGGTTATGTTCAACATCACCAGCCGCGAACAGGTTATCGTAAACACCTGGTACGGCGGCGAAATGAAGAAAGGTATGTTCTCGATGATGAACTACTATCTCCCGCTTAAAGGTATCGCTTCGATGCACTGCTCTGCCAACACGGATATGGACGGTAAGAACACCGCTATCTTCTTCGGTCTTTCCGGAACGGGTAAAACAACTCTTTCGACCGACCCGAAGAGACTTCTTATCGGTGACGACGAACACGGTTGGGACGATAACGGAGTATTTAACTTCGAGGGAGGTTGTTACGCTAAGGTTATTAACCTTGACAAAGACAGCGAACCCGACATTTACAACGCTATCAAGCGCGACGCGCTTCTGGAAAACGTTACGCTCGACAAAGACGGCAAGATCGACTTTGCGGACAAGAGCGTTACAGAAAACACCCGCGTATCGTATCCTATCAACCATATAAAGAATATCGTTCGTCCGATTTCCGCAGCTCCCGCGGCTAAGAACGTAATATTCCTTTCGGCGGACGCTTTCGGAGTTCTTCCTCCCGTATCGATACTTACGCCCGAACAGACGCAGTACTACTTCCTTTCGGGCTTCACCGCAAAACTTGCGGGAACCGAGCGCGGAATAACCGAACCCACCCCGACTTTCTCGGCTTGCTTCGGACAGGCATTCCTTGAACTTCACCCGACGAAATACGCCGAAGAACTCGTTAAGAAGATGCAGAAGAGCGGAGCGAAAGCTTACCTTGTCAACACCGGTTGGAACGGAACGGGCAAACGTATTTCCATAAAGGATACGCGCGGAATTATCGACGCTATTCTGAACGGCGATATCGAAAAAGCTCCCACGAAGAAAATTCCGTTCTTCAATTTCGAAGTGCCCACCGAGCTTACAGGAGTCGCTACCGAAATACTCGATCCGAGAGACACTTATGCCGACGCTTCCGTATGGGAAGAAAAGGCTAAAGACTTAGCGGGCAGATTTATAAAGAACTTTGCGAAATACGAGACCAACGAAGCAGGCAAAGCGCTTGTTTCTGCCGGTCCTATACTTGAAAAGTAATAAAAATACAGACAATTACTTCACCCCGCCGACGCGTTATGCATCGGCGGGGTGTTTTCTCGGTAAATAAATATAGCACAAATAAAATATCCCGCCGTATAAAAACGAGCCGAGCGTCCGCACAACGGAATTATTCGAAGGCTCAGAATAACAAAAGTTTAAAATTAAAATAACGGCGAGCCTTGAAAAGACCCGCCGTTAGCTTATTGCTATGTATTTTAACCGCCTATTTTAATTTTTCCGGCGATAAACAAAATTATCGTCCATAAATATTCGCCTATCGTGGAAATGTGCGGATATAAAAACTTACCTATCAGATGACTGTCGGAAAGTTCTACCGCCGCCCAATCTTTTACAGCAGCAATGTTCGGCGTAAGCAGATTGATTATCAATAAGCCGCCTACTATTATAACCGTCGCCCATAATAAGCCCAAAGCCAAACCTAAAATTCTGTCGAATACGACGATGACGGGCATGTCCGCTATCGGGAATATAATCAACTTAAGCAATTTTACGACCAACGACAATACGATAATGAGTATAATAAACAAACCGAATCTGTAAGCATACTCGGAAAGGAGCAAACCTATCGTTTTATTGAACTGCTTTGCAAAGTCTTCCAGCTTAAAAAATTCCGACACTTTAGCCCAGAACGGAATATCTATAACCCAACCGTTGATAGTGTTGGCAAAATCCGACACCCAACCTTTGAAAAACGGGAAACCGTACAATAAATCATATACGGGTTTTATAAGCAAAAGCGCGCCGAACAAAGCGACGAGAAAGCTTACCGTTTTAAAAACCTGCCTTGCAAATCCTTTGAAAACTCCGTAGAGAGCAAATATTATAAGGATTATGCCGCAGACTATATCGACTAACATATAAACCTCCCATTAAAATTCAGATACACCTTTATTCTATCATATTATTTTAATTTTGGCAAGCAAGTTTATAAAATAAATTTATTGTCTACAATAATATCTATGAAAAGCAGCAGTTTTAATGTCGAAAATAAATGCGCCAAGGCAGGAATAGCTCAATTTTTAAAAGAAACGTTCGGTAAAGATATTCCCGTTCTGGTGTGTATCGGAACGGACGCGGTTATAGGCGACAGCCTCGGTCCGCTTGTCGGAAGCCTGCTGGAAGAAAAACTGAACGGAAAAACGTTCATATACGGCAGTTTCACAAGCCCCATAACGGCGAGAGAAATCGAACCGCTCGTTAAATTCATAAAGGCGGTACACCCCGATAAAAAAGTGCTTGCGATAGACGCGGCAGTCGGCAAACAAGAAGAGATCGGCTCGATAAAACTTATCGACAGACCCTTGAAACCGGGCGCGGGGGTTGAAAAAAATCTATCGGAAATAGGCGACGCAAACGTAATAGGGGTAATGGCAGAAAAATGCGTCGAAGCGGGAAAATTGGGTTTTGTTCGCCTATCGCGCGTATATCGCGTGGCAAAAGTAATAGTAGACGGTATTAACGCCTATATCTTATCCGCAACCGCTTAGTTATAAAAATTTTTCTTGATTTCGCACGCCGTATAAAACCTGTACGGCGTTATTTTTTTATCTTATTAAAGCTATACGATTGTTTGCTATAAATATTCCGAGCTTTTTACTTAAACATTTTCGTTTTTATAATTCGGACAATTTTAGGGAAATAAATTTTGACACACGCAATATTTTTTTCATTTTTTTAAGTTTTTAACGCCTTTATTTAAAACAAATTTAGTAAAATTCCCTAAACTCAATATTGTATTAGGAAAAAATCCTATCATTATAATATGAAAGAATTTGCCGAAAAGCTCAAAGAGCTAAGAACCGAACAAGGGCTTACGCAAGGTCAGCTGGCAGCCGCATTTAATACTACAAACAGCAGCGTTTGTGACTGGGAACGCAACCGTGCTGAGCCGTCGCTTGAAATGCTTGTTAAAATTGCCGGATATTTCGAAGTAAGCGCGGACTATTTATTGGGATTGGAAGATTAAATCGGATATGGACATCAAAAAGGCGTTAAGAGAAATTAAATTTTCTTTTTTCGACAGAAAGCTTACCTGTAATCTGTGTAACCGCGAAAATTTCAACGGAAAGTATTTTTGCGACGAATGTTTAAGCCGTCTTGTTAAAAACGACGGCTATATTTGCGATCACTGCGGCGCGCCGACGGAATACCCGACCGCTTACTGCGATACCTGCGCGGAAAGAAACCTTTCATTTTCTTACGCCAGAAGCGCGTTTATCTATACGGGCGAAGTTAAAAAACTTATACGAGAAATGAAGTTTCACGGCAAAGCATATTTAGCGGACGCTTTCGCGGAATACGCCTACGAAAAATTCGTAAAGTGCGGATATAATGCGGATATCATAGTATACGTTCCTATGACAAAACGCCGCGAACGCAAAAGAGGATATAACCAAAGCCGACTTCTGGCGGAAGAAATATCCGCTCTTTCGGGGATAAAAACAGGCGACGGAATACTTGAGAAACGTGAAACGGAAGCCAATCAGGTAGGGCTTACCCGCGAACAGCGGCGAAGAAATCTCGCGGACAGTTTTCGGGTAAAGGATAAAACCGCCGTCAAAGATAAAACCGTTTTGATAATAGACGACGTTATGACCACCGGTTCTACTTTAGAGAGTATTGCCGCCGAACTTAAAAAAGCGGGCGCGAAAGAAGCGATAGCCCTGACTGCCGCGGTTACGGCGAAGAAAATTCGTCGCGGGTAATTCGGGTATATTATGATTTTGTCCGTTTATTTTACGTTACGGCGGTCGGAAGCGAACATCACCATTACAAACACCACGCCTTAGCCGCATGCGATTGAAGGTTGACGGTTTCTTAGTCGCGATTTTTGACGATAAAAAGATAATTTTTACAACTACGGCTAAATTTTTTTCTAATATTCACTTAATGTTATTGAAATATGAGCCGTAATATAGTATAATATTACTTAGGAGTTATATTATAGTCGGATAGAATAACCGACTGTAATTTACTGCCCGAAATATGAAAAAAATGAAAAGGTCGGTTTACAATGGGTCTTATTAAATTTATATTGAACAGCGATTCGAGAGCAAGTCTGAGAAGAATTAAAGCTCAGACCGAAAAAGTTCTCGCGCTTGCTCCTAAGTACGAGAAAATGTCTGACGCCGAACTTAAGGAACAGACAAACGTTTTAAAGTCCCGGCTTAAAAAAGGCGAAACTCTCGAACAGATTATGTTCGACGCTTTCGCGGTAGTAAGAGAAGCGTCTTACAGAGTTCTTAATATGCGCCATTACCCCGTTCAGATAATGGGCGGTATCTGCGTTCACCAGGGTCGTGTGGCGGAGCTTAAGACAGGCGAAGGTAAAACCCTTATGGCTACTCTCCCCGCGTACCTTAACGCTCTTTCCGAAAAAGGCGTGCATATCGTCACCGTAAACGATTATCTTGCAAAGCGCGACGCCGAGTGGATGGGTAAAGTATATCGTTTTCTCGGTCTTACCGTCGGCGTAAATACGCACGAAATGACCGACGATCAGAAACGCGCCGCATATAACTGCGATATCACCTACGGCACGAATAACGAATTCGGTTTCGACTACCTGCGCGACAATCTTAAAATCCGTATGTCGGATATGGTTCAGCGCGGGCTTAACTTCGCGATTGTCGACGAAGTAGACTCTATTCTTATCGACGAGGCGAGAACTCCGCTTATCATTTCGGGCAAAGGCGAAAAATCCTCCGCACTTTATTACGATTGCAACCGTTTCGTAAAAACCCTTAAAGAAGGCGAAGATTATACGCTCGATATTCAGGACAAATCGGTACAGATAACCGAAGAGGGAGCTAAAAAAGCCGAAAAATTCTTCAATATCGAAAATCTTGCGGATATAGAAAATTCCGAACTCAACCATCATATTCAGCAGGCGTTAAAAGCCACTTATATCTTTAAACGCGACAGCGACTATATCGTAAACGACGGCGAAATCATTATCGTAGACGAGTTTACCGGTCGACTTATGATAGGCAGAAGATATTCCGAAGGTCTGCATCAGGCTATCGAAGCCAAAGAAAACGTCAAGGTAAGAAACGAAAACAAGACTTACGCGACAATAACTTTCCAGAACTATTTCAGGCTGTATCACAAGCTTTCCGGTATGACCGGTACCGCTAAGACGGAGGAAGAAGAATTCAGAACCATTTACGGGCTTGACGTTCTCGAAATTCCGACGAATAAACCCGTTCAGAGAATCGATTTACCCGATATCGTTTATTCCACCGCGGCGGGCAAACTCCGCGCGATCGTTCAGGAGATAATCGAACGTCACGCCACGGGGCAACCGGTGCTTGTCGGTACTACAACGGTCGAAAAATCGGAAGAAATTTCGCGCTGGCTTATCAAAAATAAAATCAAACACAACATACTTAACGCTAAAAACCACAAACGCGAAGCGGAAATAATCGCTCAGGCAGGTAAAAAAGGCGCGGTTACGATAGCCACCAACATGGCGGGGCGCGGAACGGATATTCTGCTCGGCGGCAACCCCGAATTTATGGCTAAACAAGATCTGCGCAACGAGGGTTACAGCGACGAAATGATAGATATCGCAACTTCTTACGTTCAGGATATTACCGACGAACAGAGAGCCGTGCGCGAGAAATATCAACAATACTACAAAGAACACGAAGAAGTTACCGACGCGGAGAAAAAGGAAGTAATCGCGCTCGGCGGACTTCATATCGTCGGCACGGAACGCCACGAATCGCGCCGTATAGATAATCAGCTGAGAGGTCGTAGCGGACGTCAGGGCGACCCCGGTTCGTCGTTGTTCTTCATCTCGCTCGAAGACGATCTCGCAAAACGTTTCGGCGGCGAAAGATTACAGGCTATTTACAGAGCGTTTAAAGTAGAAGATCACATTCCGATTCAGTCGAGAATGCTTGCCCGTTCTATCGAGAACGCGCAAAGAACGATCGAGGGTAAGAACTTCGGCATAAGAAAACACATAATCGAGTACGACGACGTAATGAATCTTCAGAGAAAGATTATGTACGAAGAGAGAATGAAAGTTCTCCGCGGCGACGACGTTCATCAGGACGTTTTAAACCTTATACCCGATTTCGTTGAAAATATAATCCGCGACAACGCAGATATGAAGCAATCGCCCGCCGACTGGGATAAAGACGCGCTCAACGAAGCTTTGGAAAAAAGAGCTTTACCGCGCGAAACAAACTTTATCACCGACGAAGAGCTTGAAAAGTGGGACGCGGAGTTCTTAATCAAAAAGACGGTAGAAAAAGTTATCGAATGTTACGAAGCTAAGATTAAAGAATACACCGAACAGGGTTTCGATTTCTCCGAACTCGAAAGATTCGTATTCCTTAAAGTCGTCGACAGTAAGTGGATAGATCACATCGACGCAATGGATAAGCTGAAACGCGGAATCTCGCTGCGCGGTTACGCCAACGAGGACCCCGTTATAGCCTATAAGAAAGAGGGCTTGGAAATGTTCGAAGAAATGACGGCGAGCATTCAGGAAGACGTCGTTGCGTTGCTTCTGAAGTCCGAGCTTAAAAAGGCGGAGGAGCCTAAGGAAGAAAAACGCGAACTCGTCGAAAACGGCGGTTCGGGAGAAGCGGCAGGCGGAAATTCACCGATAATAAAGGCAAGCACGGTAGGAAGAAACGATCCGTGTCCTTGCGGTTCGGGCAAGAAGTTTAAAAACTGCTGCGGAAGAAATCAATAAAACGCAATATAAAAACCGACCGTGAGAATATTTTCTCACGGTCGGTTCTTTTATGCAATCAAAGACTTATAAGCGGAGGCAGACATTTAAGCGTAACGCCCGACGCGCGGGTTATGTAATAAGCAAAAAATCTAAGTCCGTTTTTCTTATCGTCGGGGGTTTCGTTTTGCTCTTCGCCCGACGCAACGCGTTTTAAATACGCATATGTGGAAAAAGAAAATTCTTTATCGCCGTTTTTTCTGCAATCGGCGCACACAACCGAACCGTCGGAAGCGAAAAACACTCTTTCGCGAATTTCCGCGCCGCACTTATTACACGCCGCAAGCGATAACGCGTAGCCGCTTATTTCAAGCGCCCGCAGGAAAAACTCGGCAAGCAGAATTTCTTCGTCACATTCGAGCGAAAGCTTTTTAAGATAGTCTACGAGCAGCGCGAACATATCTTCCGAAACGGTTTCCTCCGGAAAAAACGCATTGGTAAATTCCAGCGCGCAAAGCCCCGCGTAATATTTTTTTAAGTTTAATCTGAGAGAATAAAAAGTATCCGAAACGTCTGTTTCCTTGACGGTATACCTGCCAGATCTCTCGATAAGCACGCTTTCCGCGAAACAAAACGGCTCGGATACGGCTTTCATTTTAGCGGCAGCCTTTCTCACGCCTCTTGCGGAGACGGTTATTTTACCCTTTTCGAGAGTAAAAACGTTGAGTATTCTGTCGCTCTCCTTATAATTTACGGCGGAAAGAGTTATGCCGTGTACTTTAACGTCCATTTTTTTGCGATAGTTTTTTATATAGCATATAGTAACCGGGTTTACCTGTTTTTTCAAATAATTCCCATGCGACCTGTTCGGGTTTTTTCATATCGATATCCTCCGTGTTGCGATCGACCGCAATCGCCCACGGATAGTTTGAGCAAGGAAACCGACAAATATGCAAAGCGCAACGCGGCACGGGCTTCGCTCACTTTCTTGTCCGTTTTTATGCAGTTTTTAAGGCTAACCGATATCAGGAGGCAACGTCACTTTGCTTAGCCACAAGTGATTGCGTTTGAACCCGCCAAAACACGATATTTACGCGTTTTTCGGCAAATCCGATTTCACCCGTATGGCAAGTACGAACAAAGTCGTCTTTACCAAAAATCATCGAAAATAGCGGCGTTTTGGTTGCGAGTAAGTCTTGCGTCGCGTTTTTAGGGTAAGACGCGGCGCGCGAACGCCTTAATATACAAATATAAGACGTTCGCGGAACAATGTATTAGCCTGAAAACACGGCGCAAGACCGAGTTCAAACGCAACCACTTGTGGCTAAAGGGCTTCGTAGGGGTCTATTACGACCGACGTATCGAAATATTTCCAGGGCGTTTCGTCTTTCGGCGGCTCTACCTTGAAGCATAATCTCTGTTTCGAAACAGGGTGCGTAAACGATAAAGTCGTAGCCCATAAAGCAAGTCTGCCTTTCTTTGCTTTCTCTCCGCCGTAACGCATATCTCCGTATACGGGAGTTCCGATGTTCGCCATCTGTACGCGTATCTGGTGACTGCGCCCCGTGTGCAACGTTACCAAAGCGAAAGAAAGACCGTTTTTCTCTTCTTTTATCTCATATTCGAGTTCGGCAAATTTTGCGCCCTCTACCGTCTGCGGACAGACGTATACCATATTGTTTATGGGGTTTTTCTTTAAATAGTTTGTCAAAGTAGCGCGCTTTTCTTTGGGGCTGCCGACCAAAACGACCGAATATTTTTTCTCGAAATCGCCCGTTTTCATCTGCTCGGAAAGTCTTGCCGCCGCTTTACTGCTCTTTGCGAACACCATAACACCGCCGGTGGGGCGATCGAGACGGTGGACAAGCCCGACGTACACGTTGCCCTCTTTATGTTCGCGTTCCTTTATATGCTCTTTGATGACGGTGAGCATATCTCTGTCTTTGCTTTCGTCTTCGCACGACGGCACGCCCTGCGGTTTTAACACAACTATGACGTGGTTATCTTCGTGCAGAACAACCAAATCTTCTTTTTCGAACTGTTTTTCACTCATTTATAAACATACCTCCCGCTCCGCAAGGAAGATTTATCTCTTCTTCGGTTTTAACGCCCACTTCATAGGCTTCAACTTTGCCTTTGCCGACTTTTTCTTTGACGGTCAAAGTCAGGATATTTTCAAGCACCGTCGGCTGAAGCCCCGTTGTATAACTGTTGATAAGTACGAATAACGGATTATCCGAAAGAACTTCCGCGCATAACTTTACGAACGGAAATATTTCGCTTTCGATTTTCCACATTTCGCCGTTAGGTCCTCTGCCGTAACTCGGCGGATCCATTATTATAGCGTCGTATTTATGCCCGCGTTTTATCTCGCGTTTGACGAATTTAACGCAGTCGTCGATGATAAATCGCACGGGTTTATCGCCCAAGCCCGACAACCGCACGTTTTCGCCCGCGCGTTCAACCATACCTTTACTTGCGTCGACGTGACAGACGCTCGCGCCGGCGGAAAGACAGGCGACGGTCGCTCCACCCGTATAGGCGAAGAGATTCAGCACGCTTATAGGTCTGCCCGCGTTTCTGATAAGTCCGCGCATTATATCCCAGTTTACGGCTTGTTCGGGAAACAACCCCGTGTGCTTAAAGCCCATGGGTTTGATTTTGAATTTAAGATCGTCGTAAGAAACAACCCATTCTTCGGGAAATTTTCTCAGATACTTCCACGCGCCGCCGCCGCTTTCGCTTCGGGTGTATTTTGCGTTAAGCCCCGGATAATTTTCCATATCCGTTCTGCTTGCCCATATAACCTGCGGGTCGGGGCGGAGAAGAACCACGTCTTTCCAACGTTCGAGTTTATAACCGTCACCCGTCGCGATAACGGTGTAATCTTTCCATTTGTCTGCTACTTTCATAAATTTTATTAAGCTTTGACAACAACTAAAGTTACTTTGTCGCCGTTTATATCAAATTCTTTTGAGAAACCCTCGAATAAGTCGTTTTTCAACTCTTTCGCAAGTACGTCGGAAGCAATTTCGCCGCCAAGTTCTTTAAACGCGCGCTCCGCCACGCCCTCGGCTTTATAACCGAGAACTATGCGGTCGGTAACTTCGAAGCCGGCTTCTTTTCGCATATTCTGTATGCGCGAAACAAGCTCTCTTACCGTACCCTCCATTAAAAGCTCGTCGGTGACGTGCGCGTCGAGTACTACGGTTAAACCTGCGCCGCTCTCGGAGACGTACCCCTCGACGGGTTCGCTTGATATAAGCAAATCGTCGAGCGTAAATTCGACCTTTTCGCCGTTGATTTCGGTTTCATAGGTCTTGCCTGCCTTTACGCACGCTACAACTTTTTTCGCGTCGCAATTTTCAAGGAAGTTCTTTATTCCGCCGAGTAACTTGCCGTATTTCGGACCGAGCGTTTTAAGCTGCGGCTTTAATTTATAACTTACGAATTCAGACGCGTCGTGAAGAATCTCGAATTGTTTTATATTGAGTTCGTCGCGCGCGATTTCATATAAACCTTCGGTAAGTTTTACTTTTCTGTCCGCCGCAATATATAACTTACGGAGCGGCTGACGGTTTTTAATGTTGCTGCCGTTTCTCGCGGCTCTGCCGAGCGCGACTATTTCGAGTACGTCTTCCATACCCGCTTCGAGTTCGGTATCGATATACTTCTCGTTTACCGTCGGGAAATCGCAGAGATGTACCGACTTCGGCGCGTCTTTATAGAACGGAACCACCAGATTCCGATACATACTCTCAGTCATAAACGGAACGTATGGCGCACAGACTTTCGCGAGCGTTACGAGCGTTGTATAAAGAGTAGTATATGCCGCGGCTTTATCCTCGGTCATATCCTTGCCCCAGTAACGCTCTCTGCCGCGGCGGACATACCAGTTGGAAAGCTCGTCGGTGAAATCCTGAATGGTTCTCGCGGTTTCGAATATCTTGTAGTTCTGTAAACCGTCGTCAACCGTTTTTACAAGCGTGTTGAGCTTGGATAAAAGCCACTTATCCATAAGAGTGAGTTTACATTTATCCAAATCGTATTCCGACGGGTTATATTTGTCAATGTCGGCGTATAAGACGAAAAACGCATAGGTATTCCATAACGTACCCATAAATTTGCGTTGTCCCTCGGAAACCGCTTCTTCGTAAAACCTTGTGGGGAGATACGGCGCGCTGCCGGTGTAGAAATACCACCTTACGGCGTCAGCCCCCTGTTTGTCGAGAACAGTCCACGGGTCGACTACGTTGCCGATATGCTTCGACATTTTAAGTCCGTTCTTGTCATTGACGTGACCCAGAACTATACAGTTTTTAAACGACGCCTTGTCGAACAAAAGCGTTGAAATAGTGAGCAGAGTATAGAACCAACCCCTTGTCTGGTCGACCGCTTCCGAAATGAAATCGGCGGGGAAATGTTTCTCGAAAAGCTCTTTGTTTTCGAAAGGATAGTGATACTGCGCAAACGGCATAGATCCCGAATCGAACCAGCAGTCGATAACTTCCTTAACCCTCTTCATCTTGCCGCCGCACTTGCCGCATTTGCAAACGGGCGCGTCGATATACGGGCGGTGAAGTTCTATGTCGCCCTCTATGCCGCAGGCTTCTTTAAGTTCCTGTTTCGAACCCATAACCCGCGTCGCGCCGCAGTCCTCGCAGACCCATATCGGGAGAGGCGTTCCCCAGTATCTCTCGCGGGATAAGCCCCAGTCTATTACGTTTTCAAGGAAGTTGCCCATTCTGCCCGATCCTATGCTTTCGGGCATCCAATTCACCGATTTATTAGCGGCGATAAGCCTGTCTTTTACGGCGGTGGTCTTTATAAACCATGTGCTTCTCGCATAGTACAAAAGCGGAGTATTGCAACGCCAGCAGAAAGGATAGCTGTGTTCGAAAAGTACGTCTTTAAAAAGCGTTCCGCTAACCTTAAGGTCTTTTATTATGAGTTTGTCGGCGTCTTTAACGAACATGCCTTTATACGGTTCTACCGCGTCGACAAATCTGCCTCTGTCGTTTACCATCTGAACGAACGGAAGCGAATATTTTCTGCCAACCTGAGCGTCGTCTTCACCGAACGCGGGCGCGATATGAACAATGCCGGTACCGTCGGTAAGCGTAACGTATTCGGCATTGGTAACATAAAACGCCTTTTCTTTGAACGAACCGAGCGCGTACGGGAACATAGGCTCGTATTCGGTATATTCATAGTCCTTGCCCTTTTTACGCGATACTACTTCGTAATCTTCGAAAAGCGACGGCACGAGAGCTTCCGCAAGTATATAGTTCTCTCCTCCGGAAGTTATTTCGACGTAATCGAAATCGGCGTTCATACACAGCGCGACGTTGGAGGGTAAAGTCCAGGGCGTAGTGGTCCACACAAGGAAATAAGTATTTTCTCTCCCTTTAACCTTGAATTTGACGTAAACGGATTTTTCTTTTACGTCTTTATATCCCTGCGCCACTTCGTGCGAAGAAAGCGCCGTTCCGCAACGCGGGCAGTAAGGCACTATTTTATAGCCCTTGTATAAAAGCCCCTTGTCGCTTATGGTCTTTAACGCCCACCATACCGATTCGATATAGTCATCGTGATATGTGACGTAAGGATGATCCATATCGACCCAATAACCGAGGCGGTCGCTCATATTTTTCCACTCGGTGGTATATTTCCATACCGACTGCTTACATTCTTTTATAAACGGTTCTATACCGTATTTTTCGATGTCCTGCTTGCCGTCAAGGCCGAGCTTTTTCTCTATTTCGAGTTCCACGGGCAGACCGTGAGTATCCCAACCCGCTTTCCTTAAGACATGCTCGCCTTTCATCGTGCGGTATCTGGGAATAATATCTTTCATAACGCGCGTTAAAACATGCCCGATATGCGGTTTGCCGTTTGCCGTCGGCGGACCGTCGTAAAAAGTAAATTCTTTGTGACCCTCGTTCTTTTTAACGCTCTGCCCAAACACGTCGTTCTGTTTCCAGAATTCGATTATTTCTTTCTCTCTGTCGACAAAATCGAGCGAAGCGTCTACTTTCTTATACATAAAAGACCTCCTTGAAAAATAAAAAATTCCCGCGCCTTACAAGAAGACGGGGAAACCGCTGTACCACTTCTCTTCCGCGCATACTTGCGCGGCAATCGTCTGACCTTTGACGTAAGGTAATACGGCCGAACTTAACGGGCGGTAAGCCTTTAGGTAGGGCGGCTCGGAAACGATACGGAAAAGCCCCGTCGGTCATCGGTTCTCAGCTACCCCGATTCTCTGTAAACCCGTTTAACTTACCGCGTGTTTTCGTCACAGCCTTTATACACTTTATTATATATTAACAAAAATTTTTGTTTAAGTAAAGCGTTTTGACAAAAAATACGCTTAAATGACTTGCAAAATTTTAAAAAGTAGGGTAAAATATATTTACTGCGCTAGGTGGGGAGTCGGCGGTGCCCTGTACTTGCAATCCGCCATAGCAAGACCGAATGTTCCCCTCGGCTCGCCGTATGGTCGGCTGCGCGCGGTAAGGCGTGTTGATAACAAGGTCTTATGCAACGTAAACCCGCGAACCGTGTCAGGATAGGGATATAGCAGCACTAAACGGTTATTTGCGTGTGCCATGAGGTAGCTTTGTAGTAGCGACCTGCCGCGTTTACGCTTCGGTACGACAAGTCAACGGGAAATGCGCAGTTTTCAGGCAAGGCGCGGCGGACTTAAATTTGTCCGCCGCTTATTTTTAATCAGGAAAGATTCGCCCGTGAACGATATTAAAGAAAATTTAAACAGAATATTCGACGAGATATCCGTCGGGAACAATCGCGGCGAGAGCATTACTCTGCTCGGCGCGACTAAATTCGTGGATATTGCCCGTATAAACCAAGCCGCGGAATACGGGCTTAAAACGATAGGCGAAAACAAGGCTCAGGAGTTCCGCGACAAATTCGCGCTGTATTCCCCCGATCTTGAAAAACATTTTATAGGCAGCATACAGGAAAACAAACTCAAATATCTCGTGGGCAAAGCCGACTGTATAGACTCGGTTTCGTCGATTGCTACGGCGGAGAGTATTTCCGTACTGGCGCAAAAACTGAACGTTACGCAGAACATAATGCTCGAAGTAAACGGCGGCGACGAAGTTACGAAAACGGGAATGTCGCTTGCAGACCTAAAACCCGCTTATAATGCGATTATCGAGCTTAGAAACATAAAAATAACGGGCATTACGGCAATGCTCCCCATAGGAGAAGAAGCTTTACTTGCCCGCGTTACGGAAAATATCCGCGCCGTATACGACGAACTTAAAAGCGGAGACGAAAACATAAAATTTCTGTCGATAGGTATGAGCGGAGATTATAAAATCGCGATAAAGCACGGCAGTAACATGATACGGCTCGGAAGAGCGATATTCGGAGAGAGGATTTATCAATGAGTTTTTTTGACTTTTTAACAAAGAAAACGCCCGTAAAACAAAAGAAACAACCGATTAAAGAGGTCGAAACGCCCGCTCAGGCTCCTGCGGACGGAAACATTAAATTAAGCGGTTACGGAAAGCACGTCACCGAATTCCGCCCGCGCTCTTTCGACGACGTAGCGACTGTTATCGACTGCTTAATCGAAAACAAGCCCGCGCTCGTATATCTGACGGAAGTCCGCGACAACACGTCGCAACGCGTACTCGATATCCTTTCGGGCGCGATATACGCGTTGGACGGAAACGTTGCCGAAGTAGGCGAAGAAGTCTACATTTTCACGCCCGCTTCCCGCAGAGCATAATTATCGAAAAAAGAAAATGATTGAAGAAAAATTAGTAAAAATAAGCGAGTTTTTATATTTTAAATCGAATCATAAGCTGGCGCCTTACGGAGCGTTTCATCTGGTATGGTTGCTGCTTACCGTGGCGGGTATGGTCGCGGCGGTTCACTATACCATAAAGACCCCCGAAAAAACATTACGTTTTCTCTATATACTTTCCGCAGTTATAATGTGGATAGGCGAAACGTATAAACAGTTCGAATATTCGTTTTCGTCGGGGAAATTCTCATACGACTGGTATTTCTTTCCGTTTCAGTTCTGTTCTACTCCGCTGTATACCTTTTTGTTATGCGCGATACTGAAAAAGGGCAAGGTTTACGACGCCGTTTCGGTATACAACGGAACTTACGCGCTTTTTGCGGGAACTATGGTTATGATTGCGCCGTCGAGCGTTTTGTCATACAGTTACGGAATAGGCACGCAATCGCTGTTACACCACGCGCTTATGATGATAACCGGCGTTTCCGCGCTTGTAGGATATTCGAAAAAGGTCGACGTGAAACTCTTCTGCCAAAGCATGCTCGTATTCGCGATACTTCTCGGCGTGGCGGAAATTTTGAATTTCGGACTTCCCGTATGGACGGGGCAACCCGTAAATATGTACTTTATATCAAAGACTTATTCGGGCAACAACCCGCTTAAAGTATTTCAGCAGGCATATCCGTATCCGCTGTTCGTAGCGATGTATTTCAGCGTATTTACCGAAGTCGCCTGCGGAATGGCGTATATCTCGCATAAGGCGGCTTTAAGAAAATGAACGTTTATTACGCATATAAAGATAAATCTCAATCGCATAAAATGCTGCTTTATATTCTCGACAGGTTTTACGGCGTCAAAGCCGACGAAAGCGATCTTTCTTTAAGCTCCAACGGCAAACCTTTTATAGCGAAAACCGACTTATACTTTAACATTACGCATACCGACGGGCTTATAATGACAGCGGTTTCTCGTTCAACCGTAGGGATAGACGCCGAGTGGATATTCCGCAAGGCGGACGAACGCGGAATTGCCGAGAAATATTATTCCGAAGCCGAGCGCGAACAGATAAAGACGTCAAAACACTTTTACGTTTTATGGACGAAAAAAGAAAGCGCGATAAAATACGCCGACTTGACGTTAGCGTCCGCGCTGAAAAAAACGAGTTTCCGCGGCGAAGCTCCCACGGGGTTTGAGGAATACGACGGAGCGATTACAAGAAGTTATGCGTTTGACGATTACGTTTATTCGATAACGGCGAAAGCCGAAGAATTTAAAGAAAAAATAAATCCCGTTTACATAATGTAAGCGGGATTTTCTCATAATAAGCGCAGATAAAGGAAAAGATTATGAGAAAAGAAGACAGAATATTACAATTAGAAAACAGTTTAAGCGTAGCCGAGCCGTCCGAAGTAGGCAATATTTTAAGCGAGTTATACAAGTTATTAAAGAAATAAACCAAGTATATCTTTCTGTCAATATCGAGAGAGCAAACTTGCTTGCAAGGATTTGCCGAAGAACCTCACTATTATTGTCATTCTGAACGAAGTGAAGAATCCCACTGAATAAGTGTGGACTTCTTGCATGATGGGATATTTCGCTTACGCTCAATAAGACAAGAAAAATCAAACAAAGCATGTCATTCTGAGTGCAACGAAGAATCCCACCGAATAAGAGCGGACTACTTGTACAGTGGGATATTTCGCTGCCGCTCAATATGACAGAATAAATAAATTAAACATGTCATTCTGAGTGAAACGAAGAATCCCACCGAAAAAGTGCGGACTACTTGTACAATGGGATATTTCGCTGCCGCTCAATATGACAGAATAAATAAATTAAACATGTCATTCTGAGTGAAACGAAGAATCCCACTGAATAAGTGTGGACTTCTTGCATGATGGGATATTTCGCTTACGCTCAATAAGACAAGAAAA
>CAKQME010000007.1 GCA_934254815.1 uncultured Clostridia bacterium | reverse complement strand
AACGGAATAAAAGACGCAGGAGAGAAGTCGTATTATCAGGGCGATACGATAACGCTTACGAGCGATGTAACGCTTAAATGTTTTTACGATCCGTTATTTGCAAGCGGACAACGATTTTCTACGGAAATATGGGAGGCGGAAGTATGCAGAGACAGGTATATCGGGTTAGATCTTGCCGCCGACGTAAGCGGTAACGGCAATAGTTATTCGTTTTACAAAGAAACATACGACGCAACGGATATGCAACCGTTCTGCTATGAGGTTATACATGTTCGTTACGGTTCGTTTTCTTTAAAAGACGGGATAGATACTAACGGGGGCAGAACGGCGATCGAATTTCCTTCTACCGTATTAACCGTAGACGGCATGATTATGACCACCCGATCTAAGGTAACTAAGATAAGCGGCTTGGATAACGTTACGAAGATTGAAAAAATGGCGTTTGATACCGTCGGCGGTTTTTATAACAATGAGGACGGCCCATATTTAAGCATTGTCGTAGGCGATAAAATAGGCTTACTCGGAGAAGGATCTCTGTACACGTGGGACAGAACGAAGTGGATATTTACCGGATTTGACGAAGCGAAATTAGCGCAGGAGAGTGAAGGCAAGACCACTACGCCGCTGGGATTAAACGTTCAGACGTGGTTGTTGCAGAACTACAACACTGCGTACGAATCTACGGGAATGTCTTATAATTACTTCTACGTTCCGTACGGAGAAACGGAAAAGTGGTATCCGACGCCTGAAAACACGAGCGGATATACACAAACATACACGGGACTTCACTACGGAACTGAAACGACTAACGTTCCAATGCGCGAAGCGTATCGCGTTAAATTCGACTTAAACGGCGGAAAGATAAACGGAAAGAATAAACTTGCGGACGAATTTATCGACGCGGGATCAAAATCCGTTAGCGTAAACGGAAAGGAAGTAAACGTTGCGTCGGCAGCGAACGCCTCCTTGCTTAAAGTGACTAAACCTGTCGACCCTGTAAAAGATGGTTGTACGTTCGTCGGTTGGGAAGATCAGTTCGGTTACGTATGGACGGATGAGGACTGGACTAATGGCGGCAAAAACGATTATGAAGTAGCCACTATAACGCTTAAAGCGGTGTTCAAAACATCCGTAACGGTTTCTTTCGTAACGAACAGCGTACAAAAAGTAGATGTTTATCTTACCTATAACGGCGGTTTTATTAAACAACCCGAACTTACACTCGTAGCGGGCAAGACTCTTGACGGTTGGTATACTGATGAGTTTTACGAAACAAAGTGGAATTTTGAAACGGACGTAGCGGGAACGGAAAATTTTACTTTGTACGCAAAGTGGACGGCTGCCGCTTACTCCGTGTATTTATACGATGAGGTAGGCTCGATAGGTGAAGAATATGTAGCGGAAGGCGAAGGTGAAAACAGGCGTTTCACACTTACTTACAGTTACGGCGATTCTTTCGATTTGCCGCAAAGCGAATGCGAAGGCTATGAGTTTAACGGTTGGTATAACGACGACGATAATAAAATAGAGAATATTACCGCCGAAGATTTTGGTGCGTTTTATCTCACCGCCAAATGGCAAGCGATTTATTATAAGATAAATTACGAGTTGAACGGCGGTAAAAACTATTACGACAACCCCGATTATTATACTAAGGCGAACGCGGTGGAACTGCAACCCGCCAAAAAAACGGGTTACTCGTTCAAGGGCTGGTATCTCGACGAAAATTTTGAAACGCCGATAGAAAAAATCGAAAAACGCACAGGCGACATAACGGTTTACGCCGCTTACGAAGTAGACGAAAGCGCGTGGTTTACCATAACTTATAATTTAAACGGTGGCAAAAATGACGATAAAAACATTACTGAATTTTTGCTCCGCGAACAAGTTGTATTGTACCCTGCGACCAAAGACGGTTTTACTTTCGACGGTTGGTACGAGGACGCCGAGTTTACGACTAAAATCGAATCCATAGATACCACCTTGCAAAAAAATTACGTTTTATACGCTAAATTTACTGCCGCCGAAAAGGTGTGGAATATAACCTATCACTTAAACGGCGGAACTAATGCGACTTACAACGCGGGAACTTATATCGAAGGCAAGGGGTTAACGTTTTACTCTCCCACGCTCGAAGGGTATAAATTCGACGGATGGTATACGGATAAAGACTTTACCAACAAGATAGAGTGTGTAAGCGAATCCGACAGCGGCGATATAGAAGTGTATGCCAAGTTTATCTCCGAAACGAAAGAAGGCGGTTGTAAAGGTGTGTTAGGTGTCGAAAATATAGCGTTAATAGCCTTATGCGGCGGCATTGCTGTAATTTTGACCAAATCGCGTAAGCGCGCGGAGGGCGATAAATGAGCAAAGGAAAGAGATTGCTATTATTAAGTCTCATAAGTTTGTTTGCTGCAGGGTTGACGGCGGCATTCTTCTCGGCAAATGCGATAGGCATAAAAGCGGACAAAGAAACGGAAACGCCCGTTTCCCAAGCGTATTTTTTGCACGAAGACCGGAACACTCTCGGTTACTGGTATACGGGCGAAAAAGGCTTTTATTATACGGAAGAAAACGGCGAGCAGATCTACCATACAGACAACCGTATTTACGGTAAAGAAGGCGCGTTTATTACCTACCATAAAATTACGGGTAATAACTCTAATCCTGTAAAAGATATGGCTGAAATTCTCGATATGACCGAAGAAAGCCGCGTGCACTATGCCGAATATCCCGCCTGGATAAAAGGTGTTACGACTAATATAGATACCTATAACGGCTCGCCTTACGGTTATTGGGATTACGCGGAAGAAAACACCAACGGCAAACTTTCTACGGGCGAAAATCTTTCGCTTGCGCATAAAGAGGCGGTTAGGTCGGTAGATCCTACGGTGTGGAATACGAAACTCGTTGCGCAAGACTGTGCGCAGGGTACTATGAAATATCGCTACACCGTAAACGATAACGAATGGCACAGGGTTTCTATATTTTTAGGCGACCCAAACCCGAATACAAAGGCATTGACGGATAAATCTCACGTATATATATTAGACGGCGAAGAAAACGTACTTGTATATCGCGAGGTGAAAGAAGTAAATAAATATCCGTGGTTGACGTTTGCAGTCAGGGGTGATTTTACCATAGCGGTACAAACCGATTCCGCGGCGAGTCGATCCGCTATTGCGGGCGTGTGGTTCGATGCGGACTATAAAAACGAATCTATCATCGCTACGGGGTTGAATGCCGAATTAGACGGGATTAAAAAAGTAAAACTTTCCTGGAATAATAAAACCAACGATTCCTACACCGCGGTTTACAGAAAAGAAGTGAAAGAAACTTACTGGACGAGGATAGCGGTTGTCAATCGGGGAGTGAGTTCTTATATCGACGAGGATTCAAAAGTCGCATGCGAGTACGAATATAAAATCGCTTCGGGATTAAAACGCAATATCGAAGGTACGGTTATGACTACGCCGAATGTGATCGACTTTAACGTACCGAATGGCGAAGAGATAGTTTCGGCAAAAACAGCGCCGTATAAGGCGACTAAAGTAGTTTTGGATAAACCCGATTATTACGTCGAATACGGTAGAAAACTTGTCGTTAAAGTGAACGTATACAAAGAGGGCGCAGATGGTCAGATTAACGTTCCTCACGACGGAGCGGTTGTACGATTTTCGCTTGGCGGAGATCTGGCGTATGATACGCGTACTTCGGTTACGCCTACGCCGAATATGCAAACCGACCTCGGTAAAGTCATCACTAACGATAAAGGGATGGCTTATCTTGAATACGAACAACCTTACGCGGGTGAATACGAACTTAATATAAACGTTGATATTTGTCAAGATCTGCTTGATTCAATGAACGGTTACGACGGCACGAGCGTTACTACTTTGTTCGTACAAAACTCCGAGGATTCGGAAAAATCCGCGCCGGTTTTATTGCGCGTTTCCGAGGCGGTAAAGCCGGGCGACAGCGTTTTGATAAGCGGAGGTTTTATTTCGGACGAAGGCTTTTTGCTTGCTTATGCGCCGCATACGGGAAAACAGTCGCAAGCTTTTGACGAAACGAGCGAGCCTGAAGGGATAAAATATTTAACCGCGCAGGAGGTTACTTCCATCGACGACGTTTACGGCACCGGAGTATCTTTTGTTTTTCCTGAAAACGAAAAGGCGGGTATGTACGATTTTTGGGTAAGAAACGAGTACGGTTGGAGTAAAAGCATAACCATGAATGCTCCGCGTGCATTGTTCTTATGTCAGGAAAGCGCATACGAAGGCTTAAAAATAGAGGTTGTAGGCAGAAATTTCTTCGGTTCCGAATACGGGGTTATCGACGATGATTATAAAAATTTAAAAATCAAACTTGACAGGGTAAGTGATTTAAACGGAGTTAAAGACGGAATAGAGGAAAGCGTAACGGTCCCCGTACTTAGCGGCGAAAGGTATTCGGTTTCCGAGTCTTACGTCGGAATGGCGATAGACGAATCTAATCCGTACAGAGTTACGTTTATAACGCCACTCGTATCGCACTACGGAAAGTACAAAGTTTCGGTTACGACCGACGGCAACGATTTTCACGAGTTGGAAGAACCCGGACAGTATCTTGAAGTATGCAGAAAAAAAACACAGGTTTGGAATGAAAAAATCTTCGGAAAAGTCGGCTCGGGTAGTCACGTCGGAAACGATCCGCTCGATTTGGGTGTGGCTTGGGCACAGGATTTAAACTATACCAACTTCAGGATTTTCTATCCTAACGCAGAGCCCGGTGCGGGAATAACGGAGAATAACGGCGATAACGATGCAATGAGAGCGGTGCAATCTCATAGCGATAAATTTAACGCGCTCGTTTCGGAACTGTCTAAAGAAGGTGGCGGCGTACTGTACCTGCCTGCCGGCAAGTACTATTTAACCGGAAATAGCTGGAATCCGCTTAAAATGCTTAATAACGTTATCGTCGTCGGAGAGGGCAAAGGAAAAACTATTGTTTATTTTACTAACGGTGCGGACAATTACGCATGGTTTATAAACGCCGCATCTCAAAGCAATATAGGTTTTGCGAGGTTAACTTTCAGCGTGTATAAGTACACGCTGAATAATACCGACAGGTACCTGGAATTCGTAGAAAAAGATTCTTCCGGAAAAGATATTCTCGGTTCTGAATTTACGTCGAAAAATCATTTTTTAAAAGACGTTGACTTCAAGATGCCTGATAATAAGAAGGGAAGGGGACTTATATTGTTTTCGCTACTTAAAAACCTAGTAGTAGAGAATGTCAACTTTTTCGGTTCCGCTATGGGAATAGCCGCATGTCCGAAATATTACGGCAGCGTAAGAAACTGCTATTTGGATATTTGGGGATACGGAATTGCCGGCGAGGGTAAAAGAAATGGTAGTGCGGCACCCGCTATACAGGGGACGTACAGCGTGCTTGAAAATACCTATCTGAAAATGGACTACGGCGGGCATGGCTGGTCTATGCGAAATAACATTTATGCGGCAAACAACTACGTTACGGGTACTGGCTCAAGAGATTCCGATTCATATCAAAACAACGGTGAAGTTTTACTTATAGAACCGCCTAACGGTTATTTCTCTTACGGCAATATACTATCCGCAGATTCTCGTAGCGCGATGGTTGCTTTGACGAGCGGCGGCGGTAAAAATATTTCGGCAGAAACGGAGGCCGCATATAACAGGTTCGCAATAGTTATATACGGAGGAAAAGGTGCGGGACAACTGCGGTATATAAGTAACGTTCCGATAAGCGGTGCGGACGGCAAGAATTACGGCAATACGTTCACATTTTTAGAAGGGGAGCGTGATTGGGACATAATTCCTGATTCGACAAGCAGGTACACACTATTAAACCCGTTAATCGGAGTTACTATATACAGAATAGTTGCGGAAGATTGTGTAAAAAATATCTGTCCTTATATGTGTGTGTTCGATACCGTTATAGCAGAGTGTAACTTAAAGGATACGGGCGGAGTCGGTTTAACGGCAAGTCAGAATCCTGCTACGGGATTAGTCGGTCCGGGGTATAACGTACGAATCGTCAACAATCGTATAGACGGAGTGTCTCCTTCTTCTACGATAGGTGGAATATACCTGTTTTTGGGTGCATACTCGACTCTCGAAGGTTCAATAGCTTTCGGTATAAGCGTCAGGAACAACGTGGTCACGAATACTGCGGTTAATCCGGGAACGTTTTATCCGCATATCGGTTCCGATATGGTGTTCCCGCAAGGAATTTCAATTTATACAAGCGTTAAAGAGGGTACGGCTTCGCACCGCCCCGTAAAGTTCGTTATAGTAGAAAACAACGACGTAGAAGATTCCGAATACGGTATATATTTCGATTCGCAGATGTCGCACGTTATAATAAGAAACAATACGATAGGAAAGGTTAAATCGGAAGATAAGATAACCTATTACGGTGCACCGAGTACTATTACCGCCAAGCACAATTTATATGTGAACGGAGTTCTGCAATCATATAGCGGCGAATATCATTTGGGCGACAAGTTGCCCGTGCCCGATGCACCAGAAGGAACTTCGTTCTGGGGTTGGTCTTTAACGAAAGAATATACCGTTGGTAGCGAGCCTATAAAACTTGCGCAGGGCGACAACGTGACTTTATATGCTTTGTTTGGACATACCGTTAGATTTGACAATAACTACGCGATCGGCGGTAAAAATCGAGGGACTTATCTCGAAATAGGGTATATAGGCGATCAGACAATTGATAAAAGCGGCGATATAGGCACTCCTTTCCGCGTGGGGTATCAATTCGGCGGTTGGTACACCGACGAGGGTTGTACGGTGGCGCTCGTTACAGATAATCCGCTTGAAAGTAACGTTACGGCTTACGCCAAATGGATTCCCGAGGGGGAGGAAATCGTAAAGCCGTCGGAAGGAAACAAATCGGGGATAAGCCCGATAGCGTTTTGGTCGGTTTTAATTATTATCGCGGTCGTTTCCGTCTTTTTGACGATCGTGGTAATAAAGAAAATAATAAAAGAATTACGGAATAAATCCGTAAAATAAATGGAGGTAAAAAATGAATAAAAAAGGCAAACTTATTTCAGGTTGTCTTGCGCTTTCGGTTTTATTTGCCGCAGGCGGTGCGCTTACTACAAAAGTACCCGTTATGGCGGCTGAGAATACCGTTACGATGACGATTGAAATGAACGGCGGTTTTCGCATTACGTCGAGAGACGTAACAGACAGAAACGATAAAACAGACGACAACCGTTCCACGGCAACTTACTCGGAAGAGAATATGATTGTAACCGAGTGGAACGGCGTAGCTTTGACCAAAGGAACGGAGTTGGAATTTACTTATGAAAATATCCAACAACTTTTCCCTTACGGTGCGTTTATGAAATATAATGGTGCTGTCGACTCCGAAGGAAAAGCGCAGTTTGAAATATTGAAAAATGTATACGGTAATGACACGGGGTATAATTATAACTATATCACGAGCGAAGGGTATTATTGTCCGCAACTCGTGAATCAGAATCAGTTTCCCACCGCGATAATATTCGGCTTGTTTGAAGATTCGAACGGCAACGGAATAAAAGACGCAGGAGAGAAGTCGTATTATCAGGGCGATACGATAACGCTTACGAGCGATGTAACGCTTAAATGCTTTTACGATCCGTTATTTGCAAGCGGACAACGTTTTTCCACGGAAGTATGGCAGGCGGAAGTATGCAGAGACAGGTATATCGGGTTGGATCTTGCCGCCGATGTAAGCGGTAACGGCAATAGTTATTCGTTTTACAAAGAAACATACGAAGCAACGGATATGCAACCGTTCTGCTATGAGGTTATACATATTCGCTACGGTTCGTTTTCCTTAAAAGACGGGATAGATACTAACGGGGGCAGAACGGCGATTGAATTTCCTTCTACCGTGTTAACCGTAGACAGCATGATTATGACCACCCGATCTAAAGTAACTAAGATAAGCGGCTTGGATAACGTTACGAAGATTGAGCAAAAGGCGTTTGATGCCGTCGGCGGTTTTTATAACAATGAGAACGGACCGTATTTAAGCATTGTTGTGGGAGATAAAATAGGCTTACTCGGAGAAGGTTCTCTGTACACGTGGGACAGAACGAAGTGGATATTTACCGGATTTGACGAAGCTAAATTAGCGCAGGAGAGCGAAGGCAAGACCACTACGCCGCTGGGATTAAATGTTCAGACGTGGCTGTTGCAGGAATACAATAATACTTACGAATCTACCGGGAATTCGTATAATTACTTCTACGTTCCGTACGGAGAAACGGAAAAGTGGTATCCGACGCCCGAAAACACGAGCGGATATACCCAAACGTATGCGGGACTCCACTACGGAACGGGAACGACGAACGTTCCCATGCGCGAAGCGTATCATGTTAAATTCGACTTAAACGGCGGAAAGATAAACGGAAAGAATAAACTTGCGGACGAATTTATCGACGCGGGATCAAAATCCGTTAGCGTAAACGGAAAGGAAGTAAACGTTGCGTCGGCAGCGAACGCTTCTTTACTTAAAGCGAGCAAACCCGCGAATCCGACCAAAGAAGGTCGCGTGTTCGTCGGTTGGGAAGACCAGTTCGGTTACGTGTGGACGGAAGAGGATTGGACTAACGGCGGTAAAAACGATTACGAAACGGGCGTTATTACCTTAAGCGCGAAATGGCAAAACGAGGACTGCGCGTTCAGTTACGCCACTTTGAGTCTGGACGGAACGATAGGCGTTAATATGTATGCGTCGCTAAATGCTGAAGCATTGACGACCGAGGAAAGAGTTTTCGTTAAGTTTACTTATGCCGATAATACTATCGAAGAAGTCGAACTCGATAAGAATAACTACAAGCAAATCAACGGAGAAACTTGTTATAAATTTACCGCAAGGGTAGCCGCGGCGGATACCGATAAGGCTATAGGATGTCAACTCTTCGTCGGCGAAACCGTAAAGGCGACCTATACCATTAAAGTAGAAGATTACACCGCTTATGAAAAGGCAAATAACGCCAAGGACAGCGAGAGGTATAAATTAGCCGACGCGTTGGAGACTTACGGCAAAGCGGCGAGAACTTACTTCGGTGAAAGTACCGAAACGGTTATGGTAGACGGCGAAAACGCAATCACCGCCGAAACGCTTTCCGCTTATGCGCCCTCTATAGAAGGCAGCGACGAAAACGTTACCGTACAAGACGTAACTTTGTTGCTTGAATCGAAAACCGCTTTAAGAATTTACTTTAAAGTAACCGACGAAACTCAGACCGTAAGCGTAACCGTAGACGGAACGGTTGCCACGGCGAAAAAGAGCGAAAACAGAAAGGGCTTATATTACGTTGAAATCGACGATATAGCGGCTTGCGACCTTGACCACACCTATACGGTGGTTATAGGCGGATACACCGTTAAGTGCGGAGCGTTAAGTTACGTTCGCGCGGCGATTTCGAGCGATAAAGCAAATACCGTAAATATGGTTAAGGCGTTGTATTTATACCACGTTGCGGCAAAAGCGTATTTTAATTGAGGTGAGTGAAATGAAGAGAACTTATTTACAACCCGAAGCAGAAGTTATAGTCGCGTGCGAAGATATAATTCGCACGAGCAATCTTGATAAGAACGAAACCGAGCCTATGCCGCTTTTCGGCAAAGAGGATAACGGGTTAGACTTGTAACAGTTGATAATTAGGGAAACAAATGTAACTTTATTTGTTTCCCTAATAAACTATAAAACGAAAAAATGAAAATTGTAATTTACGACGATAAACTTTTATATCGCAAAGAAAGTATAAACGGCGGCTATGCGAAAATGCTCGGACAGTCCGTCGAAGTCGTTACGAGGGATAACGAAGAAAAGAGTAATTTCCCTCGCGACGAAAAGGAAATAATAGGCAAAGCCCCCGATATACTCGTAGTAAATATCGGGATAAACGAAGTTTGGCGCGGATACTGGAAAAACGATTATATCCGCCCCGAAGAATTTGAAAAAACGCTCGTTAAAACGTTTAAAAAAATAAAATCGGCTATACCTTTTGTTAAGATTATTTTCGTCGAGCCGACTATTTCGTTTGCCGAAGATAAAAAGCAATGGAAGCGCGACCTTGAAGGAATTATAGTCGCGGTGCGCCGTGCGGCAATAGAAGTTGCCGACGATTTGGTCGCGTTTGACGGAATACTCGCAAAAGCGGTTTTCGACGCGAAAGATAAGGCGAAATATACCGTAAACGGAATTGCTTTGACCGCTTGCGGAGAAAAATTGTTGGCTGAAAAAATAGCCGATAGCATTAAGGAAATTTAAAACAAGTAATATGAATTATACGATAAGACCATACGGCAGACTAAAAGAAACGATAGATTTTATAAAAGAAAATCAATTATACGACGAAGAATTGTGGACACTTGCCGCCGAGCAGTTCGGTAGCGGTTTAGACAGCGAAAACGACGGTTGGCGCGGCGAATATTTCGGCAAACTTATGCGCGGCGCGTGCCTTATATGCAAATATACCGCCGACGAACGGTTGTATAAAATTTTAACATCGGCAGTCAGGTCGCTTTTGACGAAAGCCGAAAGCGACGGCAGACTTTCTTCCTATAGCCGCGATAAAGAATTTTGCGGCTGGGATATGTGGGGAAGAAAATACGCCGCGGTCGGTCTTGAATATTATTACGATATTTGCAAAGACGAAAACCTGAAAGAGCAAATTATACGCGTACTTAAAGGTCATCTCGATTATATAATCGCGCGCGTCGGTAACGGCGACGGGCAAATACCTATAACGCGCACGAGTGATGCGCTTAAAGGTATGAATTCGAGTTCTATACTCAAATCGTTCGTTGTTGCTTATGAGTTGACGGGCGAAAAACGCTATCTCGATTTTGCCAAGTACGTTATTTCGGAGGGCGGCTTCGAGGGCTTCGATATGTTCAAAGCGGCTTACGAAGATAAAATCTATCCGTTTGATTATCCCATAAGAAAGGCTTACGAGATGATTTCTTGTTTCGAGGGCGTTTTGGAATATTATAAAGTTACAAAGGACGAAAAATATCTCGTTACCTGCGTGAACTTTGCAAAGAAAATCATTAAATCGGAACTTACGTTTATAGGCAGTGCGGCGTGCCTGCACGAGTGGTTTAACCATTCTACTGCGACGCAAACTTTCGACACGCCCGTAAATATGCAGGAAACTTGCGTTACCGTTTCCGTAATGCTGTATTTTTACGAACTTTACAGGGTTACGAAAGATAAAGAATATCTCGATAAAATAGAGTTTTCGTTTGAAAACGCGTATATAGGCGCGCTCAATACTAACCATTCGCAAAATCACTTTGGTTTTCCGTTTGACAGTTATTCGCCGCTTATAAACCGCAAACGCGCGCTTAAAGAGGCGGCGGGCGTTCAGTATATGTCGAATAAACGCCCCTACGGTTGTTGTTCGGCTATCGGCGCGACGGGCGCGGGAATTATTCTTGCGCTTATATGCGAAAAAGGCACGGACGAGGAGTATGCTTTCAGGGTTTACGAAGAATATTCTTTGCTTGACGGCGACAGAGAAATTTTAGCCGTAAAAAAGACTTTCGGTAAGCAAATAACGAAAATTGAAACCACAATTAAAGAGAATTGCGAAAAGGTCTGCCGTTTCCGCATTCCGGAATGGAGCGACGGATATTTCGCGACGATAAACGGAAATCAGGCGTTTACCGAAGAAAAAGGTGGTTTTATCGAAGTCGGCAAAAGTTTTGCCGCAGGCGACGAAATAACAGTGTCGTTTAAGGAAAAAACGGAAATAGTCGTGGGTACGGATTACGGCGGTCATACGAATAGATTTGCCGTTCGTAAGGGCGGGATCGTTTACGCCGCCGACGCGAGATTTTGCAATATAAACGAAACTTTTGCAAGAAACGTAAAAATCGAAGAAACGAGCGCACCCGACGGCGTTTATAAAAGCGTGAAAATTTCGGATGAAAACGGCGTCGAGATGATGTTGGTAGATTATTCTTCTGCTGGCAAAACGTGGGACGAAAAATCGAAAGTAAGCGTGTGGCTTAACAGAGAATAAAATGAAAAGCGATTTTTTGAATAAAGCTGTAATTTATAACGTATACCCTACGTCATTTTACGATAGCAACGGGGACGGGGTGGGAGATATAAACGGTATTACCGAAAAACTTGATTATATCAAACAATTTGCGAATATCGTGTGGATAAATCCCGTTTTTAAATCTCCGTTTAAAGACGGCGGATATGACGTCGAGGATTATTGCGCAATCGACGAGAGATTCGGCTCGATAAAAGACGTCGAAAGTTTAACGACGAAAGCGCATAACCTCGGAATGAAAATTATATTCGACCTCGTTGTCGGGCATACGAGCGAAACTCATAAATGGTTTACGGAATCTCGAAAAGAGAATAGGAACAAGTATTCCGATTATTATATCTGGACCAACAACGTTTTTGAAGAGGGAGTATCCGGAATAAGCGGAAACGCGCCGAGAAACGGTACTTATGCGGTAAACTTTTTTTGTTTTCAGCCGTCGCTAAATTACGGTTATTATAAACAAGACCGAGCGTGGCAATTCGATTATAAAGACGAAAGGCTTTCCATATTGCATAACGAAGTCGTTAAAATAATGAAATTTTGGCTTGAAAAAGGCGTGGACGGGTTTCGTTGCGATATGGCTGCAAGTATAGTTAAAAACGATGATAAAGGTCGCGGCAGTTGTGAAATATGGCGTAAATTATTCGGTGAAGTGAGAAAAACTTATCCTGACGCGATTTTTATTTCCGAATGGGGTCAACCCGAATACGCCGTCGGAAGCGGCGCGTTCGATATAGATTTTTTTACACATTGTCATAACGAGGGATATAATAATTTATTTCGTAAAGAAAGCGGTTGCAACGTGTTCGATTCCGATGGAAACAGCTATTTTCGGAAAGAGGGTAACGGCGAATGTAAAACTTTTTTAGAGTATTTAAAACTTAGTTTAAGCAAAATAAAAGAAAAAGGTTACGTTTCGATCGTCACGGGAAATCATGATTTGCCCAGAATTTCTATAGGGAGAAACGACGATGAACTGAAGTGTGCGTTTGCTATGATACTCGCTCTTCCTTGCGTTCCGCTGATTTATTATGGCGATGAAATAGGTATGTCGTATTATAAAGGCTTGAATAAAGACGGCGGCTATCATAGAACGGGATCCCGGACGCCCATGCAATGGACGAACGGTAAGAACGCGGGTTTTTCAGCGGCAGATGAATTATACCTTCCGATAAACGCCGATTATAAGAAACACAACGTTGAAAATTCGGCAAGTAACGACAAATCTTTGTATAATACGGTTAAACGACTTTGTTCGATAAGAGAACGCATTGCCGCTCTTTCCGCCGACGCTGATTTCTCAATAATATCCGATGGTTATCCTTTGATTTTTGAAAGAAAAAGCAAAAAAGAAACGTATGAAATAGTCGTAAACCCTTGCGACAGATCCGTCAAATTAAAATTAAGCGGCGAAATAATAGATTCTGATAATTGCGATATGGAGAACGACGAAATAAATATGCGCGGAGTGTCATACGCGTGGATACTTAAAAGGTGATTTATGAATAAAATAACATATTTCGAGTGTGACGATAAAGCCGTAAACGACGCGTTCAGGCTGGCGATAGGTTGCGTTGCGGCTAACGTAGCAACTATAAAAAGCGGAATTTTAAAGCGCGAAGAACCTTGCGTTATGGCGGGCATAGGTTATGCCAACCCATGGACGAGAGATGCCGCTATTAACGTGTATAACGCCGTCGCGTTGTTAAATCCCGTAGTAGCAAAAAATACGCTTTACGCAGTTTTAAACGAGACGGACGGCAAAATCCGTATAGGCGACCAATACTGGGATAAGATTATATGGGCGATAGGCGCGTTTAAACTCTATTTGATAAACGATGACAAAGAGTTTTTAAAGTTTGCTTATAGCACGATTTTAAACACTCTGAGACAGTTGGAGTACGACGAGTACGACCACGAAACGGGTTTGTTTCGCGGTGCGGCGGTATACGGCGACGGTATTTCGGCTTATCCCGAAAAATATAGAAAAATGAACGGCAAAGTACCCGTAACGTGCGTTTTGGACTGGGTAAAGGCTTATCCCGACGAGGCGGTTAAACGCGGTTACGGACTGCCGATGGAAACACTTTCCACAAATTGCGTGTATAAAAAAGCCTACGATATTCTGGCGTTTGCGGCAAAAGAACTTGGTGAAAATCCCGATGAATTCGAGTTGAAATCGCAAAAGTTGAAAAATGCTATAAACGAACGGTTCTGGAACGAGAAAACTGGTTTATACGATTATCTTTATAACGAGTGCGACGCGCAGGAGGGGTTGGGGTTGGCGTTTGCCTTGTTATTCGGTATTGCCGATGAGAAAAAGGCAGAAAGCATAGCGAAAAACGCATATTCTACCCGTTACGGCTTGCCTTGCGTATACCCGTGTTTCGAGCCGTATAAATCGTATAAAGGCGGCGGGCATTACGGCAGGCATTGCGGTACGATATGGCCGCAGGTTCAGGGATTTTTCGCCATGGCTATGCTTAAAAGCGGATATAAAAAGCGTTTTGACGACGAGTTTTTCGCTTTAACACGAAATGCCGTAAGAGATAAACAGTTCGTTGAAATTTATCACCCCGATACGGGGCTTGCATATGGCGGTATTCAGGAATGGGAAAACGAGTTTATCGAGTGGGGCGCGGAGAACTATCAGACCTGGTGTGCCACCGCTTACCTGAATATGGTTGTCGAGGGAATTGTAGGCTTGTCCGTAGGGAAAGGGGTGCGATTTAATCCGCACTTGCCGCGCGGGATCAATTACGCTTCGTTAAAAAACCTTTATATAGGCGATACGCGCTACGATATTGAAATAAAAAGGGGTTCGGGTGAATGCGTCAGAAAGGAAGATGAAGAAATTTATAAATACACTATATACATCAAATAAGGAGATTTTTCATGTTTAAAAAAGACTTTGTATGGGGCGTGGCAGCTTCGGCATATCAAATAGAAGGAGCAACCAAAGAAAGCGGAAGGACAGAGTCTGTCTGGGATATGTTCTGCCTTAAAGACGGCGCAATCGAACGCGGAGAAACTGGTGATGTCGCATGTGATTTTTATCATAGATATAAAGACGATATTGCCTTAATGAAGTCGCTCGGCATAAAGGCTTTCAGGTTTTCGATATCGTGGAATAGGCTTTTGCCTTATCCGAACGGAAAAATTGACGAGGAAGGAGCGACTTTTTACGATAACGTTATAAACGAACTCTTAAAAAACGGGATAACCCCGTACTTAGCGTTATTTCATTGGGATTTACCGATGTATATCTACAAAAAAGGAGGGTATATGAATCGTGAATTTGCCGATGACTTTGCGTATTATGCAAAGATTGTTGCGCAAAGATATTCCGACAGAGTGAAAAATTTTATAACGTTTAACGAGCCTCAATGTATATTGGGTTGTTATCGCGGCAGCGGACAAGCTCCCGGGCTTAATATGTCCGATGCCGAAACCGTGCCTATGGCGCATAATATTTTGCTTGCGCACGGGAAAGCCGTAAAGGCATTAAGGGAAAATTCAGTCGGAGAAATTAAGATAGGGTTTGCAAACCAAGGTGGTTTTTTCATACCCGAAAAACCAACGAAAAAAAATATCGAAGCTGCAAAGAAAAAAACGTTGTCTTTTGATTTTTTTAATTATTGGCACAGTTCTGTAACGTGGTTTTCCGATCCGATTTATCTCGGAAAGTATCCGGAGCCGCTTTTGAGCAAATTAAAAAAATATCTTCCCGACGGCTGGGAAGAAGATTTGAAAATAATTTGCCAACCACTTGATTTTTACGGTCAGAATTATTATAGCGCAGGAATTGTGGACGAAAACGGTGACTATGCAAAAGAAAAAGTCGGTGCATGGCATAATTCGCTCGGCTGGAACATTTGCCCCGAGGGTATAAGGTATGCTGTCGAATGGATTTATGAAAGGTATAAAAAACCTGTTTGTATCACGGAAAACGGCATGTGCTGTCTTGACTGGGTTGCTCTAGACGGAAAAGTTCACGATCCACAAAGGGTAGACTATATTCAAAGGCATCTTATAGAACTCGACAAGGCAACTGAAAACGGGGTTGATCTTTGCGGTTACTTTGTATGGTCGTTTACGGATAATATGGAGTGGCAGAACGGCTATCGACCGCGTTTCGGACTTATACACGTCGATTTTGAAAGCCAAAAGCGAATTCCGAAAGATAGCGCATACTGGTATAAAACGGTTATTAAATCAAACGGCGAAAATATTTATTGAGAATTATGGACAAATTGAAAGAATATAAGGGAATGAAATTTTTAGAGTGTATTCCCGATAAACACGACGATAAAATGCCGCTCCTTATCTATTTGCATGGGGCGGGCGAACGCGGCGACGACGTAAATAAATTGACGATTCACGGACCGATAAAAACCGTAAGAAACGGAATGAAACTGCCGTTTATGATTATAAGCCCGCAATGTGCGAATAACGCCACTTGGTTTGAGTACGGCGAAAGGCTGATTTCTCTTGTAGAAGAATACGTTAAGAGAAACGACGTTGACGCAAACAGAGTTTACGTAACGGGTAATTCAATGGGAGGATTCGGAACGTGGTCGGTTGCCATGGCAAGACCGAACTTGTTTGCGGCGATAATGCCTATATGCGGGGGAGGAATGAGTTGGAACGCTTGGTCGCTCGAAGGCGTCCCCGTATGGGCGTTTCATTGTAAAAACGATCCCGTCGTGGAATTGTTTGAAAGCGAAAAGATGATAAACGCGCTTAAAAAGACGAACACAAAAGCCGAAATAAAATTTACGGTTTACCCTTACGATCACCACGACGCGTGGACGGATACATATAACAACCAAGAGACTTATGAGTGGCTTTTAAGCAAAACTATTACCGGTAAGGAGATTTAATATGACTTTAAGAGAAAAAATATTAAAAACATTCGTAGTAACGATAAGAGAAGTAAACACGCACGGCGGGATAAAAGAGTTTTTTAAAAAATATCCCGTAGGAGGCTTATATTACAGCGAAGGCGCGGTCTTAACCGACGAAAATGGCGTCGAAATGGGTACGGCTATGTCGCACGAAAAAATGCTCGAGTGCAAGACCGCAGCGAAAGATTTAATCGTTTGCGCCGACGGAGTTACGGTCGCGGGGCAGAGAGTGCGTTTCTGTCCGCAAAAAGCGCTCGGCGCATCCCGCAATTTAACCGACGCGTATAACCTCGGAAAGTGTATCGGTATGCAATGCAACGATAAAGGCGTAGACTGGATTCTTGCGCCGAGCATAGATATGTGTTTCGATCACCTTATGTACCTGCTCGGTATAAGCGATGACCCTGAAACGATAGGCAAAGTATACAGACAGGTAATAAAAGGCATACAGGATCAGGGCGTTTGCTCTACTGCAAAACATTTTCCGGGAATCGGAACTTCTTTCGTGAATATGCACATAGGACCGGGAGCGAACGTACTTCCTTTCGACGAGTGGCTTAAAACTTACGGCTATACTTATCGCGAAGTGATGAAAGAAAACGTTGCGGCAATAATGACCACTCACGTTACGCTTAAATCGTATACCGACGAAAAAGACAACGGGTTTAATCCTATCGCGACTTTTTCAAAGAAGATAACGACCGATTTATTAAAGGGCGAACTTAGTTTTAAAGGCGCGGTAGTAACCGACGCGCTTATTATGGGCGGTATGGCTACTGGCGATTTGATTGCCGAAACGGTACAGGCGTTTAAAGCGGGCGCGGATTTGCTTTTGTGGCCGCCGGTGGAGGCTGCTGAAAAAATAGAGGAACTCATAATAAGCGGCGAAATTCCTATGTCGAGGCTCGACGATGCTCTTGAAAGAATTGAGGGAATGAAAACCGTTAAAGAAAGAGCCGAAAAGAACGGTACGATAGAAAAACCGAACGCCGGATTCGTGGACGAACAAACGCTTAAAATAAGCAAAGACGGTATGTGTCTTCTTCGTAACGATATAGGGTTGTTACCGCTTGATAAAAATAAAATCAAAAATATTTTAATCGTAGACGGAACGGAAAACGGCGGTGGCGATTCGAGCGTTTTATTAAAAGAAGAATTTATTCGTCGCGGATTTAACGCAGACCTGCAAAGAGATATTTACGACGTGCCGTCAAGAGTTTGCTGGCAGGCGGATATAGATAAATTACAAAACAGATACGATCTTGTTATATTTAATATAGAGTGCGCATTCGTCGCCGAATGGAGCGTTCCGCATATGCTTATATGGGCGTCGCATCTGTTCGACAAAAAGAAAAAACTTATAATAAATTATGGCTCGCCGTATTTTGCAAGCGATTATTTCTCTGAGGATCCAACGTTTATCGAAACGAACTGCAACGCTTGCAGAGAAACGGTTGAGATGCTCGTCGACGGCATACTCGGAAAATCAGAATTTATCGGTAAAAGCATTTTCGTAAGAGGAAATGAATAATTATGGGTTACAAATTCGACGATAAAAACCGCGAGATTATTATAGATAAGTACAATACGCCGACGCCTTGGATGAATTATTTTTCCAACGGAACTTTTCATACGATGATGTCGCAGGCTGGTGGCGGAGTGGCGTTTTATAAAAGTCCGCAGATATGGCGTATCAACCATTACAGGTTTTTTCACTTGCCTACCGACAGGAGCGGCTTTTACGCTTATATAAAAGACGGAAACGACGTATGGACGCCCACGAGCGAACCATGCGCCTGTAAACCCGAAAAGTGGAACGCGGCTCATGGTATGGGATATTCGCGCTATACGGCAACTAAAAACGGTGTAAACGTAGTTGCAACATATTTCGTAGGCAAATACGAAAACGCGCTTATATGGAATTTAAAATTAAAGTCGGATAAAGATAAACGCATAACGATTTTCCCTTACGTCGAACTCGGAATGATGGAGTTTATGCGCGAGTTGCAATGGCAATGCTATAACAAACACCAACTTTCCTGCTACGCGAAGGGCGATATACTCGTGTATAAGTACGGCGTTGAAATGCAACCCAAACCCGACGAAACTCCGCTCGTGTATTTTGCGACCGACGCAAAAATTACGGCGTTCGATTGCGACCGCGACGAATTTATAGGTGCGTATCGCAGCGAAGAAAATCCGCAGAGAATCGAAAGCGAAAAATGCTCGAATTCTACGCTCTACGGCGGCGACCCCTGCTTTGCGTTTCAGATAGACGCGGATTTAAAGGCGGGCGAAGAAAATGAAATAAACGTGTTTCTCGGCACGGCTATGACCGAGGAAGAAATAGAAAAATGCGTTGCGCATTGCCGCGAGAAAGGGTTCGTGCAAAAATCGTTCGTTTCGCTTAAAGAGCAGTGGAACGATTACCTTTCCCGTTTTCAATGCGAGATACCCGATAAAGACGCGCAAACGATGATAAACGTATGGAATCCTTACCAAGCGGAACGCAATTTTCTTTTTTCGAGAAACATAAGTTACTACGCTACAGGTACTTTCCGCGGCGTGGGCGTAAGAGATACCGCGCAGGATATTCTCGCGATGATACCTTTCGACTTACGGCGTGCAAAGGATAAACTCAATTTACTTTTTACGCAGCAGTATAAGGACGGGCATTGCAATCACTACTGTTTTCCCATCGAGGGGTGGGATCCCGTAACGAGAATACATAGCGATAACCATTTGTGGCTCGTAATGGCGTGCTACCATATTATTATGGAAGAGGGAACGCTCGATTATCTCGACGAAGTCGTAGATTTTTACGACGGCGGAAAGGCAACCGTCTGGGAACATATCAAAAAGTCGATAGATTTTTGTATGGAAAACCGCGGCGAACACGGTTTCCCGTTGATGCTCGCCTCCGACTGGAACGATATGCTTTATAAGGTCTGTCGTAAAGGTAAAGGCGAAAGTATATGGACTTCTATGCAATTCGGTACGGTATTGAAAATGATTGCCGAACTTGCCGACCTTAAAGGCGAGAACGGACGGATATACGAAGAGATTTACGCCGAGCAAAAACGGCTTGTCAACGAGATTGCGTGGGACGGAGAGTGGTACAGGCGTTGCATTACCGACGAAGGGCGGTTTATCGGCTCGAAGCAAGAGCCGCAGGCGAAAATATGGCTCAACACGCAAAGTTGGTCGGTGATAAGCGGAATGGGCGATAATGCGAAAACCGCTATGGACAGCGTGAAGAAATATCTCGACACCGAACTCGGAATAAAGAAAATCGACCCTGCGATGAAAGATTATCCGTCGAAGGAAGATCCGCTTACTTACTATAACAAGGGTTGCGGCGAGAACGGGAGCGTGTTCTGTCACGCGAATACCTGGGCGATTATTGCCGAATGTATGCTCAAACGCCCCGAAAACGCCTATAAATATTATCATCAACTTTTGCCGATGATTGCGCAAAGTAAGGCGGGTGAATGGCGATATAAAGCCGAACCCTACGTTTACGCGTCTAATATTTTCGGACCGGAAAGCGATAAATTCGGGTTGGCTAACGTGAGTTGGCTTACGGGTACTGCGGCGTGGATGTACGTTGCGGTAACGCAATATATGTTCGGAATAAAGCCGCGTTACGACGGACTCGAAATATACCCTTGTCTGCCGAAAGAAATGCTTCCCGCAAAAATAACGAGGGTATTCCGCGGTAAAACTTACAATATAACGATAACTCGAAATGAAAAGAAATTTATTCACGAAAATTCTACTCAAACGGATATAACGGTGTAATATGGAAAAAATAACTCGCTCGGAATTATTCGTACACGATATGGTACACGACAATCCCGCGGCGGTAAGGTATCAAACTCAATATAAAGACACCGCTTTTTTAAAGTTGAGAGGGTACGACGGAAAGACTTTCGATTTATCGACTTGCGCTCAGTACGGTTTGTTATGGAACGGCGTGGGCGAGTCGTTCGGATGGAGAGCGATTTTACCCGAAGGTAGCGAGGCTCGCGAGTGGGTTCTCTCGCGTAGAGAGCAAATGCAAAAGCGTACGGGAAGGCGGCTGACTACGGACCCAAGGTTTCGTTTATAATTGGATATAATAAAAAAGACAGTCGCTTTATACAATAGGTTGTGGAAGGCGTGGCAGGCAATTAAAGAGAATAACGATTGTTGCCCCACTTTGTACGCAAAAGCCGACGAAAATCAACGCCTCGTAGGTTACGAGGGTAATCGCGGTTTCGACATCGTTATGAATAATTTGCGTTCGGAATAAATAAAAATGAAAGAAATAATTTATAAAACCGTGGATGGCTTAAATTTAAAATTGTACGAGTTTCTTCCGCAAGGAAAGGCAAGCGGTTGCGTAATATGTATACACGGCGGCGGTTGGAAAAGCGAAGATACTTGGCGATTTTTTAGGCATTGCGAATATTTTGCTAATAACGGAGCGATAGCATATTCCGTGCAGTATCGGATAATGGAAGACGGCAAAAATACCGACGTGCGAGACTGCTTAAAAGATTGCGCCGACGCCGTAAAATATATAAAGACTAATTTAAACGGTTCGATTCCGATAAGCGTTTTAGGCGATTCGGCAGGCGGCTATCTGGCGGCGTGCCTCGGAGTTTCCGCAATTATAAAACGATTAGAAAGTGATTTTAGTTTGCCCGATTACGTCGTCGATTTAAACGGGATAGTCGATTTGACGGGAAAATGGAGTTACGGGATAATTCCGCGCAAAAACGAAAATTGCGAAGATTTGTTAAAGGAATTTTCTCCGCTTTATAACGTTGCGGCAGGCGATTCGCCCGCATTGATTATGCACGGGACTAACGATGGAGTCGTTGCTTTATCCGACGCCGAAAATTATTACGATAAATTAAAGGAAGAGAAAATCGACTGCGAATTAAAAATTATCGACAACGCAAAGCATGCGTTTATTCTTTTCGACTACGCGCACGAAAATTCCTTCGTCCAAAGCGTACTCGATACTATCGCAAATAAATTGAAAGAGAAAAACTTATTATAAAATTATGCAAAATAACGTATTGAATTTAACGGAAAGAATAAAAAGGATAATCGGAGAACTGCGGGCGGCGGCAATCGTAAAAAATACGCCCGTGAATAATATTTTCGTATCAGACGGCGAATATAAAAAGAATAACGTATTGCCGAACGTGAAAGATAGCGGTGCGCCGTTTAAAAACGGCGATTTTTGGGGCGGCAAGGTTGACTCGCATTATTGGTTTTACACCGAAGTTACGGTAGGCGACGAGATAGAAAAAGGCGAAGTACGTTTCGAACTCGATACTCGCCTTATCGACGATTGGGAAAAATCGTACCCGCAGTTTCTCGTGTACGTAGACGGGAAGTTGCAACAGGGAATAGACGGCAATCACAAATACGTTGTTTTAAGCGAGAAAAAGACGTATAAAATACATATTTATGCCTATACGGGTATGTATTTTGATAAGAAGATCAATTTGTTCGTAAATCTTCTCGCGGTGAATAAAGCGGCGGAAAGGCTGGCGTATAACCTTTCCGTACCGTTTGAAGTATTGTCTTTTACCCCCGATAACGTCGGCGATTATAAAAATATACTTTTGTATCTGAATAATACCGTCAATCTGCTCGATTGGCGCAGCGTCGGCTCGCGGGAATTCCGGCTTTCCGTAAACGCGGCAAACGAGTATATCGAAAACGAATTTTATAAAAAATACTGCGGCAATAAGGCGGATAACAATTATTTCGTAGACTGTATCGGGCATACGCATATCGACGTGGCGTGGCTTTGGACGATGCGTCAGACGGTAGAAAAAGCGCAGCGTTCGTTTTCCACGGCGTTAGCGTTGATGGAGGAGTATCCCGATTATAAATTTACTTCTTCTCAGCCGTTTTTATACGAGGCGTGCAAAACGCAAGCCCCCGAAGTTTACGAAAAAATCAAAGAACGCGTAAAAGCGGGACAATGGGAAGCCGAGGGCGCAATGTGGGTGGAGGCCGATTGCAATCTCACTTCGGGCGAGAGTTTGGTGCGGCAAATTTTATACGGAAAGAAGTTTTTCAAAGAAGAATTCGGCGTGGAAAGCGAAATTTTATGGCTCCCCGACGTATTCGGTTATTCCGTCGCGTTGCCGCAAATTCTTAAAAAAACGGGCGTAAAATATTTTGTTACAAGTAAAATCAGTTGGAACGATACCAATACGATGCCGAACGATACGTTTATGTGGCGCGGGCTTGACGGCAGCGAAATTTTTACTTACTTTTTAACTGCGCAGGATATGAAAACCGATCGCTCGTATAACAGGTACGCTACGTACAACGCCAAAGGCAACGCCTCGCAGGTGGCGGGAACGTGGAACGCATACAGAAACAAAGAACTCTCCGACGAGGCGATTATCACTTACGGTTACGGCGACGGGGGCGGCGGCTCGACGAAAGAGGATATCGAAAATATCCGCAGAATGGAATACGGCATTCCCGGTTGCCCGAAAACGAGATTTTCGTTTGCAAAAGATGCGCTTGAAAGGATAGAAAAACGGGCGAAGGAAAGCGGCAGAATACAAAAATGGGTTGGCGAACTCTATTTCGAATACCACCGCGGCACACTCACCACACAGGCACACAATAAACGCAACAATCGCAAAGCGGAATTTGCCATGCAAAATCTCGAACTTCTGTATTCGCTTTGCGGCGATAAACTTACATACCCGAAAGAAGAAATCGACGAGTTGTGGAAGATTATTTTAAACAATCAGTTTCACGACGTCGTACCCGGCTCGGGCATAAAAAATATTTATGAAGACAGCGACAGAGATTACGCATACGTTTTTTCGAAAATAGAAAAACTCGAAAACGTCTGCAAAGCCGAATTGAGCAAACAATATAACGCGGACGGCGAAAAATACGTCATATTCAATCCGAATAGTTTTGCGGCGGACGGAATTATCGACACCGAAAACGGAAAACGGTACATAAAAGGCGCGGCGGCGAAAGGCATAAGCGCGGTGGATTTACAACCGTTAAACGGCAGTATAAAAACGGCGAAACAAAAACTCGAAAACGATTTTTATGAAATTATCTTCGATAAAGAATATAACATCATTTCGTTATTCGATAAAAAGCACGGCAGACAAATTATCAAAGAAGGCGAGAAAGCCAACGAACTTCGCGTATACGAAGATTTGCCGCTCGATTACGACGGATGGGAACTTCGCGATTATTATATCGAAAAAAGTTATTGCGTGAACGAGGTCGTTTCGTCCGAAACGTTTTCGGACGGCGCGACGGGCGGTTTAAAAATCGTAAAAAAATACGGCGATTCCACGATAACGCAGATTGTGCGATTGTATGAAAATATCGGCAGAATAGATTTTGAAACGGAAGTCTATTGGCATACGAAACACTCGCTTTTAAAAGCGTTGTTCCCGCTTGATTTAAACGCCGATTTCGCTACGTTCGACGTACAATTCGGCAATATCACGCGCCCCACGCACCAGAATACGAGTTGGGATAGGGCGAAATTCGAAAGTTGCGGGCATAAATACGCCGATATATCCGAAAGCGATTACGGCGTGGCGATTTTAAACGATTGTAAGTACGGATATAGCGTGATTAACAACGTTATAGGTTTGAGTTTGCTGCGCGGCGCAACGTATCCGAATCCCGACAGCGATATGGGAAAACATAACTTTACCTACTCGTTATTCGCGCACGAAGGCGCGGCGAGAAACGGCGAGGCGGAAAGGCAGGCATTTATGCTGAATAATCCGCTGCAAACGTTCGGAAAAGCAAGCGGCGATTTCAAGGCTGTTTCGTTTGTTGCTTGTTCCGATGAAAAAATCAATATCGGCGCGGTGAAACGGGCGGAAAACGGCAACGGATATATCGTCAGGCTATACGAAACTAATAATATAAGGCATAAAATCACGCTTAATTTTAACGAGAATATTAAATGCGCTAGTCTTTGCGATTTGCTTGAAAACGACGACCGAAACTTGTCCGTAAGTAACAATCAAGTGTCTTTGGAAGTTAAACCGTTTGAAATCATCACGCTGAAAATTATTTTTTGACAGAGGTAAAAGGATGTGGAATAATCAATGCAAAGCTGTAACTTTCAGTTTTGACGACGGCGTAACTCAGGATAAAAGACTGGTAGAAATTTTAAATAAATATAACCTTAAAGCAACTTTCAATCTTAATTCCGCTTTGCTCGGATTAAAAGGCGATTTGGTTTGCTACGGAGTTAAGGTGTCGCACAGTAAAATAGACGCATACGATATAAAAAGTGTTTATGCGGGACACGAAATCGCGGCACATTCTTTAACACACCCGTCTTTGACTGAAGTCGACGATAAAACAGTCGCTTATCAAGATGAAACGGACAGACGCGTTTTATCCGATCTTTGCGGGTATGAAGTCGTCGGTATGGCGTACCCTAACGGAGCGATTGACGAGCGAGTGGCTAAAATAATAAAAGAACAGACCAAAATCAAGTATGCGAGAACGGTTATTCAGACCGATGATTTCGGTGTGCAGTCAGATTTAATCAAGTTTAACCCTACGGTGTATTACGTTGACGAAAACAGGCTTTTCGATATGGCGAATAAATTTTTAAATTTGCCCGATAGCGGAAACAAGTTGTTGTACGTTTGGGGACATAGCTACGAAATGGACGCAAATCGTATTTCTTGGGAAAAATTTGAGGAGTTTTGTAAATATATTTCCGGAAGGTCAAATATAATGGTACGAATAAGGAAGTTTTCAACTTATAAGTTTACTGTAAGGCTTGACTGAAAGTCAGCATTTAATGAATGGTAGTTTCATAAAAAGATGTGAATAGCAGAACACATGTAGTCCCGTAATAAAAAAACTAGGTAAGTACGGGACTGTACGGTTATGTAAAATTCTCTCTTTCCGAGTTTTTTGGAAGGAGGGGATTTTTTTATGCGTTGGAATTTTTTCTGCGCACCGTCGCTTGTTTTAAGCGATGAACATGATAGAAACACAGGGTAACAAGGGGAAAAGAAACAAGTAAGTACGGCGGGGAAAACACACTAAATTATGAATATGAAAAAACGAATGCGTCTATTTTGCAGATTGAAATTTTGCGGGATAGGCGCATTTTTGTATGTTTTCATTTAAATAAGGGCGGAAACGGCATAAGAAGTCCTCCGAATTTGAGATTTGAACCTTAAAAACAAATTTCAAATTCAGGAGGATAAAACGGTGAAATACGCACCTAAAAAAGTATTTATTTTAGAAAACGGCAACTACAAGGAGATAACTTATAACGAACTTCAAAAACTCGAACGCTCGGACAAGTCTTATGCAGAAAAATTCTATTTGCCTTTATACGGAATGCTGATGGAAGTAACGGAAGAAACGTATAAAGCGTATTACAAGGACAAACGACGACAAAAGTACATAGACGAGCGTTCTTTGTTAAACGGCGACGTCTCCTACGACGCTTTGGACACGGACGAAACGCTCGGCGTGGAAGTTTTCGCGGATACAAAGACGGACGTGGAAGCTGCGGTTATAAACAAAATGACTGTGGCGGAACTAAAAAAAGCGTTTCTTCTGCTTTCGCCCGACGAACGGGAACTTATAACGGCAATCTATATTCAAAACCTTACGGAACGCTAATACGCAAAGCAAAAAGGCGTTTATCACAACGCCGTGCATAAGCGAAAACTTCGCATATTAGAAAAATTAAAAAAATTTTTAGATAGGTAAGGTGTGCAAGCCTCTCACTTTTCGGCATGAATAGTGAGAGGCTTATTTTTGTTTCTCAAAAAACAGTTGAATAAATTACGCGTCTTTTACATTCTCTCTGCCGTCCGCGCGAAACGCGGGTAAGCCAAAGAAACGAGAAAGAAAAATTCGAACGATTCGGCGCAACCGAATCGGCGGCGAAAACAAGCGGAGAACTTAAAGATACTTACGTCCAGTCTCAGGTCGAGCGTTGAAACGGAAGAAATTTCGTGAGCCGTCGCAACCAAAGAGGGCGTCCCGACGAGAACTGTGGGGAGGTGGAATTCCTATGAGGGTTAAAGGCATAACCGAAAGACGACGTACCCCGCGCTTGGGGAAGCAAAGCAAATACAAGCGCAAAACGATTGATACAAAAAAAGCAAAAATTTTCGTTGCTCGTTTGCGATATAGCGGGCAACGAAAGGACTACTTAAAACTATAAAAGGAGAAGAAAAAATGAGTAAAGCAAAAAAAATCACAATCTGGGCATTATCGTTTGTTATGGTAATTGCGTTAGGGCTTGGCGGATTCTTTTTAACGATTAAAACGAAACCGTCAATTACGCCGGATAACGTGGCGGAAGTCAAAGATACGGTTACGGACGAGAACGGCAACAACCTTATGGACGGAGAATACCACCCGTTGCCGGCAAGAATGTTGTTTACGCCCGCGCCGCTTGCGGCAAGTGCGCCCAAAACGTTTATCGTTAATCTTGCGGTAACGGTAACGCCCACGACGGCAGCGGCAAAACCTTTGGACTGGGCGGTAGATTTTGTCAATGCGGATTCCGAATGGGCGAGCGGTAAAACCGTAACCGATTACGTTACCGTAACGCCTACCGTAGACGGCGCGAAAACGGCGACGGTTACTTGTCTGAAAGCCTTTGGCGAACAAATTAAAATCACCGTAACGGCAAGAGAGAACCCGAACGCTACGGCATCGTGCCTGCTCGATTACAAACAGCAGTTGCTGTCTTATGATTTGTCCGTAGCGCAAGCGGGGAAAAGTCCTACGGTAAACGTTTCGAGAAAGTCGGGTAAGTTGGTCGCCGACGTGGAAAGCGATAACGAAATCAATTTCGGGTATTCGTATAGCAAGTCGGACGTTTATACGGTGGCGTTAAGCGATAGCGAAATTGCGAAGCCTACTGCGATGACTCTCTCGTATAAATCCGCGCTTTCTTCGGCGATGAATAAAGTAAAGGAAAACGCGGCGGCAGAACCGATTGCCACGGCAACGGAAAACGGCTTTAAGGTGGCGGGGTATCTGAATAAAAACGCGGTGAACGGGTTGTCGATTGAAAACCATAACAAAATTATTGCGGCAATCAATTCGAATTACTATTCTTCTACGATCGTAACGTTAAACGATGCGGACGGCAATACGCTTGTTAAATACACGTTCGATACCGATACTTCGCTTGTGAAGAAGCAGGGTATCGTAGAAAGCCTTGCGATGGATCGCTCGAGCTTTGAATTCGGGGATAAAGACAAAACGTATACGATCACTTATTTATGCGGGAAATCTACGTCTAAACTCGGTTTATTCGAGGTCGGCTCGGAACACGGCAACAGTCGCCTTGCGGACGGCGTATATCCTACGAGTTATGCCGGACAAGAGTAATACGAACCGTGGTCTGACGCTGTGTTTTTGACTAATGCTGCGTTGCGCTCACGCGTTATACGTACAGTATTAACGCGCTCACGCGCCTTGCCTTAGCCTAAAAACACAACGTTAGACTTGCTTGCAACAAAAACGCCGATATTTTTGATGATTTGTTGCAAAGGCGAGGACGGTAGTACTGTATGTACACCATCCGAGAATTTGCAAAAAAGCGCATAAATAGCGGCGTTTTTGCAAGGTTTGTATTATTCTTGTCCGGCATAGATACGGAGAAAAAGTAACCATAAGCACGCTTAAAAGAGATTACGGCTGCGGCGGTATTTACCATACGGGTAGCGGAAATCCTCCTGCAACGTATAGATTCAGCGGTTGGTATCTCGACTGGAATTTAACTCAGCCGTTTACGGGTGAATTTCCTGCAGGAACGGTAGGCGATATCGTGTTGTACGCGGATATCACGATGACGGGAACGCATTATTATTGATTTAACAAAAAGACGGGCTTGTTCTATACGGACGAGTCCGTCGTTCACATAAAAGGAAGAAACGATATGAAAGATATAAAAAGAAACGAAATCTATTATGCGGATTTGAATCCGGTAATCGGCAGCGAGCAGGGCGGCATTCGACCCGTACTCGTGATACAAAACGATACGGGGAATAAATATAGTCCTACAACAATTGTGGCGGCGATAACGAGTAGGCGAAATAAAGCCAAACTGCCTACGCATATAGAGATAGGCGAAGAGGTATTTGAAAAAGATTCCGTGGTACTGTTGGAACAGATACGCACGGTAGATAAAAGTCGATTGAAAGAATACGTCGGGAAGTTGGATAATCGTACTATGGACAGGGTAAATAAAGCAATTTCTATAAGCGTAGGCATAAAAGGCAATGCGGGAGAAACTAAAGATGACGGCAGAACAGGATAAGAAAAACGCGGCGTTTTATTACAGCGTGAATATGCTCCGACTGCTATTAAGAGCAAAACTTTTAACGGAAACGGAGTACGGAAAAATCTTAAAACTTTCCGCCGAACATTACGGATGCGAAAGGATTGTCGTAGACGGATAAAAATAAAAAATATCTTTTGGGTTTTGGCGCAAAAGTGCTGGACTGGTTCGAACTCTTGTGGTATAGTTTGTGCTACAAAAAGAAAAAGGAGGTTATAAAATGCAGATAACAGATATAACGCCCGTAAAGCCGAAATCGAATAAAAAAATACGATTAGCCGCGTAAGCCCGCGTGTCGACAAAGTCGGAAGAGCAGATACATTCCTTTTTAGCACAGATACGGTATTACAATCAGTTTGTGAAAGAACATCCGCAATACGAGCTTTTAGAAGTCTATACCGATGAAGGAATGATTTATGGGGAACAATATTTAAAAAGTTGAGAAACCGAAGCAATTTTTTCACTGAAAATCAAATTGAATTGTGGCATCAAATCTAAAAACGATTGAAAAAGATCTGTATCTATGCTATACTATAAAAAACGATTGTCGGGAGGGAGAATCTAAAAAGGAAGGAAAAAACAAAGAGATTCTTGATAAAAACATTATTTCGATATTTGAACAAATCAAGACTGATATCTTTCAAACAAGAGGGAAAGTTTTATCAGATGCAAACAAGGAGTTGTTATCCATGTATTTCAGGATTGGTAAAATTATTGCCGAAAATTCTAAATATGGAAACAATTTTGTAAATGAACTCTCGAAAAGTTTAAAACTTGAATTTCAGGAGAGTGATGGATATTCCCCGCGTAACCTGGCAAGAATGAGAAAATTTTATGAAACATACAAAATTGCCGTGGACTCATAATTTTATCTTAATTGAGAAAGTTAAAGATTTTGACGTGCGTATGTGGTACGCACAGAAATGTGTCGAAAACGGGTGGGGTAAAGTAGTTCTTGAACATCAAATCGAGTTGAAATTATATGAAAGGCAGGCTGACGTTTCCAAAAAATTGACAAATTTTGAAAATAGATTACCCGCGCCGCAGAGCGAATTGTCGAGAGATATCATTAAAGACCCTTATATTTTTGAATTTGCCGGTTTAAAAGAGAAAATCGTGGAGAAAGACATAGAAACGGCGATGCTCGAACAGATTAAAACCGTGTTGCTCGAACTTGGAAAGGGCTTCTCTTTTGTTGGAAATCAATACAGAATTTCTACGCCGAATAGCGATTATTTGGTTGATTTGCTATTCTATCATTTGGAACTTAGATGTTACGTCGTTGTTGAACTGAAAAACGTGGATTTTAAGCCGGATTTTATCGGACAATTACAGTTCTATATTACCGCAGTTGACGAAACTCTTAAAAAAGACGCAGATAATCCCACGATTGGATTGTTGCTTTGTAAAGGAAAAGATAGGTATTCGGTTGAATGGTCGCTTAAATCGACGACGGCTCCGATCGGGGTTGCCTCCTATGAAATAAGGAATTATTTGCCGACGGAAGAGGAACTGAATATGTATTTAAAATAATTGGTAATTATTGACAAACAGATAAGAAGTCGCACATAAGTGCGGCTTTTTATAAAATGAGTGTGTTGTGTCTTTTTTGGGTAATTATCGGTACAAATAAGGTATTGCGTTATAGTAAAAAATAGTATATAATTAAGAAAAATACAGTTTTACTCTATACGGCGGAGAATTTTAATGGACAGAGAGTATTTGTACCCTAAACGAATAATAGATAGCAAAAACGTGGGAAAGTCGGGATTATTAGTAAAAGAACGCACGTATTTGCAAATAGGACTAAATGAGACGGAGTATGCTACTCTTACACGCGGTTCGTTTGTTATTCTTGATTTCGGCAGGGAATTATGTGGCGGAGTCAGGATTTTAACGTATCGTTCGGAGGCGGGCTTGGTTCGAATCCGCTTTGGAGAATCTGTGAGTGAATGTTGTGCCGATATCGGGCAAAATAACGCCTCTAACGATCATTCTCCTCGTGATTTTACCGAACCGCTAGTTGATTATTCGGATTTAACGTTCGGTCAAAGCGGTTTTCGTTTTGTGAGATTGGACGTGTTGTGTGGAAGTTTACAAATAAAAAGTATAGTGGCGGCTGCTTTTCTTGCAGAAACGAAACGAAATGGCTATTTTTTTTGCAGCGACAATCGCTTGAATGATATATTTGAAACTTCTGCATATACGTTGGAATTATGTCAAAGGAACGGAATGTTGTGGGATGGCATAAAGCGAGACCGCCTTGTATGGGGAGGAGATTTGCACGTGCAAATGCTTGGCACTTTGTCTTTGTTTGATGCAGAGGACACAGTGCGTAATTCATTGAGATTTTTGCGAGAACAAACACCCTTGCCTGCGTTTATGAATGGTATACCTATATATTCCCTTTGGTGGATTATGGCGTTGATCGATTATTATATGTATACCGGAGACGTAACTTTTCTTAAAGAAAATGAATGTTATGTCAAGGGATTGATAGATCTTTTTGTTTCTTGTATTGACGATAACGGTGATATGCATTTCGACGGAGTTGAAGACGCATATTTTTTTGATCTTGACACTTATCGTACGGAAGCGAGCAGGGCGGGCGTTTACGCAGTAGCGAAATACGTTTTTGATAAAATAGGTGCATTGTCCGGGGCGATTGGGATAGATAAAGCGAAAACGGATGGCATCGCATCTAAAATACGGGGAGATGCGGATGACGGCGGGAAAATTCAGATTCGTGCAATATATGCCCTGGGGTGTAAATCAAACGATTATTGTTTTAATCCTTATCAGATTGTAGCCGACGATTTAACTGTCTTTATGAGTTATTATATTTTTTCGGCTATGTCTGAGAAGAAAGAAGGGGTACAGGCTGTGCGCCTTATAAAAGAATATTATGGGGCGATGCTCGATCTTGGGGCTACAACGTTCTGGGAAGAATTTAAAATGCCCTGGGCTAAAAACAGTATTCGGCTTGATGAAATTCCCGATCCTGCGAAAAAAGATTTTCACGCAGATTACGGTATGTTTTGCTTTAAAGGACTAAGAAGGAGTTTGTGCCACGGTTGGAGCGCATCGCCGATTCCGTTTGTAGTTAAGTATATTTTGGGAATAAAAATTCTTGAGCCGGGGTACAAAAAAATTTTAGTATCGCCAAATCTTTGTGGGTTGCAATATGCCGAAGGTCATATTCCGACTCCCTACGGCGAAATTAAAATTTATCTGAAAAAAAATCGAGATTTTACTCTTGCCGAAGTGACTGTACCGCAAGGTGTAACGGTCATAACGGAACAAACAAAAAACGTGAGGTTTATAACGAAAATATGCGAGAACTGAAATTTCCTGACAATTTCCAATGGGGATTGGCTACGAGTGCCGGACAAATCGAAGGTGCCGCACGAGAAGATGGGCGCGGAGATTCGATCTGGGACACGTTTTCTCGTATTCCCGGGAAAATTTTAGACGGCTCAACTCCCGACGTGTCTTGTGATTTTTATCATCACTATAAGGGTGATATCAAATTGGCAAAGGAAATCGGTGTAAATTCGTTTCGTTTTTCTTTTTCGTGGCCGCGGATTTTTCCCGACGGTACGGGAAATATAAATTATAAAGGTCTTGACTTCTACGACAGAATGATTGACGAATTGCTGAAAAACGGCATTATGCCGAATGCTACGTTATATCACTGGGATCTGCCGCAGTCATTGGAAGATCGTGGCGGGTGGCTTAACAGAAACTGCTCGGATTGGTTTGCGGAGTATTCTGAAACTATATTTCGCCGTTATGCAGACAGGGTGCCGTTATTTTCAACGCTGAATGAACCAATTGCTATATACGTCGGATATGGTTGCGGAGCGTTTGCGCCCGGCAAAAATTCGGATAGGTTCGGTAAGCAAGCCTGCCATAACGCATTGCTTGCTCACGGGAAAGCGGTGGAGCGATTTCGCTCGCTATCATTACAAAAAAGTAAGATAGGGATTGTTATTGATATTTGGCACAGACATCCGGCGCGCGATGATAATCCCGATGACGTGGCTTTGGCTGAAAAGGAAAATGAAGAGTCATACCGATTTTTCCTGAATCCTATTTTTAACGGCGGTTATACCGATTATATTCTTAAGAAAATGAGTGATGACGGAACTCTTCCCGAGATTGAACCGGAGGATTTTAAATACATTGGGCAAAAACTTGATTTTTTTGGCTTAAACTGTTATAACCGTGTGGTAGTATCTAAAGATTCCGAAGCGATAAAAAAGAAAATTATAAACGCAGGAGGAAACTTTGCGGATACGGGAGAAGAATTTTATCCAAAAAGCGTATACGATGCGTTGCGCATTTTAAAGAACGATTACAAGGTAGATATACCTATCATAATTACCGAAAACGGTTGTCGTGATGACGGAGAAAAATCGGTCAACGGGGAAATATGCGACGAGTTCAGAATTCGTTACGTAAAGGGTTTTTTGAAGTGGATTCACAAAGCGATCGAGGAAGGGATAGACGCCCGCGGGTATTATTTATGGACGCTTATTGATAATTTCGAGTGGACCGCAGGATATAAGTTTCGGTTTGGGATCGTATCGAATGACAGAATCACACAAAAAAGGACTTTAAAAAAGAGCGCGTTTGAATACAGTGATATAATAAAAAATAACAGATTGCTCACTGAATAGTCCGTATGAAAAATGAGGCATGCAAAATGAACGAGATACTTGAAAAAAGACTTCAAAATCCGGAGCCAAAATATCGAGGAAAGCCTTTCTGGTCGTGGAACGGTGATCTTGACGAAGCGGAACTTCATCGACAGATCGATATAATGAAAGAGATGGGGTTCGGCGGTTTCTTTATGCATTCGCGTACGGGCTTAATAACGGAATATCTTGGCGAAAAATGGTTTTCGCTTATTCGTTCATGCGCTAAATACGGAAAAGAACAAAATATGGAAGCCTGGTTGTATGACGAGGACAGATGGCCTAGCGGAACCTGCGGCGGTTTGGTTACGAAAAACCGAGATTTCAGGTTGCGTTTTATTTCCGAGTACGATGACGATGAACAAGCATTGAAGTTAAAAAACGTTGTGGGAATATTACGCCGTTATGCGGTTTTATTTGAAAACGGCAAAATAAAAGACGTTCTTGAAATAAATGCAAAAAATGAAACGCCTGACGGATATGATTATAAAGTTTATGCCGAAGAACTTATGGATGAGAGTGCTTTTTATAACGGCACGACTTATCTTGACACGATGAATCCGAAAGCGACGGAGGCGTTTTTACAAAGCACTCACGACAAATACAAAGAGAAATGCGGCGATATGTTCGGGAAAGAAATCCTCGGTATATTTACCGACGAACCACATAGAGGCGCAGCGTTTTCCGGGTTTGGAATTTCAAATAAAAATAAAGATAATATGACTCCTTATACGGGAGAACTTTTTAATGCGTATCAAAATAAATACGGCGAAAAACTTTGTATACCTGAAATATATTATTTCAGATGCGGAGAAACCGAAAATACTACGGCGGCAAAATACGTAGACGTCTTAGACGACTTGTTCACCGAAAATTTTGCCGAAAAATATAAGGAAAAATGCAAAGAACTCGGATTGAAATTTACCGGGCATATTCTGCACGAGGACACCCTTGATTTTCAGACTGCCGTATCGGGTTCGATGATGCGTTTTTATTGGTATATGGATTATCCCGGTATGGATAATCTGAGTGCGCATAACAGCTGTTATTGGGTTGCGATTCATTGCGCTTCCGTTGCGCGACAATTTAATAAGCCGTTTGTTCTGAGTGAAATGTACGGCTGCACCGGATGGGATATGTCGTTAAACGAATATAAGAGAATCGGCGATTGGCAGGCTTTGTTTGGCGTAAATTTACGGTGTCCGCATCTGTCGTGGTATTCTATGAAAGGAGAGGCAAAACGCGACTATCCTGCAAGTATTTTGCATCAGAATGCGTGGTATCGCGATTGGAAGGAACTTGAAACTTATTTCGGGAGAATAAATATCGTATTATCGGAGGGGGAACGACAATCCGAAATTCTTGTAATTCATCCCGTTGATAATATGTGGCGAAAAGTGCATAAAGGCTGGCAAAAGAATTTTCAGGCAACGGATAAGTCTGCAATTTCCTTAAATGAAAAGTTTCAACGTCAGTGTCTTGATTTGATTGACGCGCAGTTGGAATTTGATTACGGCGATGAGGATTTGTTGAATAAATACGGGTGCGCGGGGCGTGATGAAAAAGGAGCGTATCTTAAAATCGGGTTGAAAAAATATCGTTCGGTATTGTTGCCGGAATGGCTGTCTGTACGAGAAACGACGCAAGAATTACTGGATAAATTTACGAACGTCGGCGGAAAAATTACAGATAAAATAGAAGATTTACCCAAAGGGGAAGTGCTGTTGGCACCGCAGGGAATTGCTTCGGCGGTAAGACGACTTTCAGGCGATACGTTTTTGTTTTTAATGAATTTAAGCGAGAACGAAAAAACTTCGGGCGCAGTCGAACTGAATAAAAATTTGTCGACATTCTGCGCCGAAGAGTGGAATATGGTTGATTTTATTTCTATGGGTGAAGCCGATCTTTCTCATTTATCGTTTGAGGCAGGAGAAATGAAAATTTTTCTTTTGAGAGAAGATGACGCGAAAAATCCGATAATAAAATCCGAATCGGTCGATGTTGTAAACATAGATGAGCGGTTGCCGTATAACCTGATGGAACCCAACGTTCTCGTCCTCGATAGAGTGAATTGTTTCCGTGAAAATAACGATAAATTTGCTACCGTGGAAACAGACGTATTGTTGTTGGACAGAAGATTGCGGCAAGAATATGGGTTGGTGCCTCGCGGCGGAGAAATGATTCAACCGTGGTATGCAAAAAAATATAACGAAGATAAAGAAAAAACGTTTGAAAAAATCAGACTTGAATACAAATTCTACTCAAAAATCGATATAAACGTTGATATAGCCGCCGAATACGATTGTTTATTCGTAAACGGAAAGCGGGCGGTGATGACCGATAAATATTGGGTGGATAAATGTTTTAAATTGTTTTCGGCCAAAATAAGAAAAGGCGAAAATATAATTTCCGTTGAAGTCGATTTTTGCCGGAGTACAAATCTTGAGGCCGTTTACGTACTCGGACAATTCGGAGTTGAATTGCCTTCTGCTATCTGTGCGTTGCCCGAGAGAATTTCTACGCTGCATATAGAGCGGCAGGGAATGCCGTTTTACGGAGGTCCCATATCATTCCGGACAGGAATAACCGACGGAAACGTTTTGGTTCGGCTAAATGAATTACATGGGGCGGACGTGCATATATCCGATGGGAAAAATGATAAAATAATAGCTTTTCCGCCATATAAAAAAGTGATAAATTTAAACGGCGAATTGGTAATTATTTTGGAATGTACGAGAAGAAACACCTTCGGACCGCACCATCTCGTCCCCTATCCGCAGTACGCTTACGGTCCGGAGGCTTGGATAAGCGAAGGAGAAAACCGCACGGATAGTTACGTGTTAACCGAACAGGGTATATCGTTTGTTCTTCATCGAATCAAATAAATTCGCTTTAATCTTTTGAATTATTTGACGCGGACGATTTTCTTAGTTCGATCGGCGTGGTATGATATCTTTTTTTAAATTCTCTGTAAAAGTAAGGTTTTCCGTCGATATTGATATATTCAAGGATGTCTGAGATAGACATATCGGTTGAAACCAGCAGCGTGTATGCAGTGGAAAACCGCACCTGATTGATATATTGAGTTATCGTCATTCCCGTATATTGTGAAAATACACGGCTGATATACGCTTCATTGTAGGTGAAATTATCCAGAAGAGCGAATATTTCTTGTTTTGATTTTCTTAAAGAATCGCTCGAATCTAAAATCGACAACAGTTGCGTAAGCCAGTACGGATAGCCCTTCTTTTTATTGTCTGTTACGTTGATTGAAATAACGTACGAAAATAAAAAGGTAAGAAAAGATAAAATTAACGATTTTTTATCGTTGTCGTTATCTGGGATTATATTAATTTTGTTAATGTAATCGTGAATAATTCTGACTTCGCTCGTGTTCAACTTTATGGAAAAAGGCATGGGAGAATTTAAGAAATCGTTTAGCTTTTCGCATGAAAGAAAATTGTTTATTTCTGCAAAAAGTTTTTCCGTAAAAAGAATATCTGTATGATAAAAACTGTTTTGGGGTCCATACTTGAATGTGTGAATATCTCCCGGCCGAAGAAAAACCAGTTCGTTCTGTGTAATTTTCTCGTTTTTTCCGTTAATGAGGTGGATGGCATCTCCTGAGTCGACTATGAACACTTCGAAAAAAGTGTGCGTATGCAAAAGAGTTTCCGTGTAGCCGATTGATTGAGTGAAAAATTGTTGGTTCGGTAAAAAGAAAGACGTGTCGATAACGGTAGGTTTCATTTGAATTCTCCATGACGGATGTTACTTATATTATAACAAAATACAAAGATATGTCAAGCAGATGTTTTTTCTGTTTTTAATAAAAAGTACAATTAGGGTACTCTGCGGTATAACAGGGACATTGACTGCGAGAATGGTTTAATGTTATAATGTTATCGTAGCGTATTGCTCTAGAGCAAATGACAGGAGGAAAAATATGAATAAATTTTGGCGTAAAAAAGTATTGTGGGGTACTGTATTTTGTGCAGTATTGGTTTCGATCGTTAATATGGCAATCCCGGTATTTAAAACGACAAAAGCCAATGCGGAAGGATCGGGCATAATACGGGAAGAGGTGTGGAACTTGACGGAAGCCAACGCCGAGAAAAATATGTCCGTTACCTATACGGTAGAGGATCTTAACGGGTATAATTCTCCTACGGATTTTAACTGGATGTCCGGGAATTGGAACGTGAAAACAATCTGCGGAACGGCGGTAAACGATCCGAGCGGCGGATACGGCGCACCTTGTTTTATGAGAAATTTCGTAACGGAAAACGATTATTATCTGACTTACGGCGTTTCGACAAACGAACCTCTTTCCACAGCGTCGTTTACTTTTAAGGATTCCGTAGAAAAAAGGAAGATCGGAGACGAAATCGATTCGCTCGTAATCAGAATGTACGCGCATTTATCTTTGGATACTTCTACGGGATACTATACGGCAAAGGGCGGCGTCAGATTGTATTCTTCGGATGACGACGGCACGAATGACAGCGGATATATGCTTGCAAAAGATATTCCGCAAAATCAATGGTATTATCTTGCTCTTTCCGGAGACGATCTTAAAAATCTTGCGGATACCGAAGGATACTTCAGCGGTTTTGCCATAGGCAGTAATTGCGTTGGGGCGGCGGGTGTGCCCGATCTCGACGGTAAAATGTATGCCGGCGGAGGGTGGACGACGGAAGCGAACGCCAAAACAAACGTGGCATGGATTGCCTTTGATACGTTTTCCGTCAACTCCTACGTGGTTACTTTCCGTGATGGAAATAACGTTATGCAACAACTTGTCAACGCAAATGAAAAAATAGTCCCTCCGTCGGTTGAAAAAGAGGGCTATACCTTACTTGGGTGGTATGATGAAAACGGTGAAAAAGTCGATTTGACCGCAGGCGTTAAGAAATCCTGCACGCTTACCGCAAAATGGCAGCCCGCAGACGGAACGCTCAAAGCGGCAGACGGAAGCGGATACAACGAGGGCGGGCAGTCAAACAGAAGAAAGGTAAAAGAAATTTATGGCGAAGATTTAACGGTTCATGATGCAATGCTGTGGGGGTCGGCGTCGGATATAGGCAAAAATGCGCCTAATGCGCTTGAGGGTTTTCCTATTTATAGCGTGTCGACAAACCATATCGGTGCATCTCCGACGATTTATTTCGGGAATGAGGGATTATCGCTCAGAAAAGAAAATGGAGAATGGCGGGAAGTCGTCATTCGTATATACGCGCATTTAACTACGGATCAATCGGCATATTATACGGAGAACGGAGGTATTCGTTTATACGGTGCGGACGACGACGGGACGAACAAAAGCGGTTACATGATTCCCGCGAATATTCCGCAGGATCAATGGGTATATCTGGAAATACCGGGCGAATATCTCGCGGATAAAAACGGGGACTTGTCAGGGTATGCAATAGGAAGTAGCGTCGTCGACGGCGCGAGCGGTGCAGAAGGTAAAAAAATGTATCCCGGCGGAAGTTGTGATGCCGAAGGCTCATACGTTCTCTTCGATACGTTTACCGTCGGATCGAATCTCGTGGAATTTCACGACGGCGACACCGTAACGCAGCAACTGATTGCGGAAAACGGAAAAGCGTTTGCACCCGATGCGAAAGGAAAAGCATTCGACGAAACCTATCACTATACGTTCGACGGTTGGTATAACGGCGAACAAAAATGGAATTTCGAGGACGCGGTTACCGCACGCATGACTCTGGAATGCAGATACGTCGGCAAGGCACACGTTTACGGAGAAGGCGTCATTACGCCGCCCACGCAGACGGAAAAAGGATATACGACCTATACGTGTACTTGCGGACATTCCTATCGCGGCGACGAAACAGAAACGTTGCCTGCCGATGAAACGCTTGTCAATATTTACGGCACGAGTTTATCCGTCGAGGATAGGATCGGTCTGAACATATACGTCTATAAACTCACAGAGAAAGAGGTTTTCATGCTCGTAACCACTTCCAACGGAGAGGAGCGCGTTGCATACAGAGATATTAAATCGGAATATTATTACCGTTATACGATTTATCTTCCCGCGCAGGATTACGCGAAAGAGGTTGCGTTCAAGTTCGTTGACGGGGGCGGTTCGCAAAGCAAAATGTACCGTTACAGCATAAAAGCGTATGCGGAACAGGCAAAGAACAATCCTTCGGTTGACGAAAACACGAAAGCCGTGATCGATGCGATGGAAGATTACGCAACGCTTGCAAAAGCTTATTTTAACGACGAACAGGCGGTAATTCCGGATGCTGTTAATTCTATAAATACATCTGTGTTTAAGGAATATGTCCCTCAAATAGACGGGAATGCACCGGTGGGTGTTCAAGTTAAAGGTATTACTTTAATTTTTAATTCCGAAATTACGTTGCGGTTGTATTGCGTTATCGATGAAGGTGTAGACGTCGAATCTCTTTCCGTCTCCGTGAACGGAAGTCTGACAGCGTTGAAGGAGAAGGTAATAGACGGCGAGAGATATTATTACTTTGATTGCGACGGTATCCGAGCCGCAGATTTGGATAAAATCGTTACGTTCAAAATCGGTGATTGCACGATTTCTTGCAGTGCTTTAAGCTATGGCAATATAATTGCGAACGATAAAAGCGCGGATTCGTTGCTTATAAATACGTTAAAAGCGTTATACTTATATCATAAAAAATGCGCGGTTTGTTTTGCGCAATAATGGGGAATATTATATGAAAAATTATATCAGACCTGCTATTGAAATTAAATTTTTTGATCAAGACGTTATTACTTCTTCCGGTTTCGACAGCAACGAGACGAAAAATATCGGGGAGTTCACATTCTTTTTAGGTGAAAACAATGAATAATACGTCAGGTAAGCCGATAAGAAAACGTATACACATTCCGAAACTTGCAGTAATTATTTTGATGTTGATCTTATCGTGTGTTGTTTGTTCGTGCGGTAGAGCGGGAAATAATTCTCCTGAAAGTGAGAAGTTCGAAAGCGAACCCGGTGGAATTTCTCAATCGGAAACGCGGGGCGGTGATGAGAACGAGTCCGAGGAAGATACGCCTTCTGCAGACGACAATGAATTGCCTATCATCACAAACCCGAATTTAAAATAACCTGTCGTTATAACGATTCGGCTCGGAGGTTTTTATGAAAATTAAAATAATGAAGAAACAAAAAATAGCGATTTTTTCTTTATTGCTTTTCGGCATATTTTCTTGCGGTATATCATTTGCCGAAAATTTGTCGATAGTCAACGCCGAGAAAAATATGTCCGTTACTTATACGGTAGAGGATCTTAACGGGTATAATTCCCCTACGGATTTTAACTGGATGTCAAAAAATTGGCTGGTTAAAGAAGTGCTTGGTGAAAAAACGAGCGATCCCAGCGGAGGGTACGGTGCTCCATGCTATATGCGGAATTTTATAGAAGAGGATAAGTATTATCTTACTTACGGCGTATCTACGAATGAAGTTCTGTCTACGGCATCTTATACTTTTAAGGATAAGTCGAATAATAAGAAGATAGGCGAAGAAGTCGATTCTATTATTATCAGGATGTATGCGCATCTGTCAGATGAAAGTTCTGTAGGATACTATACGGCAAAAGGCGGAGTAAGAATTTATTCTTCGGATAGTAACGGGACGAACGACGATGGGTATATGATTCCGTCGGACATCCCGCAGAATCAATGGTATTATCTTGCTCTTTCCGGAGACGATCTTAAAAATCTTGCGGATACCGAAGGATATTTCAGCGGTTTTGCCATAGGCAGTAATTGTGTTGGGGCGGCGGGTGTGTCCGATCTCGACGGTAAAATGTATGCCGGCGGCGGTTGGACGAATGAACCGAACGCCAAAACCAACGTGGCATGGATTGCTTTTGATACGATTTCGGTTGGGTCTTATCTTGTTACTTTCCGTGATGGAAATAACGTTATGCAACAACTTGTTGCGGCCGGGGATTCTATACGGCAACCTTCTTATCAACCTGTAAAAGAAAATTACGTGTTTTCCGGTTGGCAAACCGAAACGGGAAAAGAGTATTCATCTTCCGAGCCTGTTACCGAATCCGTTACTCTGATTCCTAAGTGGAAGCATAAAAACGGTAATAAAAACGGTATACTTTCATCGGCCGCCGACGGCGATTATTCAATAATTAAAAGCAATCTTGAAATGATTGGCGGTTTTACGGATATCGGCGAAGGGGCGTTTATACCAGATGGTCTCATGAGCGTTATGACTTATACTTCCGATGAGATAAATCACGCTAAAAATAAAGCGATTAATGAAGCTTTGGCAACTTCCCGGAATGGTAGTGCGTTTGCTTATAAAACGCACAGTTGGGGCATTCAGCGGGCGCAAAATGCCGTGAAGTTTACTGCAAGCGCAAACGTATCCGATATAGATGCTATTATATTGAGGGTTTACGTTCATTTGTCATCTGGAGAAACTTATAATACGTCTTTTGGCGGAGTGATTTTGTATCCGCTTGGCGCCGATGGCTCTGAAGGTGGGTATACGATCCCTGCAGATATCGAGCAGGACAAATGGGTTGATCTGATTTTGCCGGGAAAAGCGGTTGAGGTTCTTTCACATGGCGGTATGATTGACGGCTTTCAGATCGGCAGCGGTTTCCGTTCGTCGGATGATGCTATGGCGTATCAGGGGACGGCAAACGAAGAAAAAGGTGCGTGGGTATTGATTGATTCCATTGCCGCAGTAAAGAGATATAACGTAACTTATTTCGATTCCGATAATAAAACAATTCTGAATAGTGAACAGGTTTATCAAGGTTATAGCGTTAAAAATCTGTTTATTCCGGAAAAGAACGGAAAAATTTTTACAGGTTGGAAATTGGGTGAAGATTTTTATAATTTCGATTCGGTCGTAAACGGTAATATTGAACTTGTCGCCGGATGGGATGATGCTGCGGAAGCGGATATTTCGTCTTGCGTTGGGTATTACGAAAAAAACGGACAATTTATTGCATTATGCGATGGTAACACGGACTTTTCGGAAGGACTTATTCCTGCCGAATCAACAATCACATCCGTTCAAATTTCGAAAAACGACGTTTTATACGTGCTAACCAGATCAAAAGTTTTCTCGTTTCGTCTCGGGAAAGGGGAATTTGAAAAGCAAGAGCATCGTGTTGTAACTTTCGCCTTAGGTACGGGGAAAAGTGTAAAACAAGTGGTAAAAGCCGGGGAATCGGCAAGACCGTTATCCGGTGAAATACAGAGATCGGGGTATATTTTTAATGGATGGAAAACCTCAACCGACACGTCGTTCGTTATCGGTGAAACAATCGTGAATGCAGATATAACCGTATCCGCGGATTGGAATTATAACTGTATTGCTCCGATTGACTACGAGAGGTATTACGGCACGTATTACGATACCGAGAATCAAAAAACCATTGTCCTGAAGGCGGGAAATAGAGCAATTTACGAAAATAGTGAGTATATCTACTATATTTTAGTTTCGGATGAACTCGTGATAGAACTGAACGGAAAAAATGACACGTTTAACGCTACGATGTATGCAACAAAAATCGCAACGCAAATTGAGAATTACTACAAATTGAAGACGTATAGGGTTGCATTCGACACCGATGGCGGTAATGACGTTGCGGCTGTAACGATAGGAGAAGAGCAGGGTTGGAAATTATCGGAACCTGTCGCGCCTGAGAAAAACGGATACGTTTTTCAAGGTTGGTATTTGGCGGACGGAACGAGATACGATTTTAATACCGTTATCTCAGGTGGTTTTACACTGTTTGCTAAGTGGCAGCCGAAAGAAAACGTTAATTCCGGCGAAAGTAACAAAAAAGGTTGCGCTTCTACTGTTAACGCGGATTTGTTTGTTGGTTGCGGACTTGCGCTTTCTGCGGTAATGACGTTATTGATAAGTCAACGGAAAAAAAGACGTTGAGTGAAGGGATTGAATCAGATGAAAAATTTTTTATCGGAGAGCGTAGGGTTTGATGAAAACGATATCGCAAAAAACAAACCCGTAAAACAGAAAAAGCCGTTCGATTTTAAACGCATGGTTTTTATCGTTTCATTTATTATTTTGCCGATTATCAATTTTTTAGTGTTTTACGTGTACGTCAACGCCGATGCGTTTCTTATGGGCTTTCAGGAGACTCAAAACGGGATAACGCATTTTACATTAGCACATTTCGGTCGCTTTTTTCGTGAATTTACCTTAGAAACGTCTCAAATCCGGGAGGCATTTGTCAATACGCTTGTTACGTTTTTGATTCAGCAGATCATGTTCCCGCTCGGGTTTCTGGTGTCCTACTTCCTGTATAAGAAGATTCCTCTTTCCGGAGTTTACCGCGTTTTGTTTTTCTTGCCGACAATCATTCCGGCAACGGTCGTTTCATCGTTCTATATGCAGTTTATCGGAGTGGACGGTCCTATAGCACCGTTGTTTCAGAAAATATACGGGTTTGATTACGTTCCCGAATTGTTGGCAAGCAAGCGCTTTGCTAATGCATTTGTGCTTATTCAAATGATTTGGCTTGGATTTCCCGGGAATTTAATCCTTTGGGGCGGAACGCTCGGCAGAATTCCTTCTTCGGTGATCGAATCGGCAAAACTTGACGGCGTAGGATGGTTTCGCGAGGCGTTTTCGATTATCATTCCTATGGTTTGGCCAACGTTTTCTATGTTGTGGATGTTATCCGTGGTTGGAATTTTCGGGGCTACCGGAAACGTGTTTTTACTTACACAGGGAGAGTACGGGACGATGACGCTCAGTTGTTGGATGTATTTGCAGGTTTATAAGAACCAAGCAAATGCCTCAATGTCAAACGTGTATAATTATATGTCTGCAATAGGATTGTTGCTTACAGTTGTTTCTGTTGCGCTTTCTTTCGGGATACGTAAGTTGACAGGTAAAATTGAATCGATTGATTATTAAGGTACAGTATGGAAAAACAGATGAATATAAAAAAATTATCCGTGCGAAACAGAGAGATAAAAAGTATTCCGATTGCAGTATTGTATACAATTGTCTGTATTATTTTTGCGTTTTTTGCGGTTTCATATCTTTCAGTGTTAATTTGGGCGTTTTTCGCCGGATTAAATACGCACGTAGGGATAAATTTACATCCGTTTTCTTTTCCCGAAAGACTTAATTTTTTTAACTATATAGAGGTTTTTCGACTGTTAAAAGTGAACGGAGTCGGTTTTTTCGGAATGCTTGGCAATAGCTTATATTTTTCGGTATTCGGATCATTGATAAGTTGTATGCTGACCGCTATGATTGCTTACGTAACGTGTAAATATCGTTTTCCTGGTTCAAAAATCTTTTATCCGTTAGTTGTTATTATGATGTCTCTTCCGATTTACGGAACGGGCGGTAGTATGTATAAACTTTTGTTTAATCTTGGATGGATTAATTCACCGTTGCAAATTTTGTGCGCTACAGGCGGACTAAGTGTAAATTATTTATATTTTTTTGCGGCATTTTCAAGTGTATCAAACACCTATTCGGAAGCGGCGCAATTAGATGGAGCCGGTGATTATACTATATTTTTCAGAGTTGTTTTTCCGCAGGTTTTGCCTCTTTTCGGCTCGTTGTTTGTAATAGCCTGGGTGGCAGATTGGAATAATTACGCTTCAGTATTGTTATACTTACCGAAACGCCCGACGCTTGCAGGGGGAATTTATATGTTTGAACTGGATATAAAAAGGACAATGAGATCAGATATTTTATATGCTGCTTACGTCGTTGCAAGTATACCTCCGCTTATATTGTTTGCCGTATGCAATAACGCGCTTACGAGTAACGTTTCGATTGGCGGAATTAAAGAATAATACTTAATTATACAGGAGTAAAGAATTATGAAGTTTAAATCAGTATTCAAAAGGATTGTCGTCGTTGTTTGCTGCGTATGTATGTGCGCGGCATATACAGGATGTAAAAAAGATACCGAGTCCGGAGATGAATTTACGTTAAAATTCTGGTCGTCCGGGCTTGGGACGGAATTCTTCCACAATCTCGTTTCCGATTTTGAAAAAGATACCGGATATAAAGTAAAAATAGAAGAAAACGGCGATACGAACGGAATGTACGATACGCTTTTATTGGGAGCGGGGTATAATCCCGTAGATCTTTATATGTATAACGGTGCAGGACCGGCGTATTTCAATTACGTCGAACCTTTAGACGACGTTATTAACGGTTATGCGTATGGAGAAAGTGAGGTTGCGGGAAATAAAAAAATCGGTGAAAAATTGCTTCCGTCGGTACAAAAAGCTCTTCAGTATGATATTAACGGGGAGTCAAGAGTGTATCAGTTGCCTTATGGCGGCGGTTGGCTTGGAATAGTCTATAATTCTGAAATTATAGACGGTGTTCAATATAAAATTCCGCGGACAACCGGGGAATTGGTTGATTTGGCGAACAGAATTACGGTTGACAAAAAAAGTCAGGACGTTTCTGCTATATGCCATTTTAAGGGAGGCGGCTATTGGGTTACCGTCCGTGAGGTGTTTCAGGCGCAGTATGACGGACTTGATAAATATAAACGATTCCGTTCTTTGACCGATGCGAATGGATCGTCTCCGTCTAAGGACGTGCTTCTGGCGTCGGACGGAAGGTCTGCAACGATAGATTTTCTTGCGGAGTTGAATACTTCGGATAACGTTCTGTCGGGATCCAACACGCAAGCCTACGACAATATACAAACGAAATTTCTCGAAGAAAAGGCTGCGATGATGGTAAACGGATCGTGGCTTTTGAACGAAATGAGCGTTTCCGGTAATAAAGCAGAAAAATTCAGAATGATGAAGTTGCCGATAATCAGTTCGATAACCGATAGACTTGAAAGTGTTGACGGAAAAATAGACGGCGTTTCCGTTGTCGAAAAAGACGCTGAACTTTCTGCGTTGGTCGCCGCGATTGACGATGCGGATGAGGCAGGAAAGACTTTGTCTGAGATATCTTTAAAAACTGAAAATTATGACGTCTCGGAGGCAGACCTTGCCGCGGTCTACGAAGCACGCCATATTGCATTTTCTACGTTTAACGACAATACATTCACGATACCGAATTATTCCGATAAGAAAGAAATTGCTAAAGAATTCATCAGATATTTTTATTCCGACAAGCAAATCAAAAAGTATTCGGCAACGCTGAATATGGCTTTGCCTGTTACGACGAAAATTGAAACGGATAATTGGTCGACCTGGGCAAAAGAGCAATTATTGTACAACGCATTGTATACGCCGTTGTTAAAAAATGCTAATTACGACAGTAAAATTTTTACCCTTGGCGGCTGCGATGCCTGGGGTAACGGAGACATAATAGCAGAAGTTTCCAACCGAGAGAACAGAAAGAGCGCAGACGCAATCTGGAATTCGATTAAGGCGCATCATACCGAACAATGGAATAACTACCTGGCTAGTGCCGGAATGAAGTAAAACGGAGAATTTGTTGTTTATGAAACGTAATTTTTGGGCAATTCGCGTAGTACTGACTATAGTAGGAATAATGTTAATATCCATGAGTATTTTATCGGGAAATTTTCTGAAAGTTCGTGCGGGCGTGGTTGAAAATGAGGCGTCTACGGCGAAAACCGTTTTGAATAAATCGGAATGGAGAGTTTCAGACGGTGTCGAGATTGCAAAAAACGGGATTTTATTTTCAACTACGCTTAGTACCGCCCGAGCGGTAAGAAATGAAAAACTCAACAATTTCAGTCAGTTTGGAATAGAAAAATGTTTTGATGCGCAAATAACACTTAAAATCAATGAATTGCCGGAATATCGCAAATTCGGATTTACTTTCGGGCTTCCTTATATCAGCAGTACTGTCGGATGCGAAGGTTCATCGTTGTTATATTTTTCTATCGACGGCAGCAAACTATTATGCGGGCTCGACTTTTATACGAAAGAAGGCGAAACAAAGCAGATAATCAAAAAACGTGAGTTGAATGATTTTGCAGTCGGCACCATTAAAATTGATATTTTGGTAAATAATGACGGGTCTGTAGCGATTGTGTTATATAATCCGAATTCAAATGAAAACGTTTTATTGAATTGCGATCCGAATAGTTTAATTTCCGGTGAGGGCTATTTCGGTTTCGGATACGTTGACGGAGTGGGCAATACCGATGCGGCAGTAATTAGCTGTAAAGTTAAAAGTTATCGCTACGAAACACCGGAAAATATGACTTATTTTGAAGATTTTTCCGATAATGTTTATAACTCCGCATTCTTTTCAGGCGGTTCTCTTGGAAATATCGGTGTTATGAAAATTTCTAATAATCGCCTTGTTTTTGATAATACCGAAGCGGCATTTTTATCCACACGATATAGTTACTCAAATGCCGTGGTAGACCTTGACGTAAAATTAAAAGGCAGTCAATCTGCTCCGATAGTGGTGGCGATTGGTGCGGCATCGTGTGATATGGCAGATCGTTCGGCGGAGTTAATTGTTGAAATAGGCTGCGAAAATGACGCCGTTCCCGAAGTTGTATTCAGAAGCCAAGGTCGTAGAGAATCTATAGAGTTGCCGGCGTGGTTCAATTTATGGAACAACGTGGAAAATGAAACGTTGAATATCAGAATCTATTGCCAAGACGGGATTGTTAAGGTGATGATGAAATTGTCGGACGAGATAGGCTTTTCTACCGTAGCAAATTATTCGCTCGGTTCTAATACTCCGAACGGAAAGATTCAGGTGCAGGCCTATGAAAAAAATAACGTTTGTGCAAATTACGAGTTGAGTTACTTAGGGGTGGGAAATCTCGACTATAACGGAAAAGAAGTTATAATCGAATATGAACGCAGTGATTTGTTCGTTCCGCCCGATTTCAATTATAAGGATTCGTGGGACGAGAAAGATTTACCTTTCGGAACGCAAAAACGGGAGGCGGAATGATATGAAAAAGATAATTGCGCTGATGATGGGTATAACGTTTACCTTATGCGCGTTTACCTCTTGCAAAAGAATAGGAGATAAAACAATCGATATGGAAAAGATTACTTCAAAAACACAATATGTCAAAGCGACGAGAACTTCCGCCGTTCCGTGTTATACACTCGGTTTTGAAATTATCGGCGGTAAAGACGTGATGCCTATAGGCGCTTGGTGGGCGCCTTACGATACGGAAGGGGCAGTTATGAACGGCCAAAAACTTCCGGATTATTTGGGGACGGACAGAGGTGTTGAGGACCGCTATTTTAAACTTGCGAAAGAAGCGGGAATCAACGTTTTTACCGTTTCGCCGAGTTCTGTTCCCGAAAATTTGAATGCTAATATAACGTTATTACAAAAATGTGAGAAATATAATATCGGTGCGTTCGTATACGATACGCGTTTTCATCAAAAAAATAAAGCGTTAATGGAAAATATGAAAAAATATCTCGACGAGTATAATTATTCTTCTTACGAAAGCGCAATAGGCGTGCACGTGCTTGATGAACCTACCGCAGATAAATTCGACGATCTTGGCGAGATTTATAAAAAATACAATCAACTCGGTTACGATAATAAATATTTATATACTAATATGTTACCGAGTTTATACGGGTTGCGTGGAGGAAATTATGCGGGAGCCGGTAATTTGGAAATTGATTACGAAACCTATCTGCGCAAATATCTTGAAAAAGTAAATACTAAATTTTTGAGTTACGATTATTATTGTATCGAGAGCGCGAATACGGGTTCTGTCAATTATCCCGATTATTTCAAAAACCTCGAAATCGTAAGAAGGTTAGCCAAAGAATATACTATGCCGTTCTGGGCGTTTGCGCTTGCCGGCGGACAGCATGAGGAAACGGAGTTTGAAACGAAGCCCGTGTTCCCGAACGAAGCGGAACTTTTGTGGAACGTTAATACCAATCTTGTTTACGGTGCTAAATCGATACAATACTTTTGTTTTATCCAGCCGCAACAGTTTACAAAAACGCCGAACGGAGGTCGTGATTTTACTCGGAACAGCATGATTGGCGCGATGGGAAATATCAATCAATGGTATTATTACGCGCAGAAAGCGAACGCACAAATTCAGTCTGTCGACCATATCTTAATGAATGCGGAAAACCTCGGTATCATTCGCGGCGGGGAAGACGCCGAAAATTGTATCAACGGCGATATCGTCCTTAATAGTTTCCGCGAATTGACGAGGGTTGAAGGGAAACATTATATCGTGGGTTGCTTTGATTATTATGGCGGGACGGCGTTATACATTATGAATAACTCTGTTACGGAAAAAGATAATATTATCTTAACGTTTTCTGATAAATATGGGTATGACATCTACCAACGAGCGCAGAAATTTTCTGTTGCAGGTGAAAAAGTTGAATTAACACTGGAAGCCGGCGAAGGGGTATTGCTTACTTTGCGGTACTAATTTTTAAATTAAACAATGAAATATTTTAACGGCGCATAAGATATTTTGCTTATACGCCGTTTTTAATGAAAACTTATATATTGGATTAAAAAATTATGCAGGTATTTAAAAAGTCAAAATGGATATGGGTTCACAAGGAAATGAATAAAGACGAATACGGAGAGTTTTTTACTTCTTTCGATTGTTAATGTCCGAATGCCGAATGTCGTATATCGTGTGACGGGGACTATACGTTGTTTGTAAACGGTAATATGGTTGAAAGTAATCAGTATGGAGATTTTGAACATTACAAGGTATTTGATGAAATTGACATTAGTAAGTATATAAAGCGAGGAAAAAATACTTTAGCAGTCTTGGTGTGGCATTTCGGAGAAGATTTTCAACGTTATAAAACGGCTCAGTCAGGAGTTATATTTGAAATTACTTCACAAGAGAAATTGTTGCTTTGCAGCGACGAGCACGTTCGTGCAAGAAGGAGCCGAACGTACGCTTGCGGAAGATGTAAAAAAATTACCAATCAACTCGGATTCAGTTTTTTATATGACGCGACGAAAGAGGACGGGTGGGAGTATAACGGATTCCCTGACGGAGGTTTTGCTGTTGCGGTCAACAATAATTGTTCTTTTTATTTACGCCCTGATAGTAAGCTGCAACGAAATGAAGAGAAATTGTCGCGAGTAATAAAAAACGGTGGCAATTATTATCTTGTTGACCTCGGAGAGGAGAGTGTCGGGTTGCCGTCCTTTGAATTAATTTCTTCTACCGTACAGAAAATTACCGTCTTTTGGGGCGAAGATTTGAGCAACGGTCACGTACGGGGAATAATCAATGATAGAAATTTCAGTTATGAATACGTTGCAAAAGCAGGTAAGAATAAATTTACGAACTATATGTTACGTTTGGGGTGCCGCTATCTCGAATTGTATTCCGAAAACGAAATCGAGTTGCTGTATCTGGGGATTATACCTCAAATGTATCCGGTAAAGAAGAAACCATTCAGGATAAAAGGCGCTGTCGAACAGAAAATCTATGATATATGCGTCAATACTTTACAATTGTCAATGATGGAACATTACGTTGATACACCGTGGAGGGAGCAGTGCTTATATGTTTTTGATTCAAGGAATCAGATGTTATGTGGGTATTATGCTTTTGAAAGCGGCAACACTGAGTATGCGAGAAGCAATTTAATATTGCTTTCAAAAGATAAACGAAGCGACGGATTACTTTCGATTTGTTCGCCCTGCGGCATAGATTTAACAATTCCTTCCTTTTCGCTTTATTATTTTATAGCGGTCGGAGAATATTTGAAGTACACAAAAGATACTACTTTAATTGATGAGATTTACACAAAATTAATTTCGTTGACAGAGACGTTTATCGGTAAAATGCATAACGGATTGGTGTATAAATTTATCGGTAAGAATCATTGGAATTTTTATGATTGGTCGGAATATCTTGAGGGAAAACTTTTTGCGGATGAAGAATATAAAGATACTGGAATATTACCGCAAATTATTATTGTAGATCATGTTAGTGGTGACAATTTGGAATGTAAAGAAGAGTTTAATGGTTATGTTCGGTGTAACTGGAGGAACGGCAAGGCATTAATATAGTTATAGTATATTGTATAGAAATTATTTAAACCTGCGTGTTGCTATCTGCTTGTTAAAAAAATCAGCAGTTATGTAGATATTTTGTATTACAAAGCCAGAAGGCATCACGTTTATCGTGGTTTTTTTTATATTTTCGCAGGCCTTTGCCAATGCCCAGTCGTAGGTGACGCGATTGCGAACTTGCGAGTAGGTAAGTGAAATGGAGATTGGATTGCTAGAATTCAGCAGTTCAAGCCAGGGCGAAAATTGACGAATTATCTATTTTGTAGTACGCGCGCAAGTGTAGTGGTCTATAAGTCTTTTCTTATAGACCACTATTTTTATGCTTTTTAGGGCATTTCCGCCTCTTTTTAATCGACTGCATAAATGCCGAAGGAAAACACGATATCGAGTTCCAATTCAAATGCGGAGTCGATATCCATGAAATCATATAGGCGAAGACCACTATCCAATAAAACGGGTAGTGGTCTTTTTTTGTTTGCATAGGGGCGGAGAACTATTGAAAAAAGTGGAGGAATATGGTATAATGAAAATAGCAATCGGCATAGGCGGTTGTACATTTTATCGGTTAAAAGACAGAACGTTATTTTTTTCACCAGCGCGAATGATTGAAAAACGCCACATAATATGCTAAAATCAAAACAAGGACAAATCGGAATTTTCGGAGGTGTTTATATATGATTTTCTGCTTTTCTAGAACCGGCAACAGCCGTTATATTGCAAGGCGTATCGCAGATGCATTGCAGGAAGAAATGATAAACCTGAATGAAAAAATCAAAGCGAATAACAATTCGCAGGTGCAGACAGGACAACGTATCATTGTTGTTACGCCAACGTATGCATGGCGTATTCCGCGTGTCGTATCTGAATGGATTTCAAAAACCGCACTGGTTGGCGCGGAACGGGTATGGTTTTTGATGGACTGCGGCGGAGAGATTGGCAATGCAGCAAAGTACAATCGTCGCCTTGCATAGCAGAAGAATTTACAATATATGGGCACAGCGCAAATTCTCATGCCGGAAAACTATATTGCTATGTTCGGCGCTCCAAAGGTAGAGGAAGCCAGAAAAATCGTGGAGAAAGCGGAACCGGATATTGATGCCGCCACCCAACACATCTGTGCGGGGCAGCCATTTCCCATACCCCGGAACAATTTCTATGACCGTGTGATGAGTGGTCCGGTAAACCCTATATTTTATCAATTTTTTGTGAAAGCTGCCGCATTTCATGCAAACGATACCTGTATCGGGTGCGGGCAGTGTGTTAAGAACTGTCCGATGAACAATATTCGGCTTGAAAACAGAAAACCGATCTGGGGCAAAGATTGCACACACTGCATGGCTTGTATCTGTTATTGCCCTACGGAAGCCATCGAGTATGGAAAGAAAAGCATTGGGAAACCTCGTTACAACTTTGAACAATTAAAAATCCGGTAATTTGTTGTGGTGCAAATTTCTGTTTGTCGCGACAGTTAAAAATGTATGAATGAAAGAATACTTATTTTAATAATCGCCTGAAAAGTACTTATCGTTCGACACACTCTCGAAAACAGCCTAAAAAACAAGATTTTGTCGCACACACACAAAGAAAAACGCAGATAAAATCTGCGTTTTTTTGTTACGTTAATTTAAATTTTTGCGCTTCGGCGGCTGAAAAATCATTATATTCGCGTTGTCAAGCACAATTGCGAATTTTATTATTTTATTGAGAGAATAGAAGAGTGGACAGACAAAATTAACGTCGAGTTGTATTTAATGAGCTTAATTTGCGTGTGTTAATCCGTTATGCTCGCAAAAAAACACTAAAAACAGTTAGTGAATAAGAATAAAATCATTATTATAAAAGCCAAAAAAATTTTTTTAAAATATAGACAAAAAACACTTGACAATCTTTTTAATTAGTTTTATAATATGGGCGAGTTAGCACTCAAAGGCTTCAAGTGCTAACATTCTTAACAAAGGAGTGCCAAAGCTATGGAGCTGTCGGATAGAAAAAAGAAGATACTTCAATACGTCGTAGACGATTATATCGAAACAGCCGTTCCCGTATCGAGTAAAAGCCTTACGGAAAAGCATATGACAAACGTATCTTCCGCTACCGTCAGAAACGAGCTTTCGGCTCTTGAAGAGTTAGGTTATCTTACTCAGTTGCATACTTCGTCGGGCAGGGTGCCGTCGGCGGAAGCTTATAAACTCTACGTCAGCGATCTGATGGTAAAAGATAAGCTCACTGCTAAAGAACTCGACTATATCAAGCGTATTTTCCTTGAAAAAGCCGACAACTTAGAAGAAGTTATCCGTAATACGACTAAAGTTATAAGCGAACTTACTTCTTATACTTCGGTCGGTATGCCTACGCACGACGGTAACGAAACTATAAAATCGGTAAAGTTTTTCCGTTTCAAAGCGGATACGGCTTTGGTTCTGATAGTTACCGAAATGCGGTTGCTTAAAGATAATTTCATAACTATCCCCGAAAATATGACCGACGAACAATTATCCGAAGCGGAAAAAGTTCTCGACCATATGTTCAAAGATAAGAGTTTTGAAGAAATATGCGATCTGAAGCCGGAAGTAGAGGATAACTTCCTCGGATATAAGAACATATTCGTAAACGTAGTCGAAGCGTTGAAAACTTACGTTCAGACGACGAGCGACGACGTGGTTATGGTGGGAGAAGAAAAGATTTTCGATCACCCCGATTACGCGGATATAGGTAAAATCAAAGATTTTCTCTCCGTCGTTACAAGTAAAGACAAGGTTATGAATTTACTTGCAGGCGACGGGCGCGACATTAAAATAAACGTTAAAATAGGCTCGGACGGTTACGACGAAATTCCCAAAGAGTGTTCGCTGGTTACGGCAACGTACTCCGCGAACGGAACTCCGCTCGGAACATACGGCGTAATAGGACCTGTCAGAATGGATTATCAGAAAGTCGTGGCGGTACTCGAAAACGTAGGGAGAATTTTGGAAAGCATAATAACCAACAGGTGATATATAATGTCAAAGAAACACAACGAACAAAATCATAAAGACGTAAGCAAAGAAATCGAAAAGGAAGTCGAGGCAGAGGTAAAAACCGAAGAATCCGAGATTACCGACGAGGGAAACGGCGAAGCCGATGAAGTGAAATTGCTTACGGAAGAGAACGAGAAGCTCAAAAAGCAGTTGGAAGAAGCGAAAAACGACTATCTGCGCGCGAGAGCCGATTGCGAAAACGTAAGAAAGCGTTGTTCGGCGGACGTGAGAAAAGCTTACGACGACGGCAGGCTCGAAGCGGTTACAAAGGTTTTGCCAATCGGTGACAGTCTTGACTGGGCTTTGAAAATGCAACTGGACGACAAGACCCGCGAGGGTATAGAGATGTTGTTGAAGAAATATCACGAAAGTCTTAACGTACTCGGCGTAAAGGAGTTCTCTCCGGAAGTCGGTTCGGCGTTCGACCCAAACACTGCGGAGGCGGTAATGCAGGTCGAGGCGGCGGAGGGCGACGAAGTCGGCGCGGTAAAACAGGTTTTCGGCAGAGGTTTTAAGCTCGGAGAAAGAGTTATACGTTACGCTCAGGTTTCCGTGGTGAAATAGCGGAACGTAACCGGATAAAATTTGCACACACTATCCCGAAAGGGAATTACGATAAAATAAACAAAAAGAGAGGTAAAAGATTATGAGTAAAGTTATTGGTATCGATTTAGGAACAACAAACTCCTGCGTAGCGGTTATGGAAGGCGGCGAACCCGTTGTTATCGCTAATGCGGAAGGTTCGAGAACTACCCCCTCGGTAGTCGGTTTTCAGAAAGACGGCGAAAGACTTGTAGGTCAGGTCGCCAAAAGACAGGCGGTCGCAAACAGCGACAGAACGGTTATCTCTATAAAGAGACATATGGGTTCGGATTATAAGGTAACTATCGACGATAAGCAGTATTCCCCGCAGGAAATTTCCGCAATGATACTTTCCAAACTTAAGAAAGACGCGGAAAGTTATCTCGGCGGACCTGTCAAAGACGCGGTTATCACTTGCCCCGCATACTTCACGGACAGCCAGCGTCAGGCAACTAAAGACGCCGGTAAAATCGCGGGTCTTAACGTGTTGCGTATAATCAACGAACCTACGGCGGCTGCGCTTGCTTACGGTCTCGATAAAGATAAAACTTCGCATAAAGTTATGATTTACGACCTCGGCGGCGGTACGTTCGATGTATCTATTCTCGATATCGGAGACGGCGTATTCGAAGTTCTCGCAACCAACGGTAACTGTATGCTCGGCGGTGACGATTTCGATAAGAGAATAATGGACTGGGTCGTTGAAGACTTCAAGGCTAAAGAGGGCATAGATCTTTCGAAAGATAAGATGGCTATGCAGAGAATTAAGGAAGCTGCCGAAAAAGCGAAGATCGAACTTTCGAGCATGTCTTCTACGAACATCAATCTTCCGTTCATTACCGCAGACGCAACAGGTCCTAAGCACCTCGATATAACTCTTACCAAAGACAAGTTCGACGCTATGACCGCCGACCTTGTAGAGGCTACCAAAGAGCCTATGAGAAAGGCTATGAAAGACGCGGGTCTTACTTATAACGATATCGCCAAAGTTATACTTGTCGGCGGTTCTACGAGAATCCCCGCGGTTGTCGAAGCCGTCAAGAAAGAAACGGGCAAAGAACCGTTCAAGGGAATCAACCCCGACGAATGCGTCGCTATCGGCGCGGCTATTCAGGGCGGCGTTCTGACGGGCGAGGTTAAAGACGTACTTCTTCTCGACGTAACTCCGTTGTCCTTGGGTATCGAAACTCTCGGCGGCGTATGCACTAAACTTATCGAGAGAAACACCACTATCCCCGTAAAGAAATCTCAGATATTCTCTACTGCGGCGGATAACCAGTCCGAAGTTACCATTCACGTTTTACAGGGCGAAAGACAATTTGCCAAGGATAATAAGACGCTCGGTCAGTTCAATCTGTCCGGTATCGCTCCCGCTCCGAGAGGAATTCCTCAGATCGAAGTTACGTTCGATATCGACTCCAACGGTATCGTACACGTTACGGCGAAAGACCTCGGAACTCAGAAAGCGGCGGATATAACCATTACTTCTTCTACAAACCTTTCCGAAGCGGATATCGATAAAGCCGTTAAAGAAGCTCAGCAGTACGAAGAAGAAGACAAGAAGAGAAAAGAAGTCGTCGAGAACAAGAATAAACTCGATTCGCTTATCTTCACGGTTGAAAAGACTTTGAAAGACAGCGGCGACAAACTCTCCGAAGAAGATAAAGCTACGGTTGAAAACGCCGTTAAAGAAGCTAAAGAAGAGCTTGCTTCCGAAGATAACGACCGCATCGTTAAAGCTACCGAAAAGCTTTCCAACGATATACAGCCCGTATTCGCAAAACTCTATCAGCAGGCGCAAGGCGCGGCTCAGGGCGCGGAAAACGGCGCAAACGCAGGCAATGCCGACGATACCGAATTCCATCAGAACTAATCTTTTCGAAGATTGAATCATCCGATTTCCCCTTCGGGGTTTCCCCGAAGGGGAAATCGAGCTAAAAAGAGGATAAAATGGCTAAAAATTATTATGAAATACTCGGAGTGTCAAAGACGGCTACTCAGGACGAAATAAAAAGCGCGTACAGAAAATTAGCCCGCCAGTACCACCCCGATTTGCACCCTAACGACGAAGAGTGCGCTAAAAAATTCAAGGAAGTCAACGAGGCAAACGAAACGCTTTCCGACCCCGAAAAACGTAAACAATACGATTTCGAACAGGAACACCCCAATGCCGGCGGTTTCGGCGGCTTCGGAAGCGGCGGGTTTTCGGGCTTTGGCGGCGGAAGCGGCGGTTTCGGCGGCTTCGGAGATATGTTCGGAGATATTTTCAGTCAGTTTACGGGCGGCGGCAGAGACGAACCGCAGGACAGAACGGGCGAAGATATCACTATCGAAGTCGAACTGTCGTTCCTCGACGCGGCTAAGGGTTGCAGTAAAGAGATTACATATACGCGTAAAGAACCTTGCCCCGATTGTCGCTCGACGGGCGCGAAAAACGGTACGGCGTATAAGACCTGCGACAAATGTCGCGGAACGGGAACCATTCAGTATACTTCGGGTAACAGTATATTCAGAACTATTTCGACAAGGGCATGCGACGCGTGCGGCGGAAGCGGCAGAATAATTACCGAAAAATGTACTACTTGCGGCGGCAAAGGATATCAGCGTAAGTCTACGACTATCAGAATAGACGTTCCCGCAGGCGCGGATACGGGTAGCTATATGAAGAAAAAGGGTTACGGCGAAGCGTCCGCTTCGGGCGGCGACGCGGGAAATCTTATAATCGTATTCAAAGTCTTGCCGCATAAGATTTTAAAACGTAAGAATTACGACTTATACGTCGATTTGCCCATAGATTTCAAGACTGCCGCGCTCGGCGGAACGGTCAAAGTTCCCACTATCGATAAAACGGTAGATCTCGATATTCCCGAGGGAACTCAGTCGGGCAAAGTGTTCACCGTAAGGGGTAAAGGTATCAATTCCAAGTTCGGAATAGGTAATCTTTACGTCACCGTAAACGTTGAAGTTCCGTCGAAACTGACGAGAGCGCAAAAACAAAGACTTCTCGATTTCGACAGCGATATGGAATTGAAGCAGTACGATAAAATCAAGAAATACGACGACGCGATACAATCGCTTTACGGCGATAAGCCCTATAATAAGTAACAGGGTTTATAACTAATGAGAAGACTTATTCAATGCGCGCAAAACGATAACGAAGGCGTAACGATTGAACAGACCGTCAAAGCTATAAAGAAAGCGGGTTTTGGCGGAGTGTTCGTTCAATGGTATAATAAAAACCTGACCTGTTCTAAAAAAGAGCAGGTCAGGCTTTGTCGTGATAACGGACTCGATATAGAGTTCGCTCATCTCGGATACGAACATATCAACGATTTGTGGCTTGACGGCAAAGACGGCGACCGACTTATCGACGAATATATAGAAGATCTTGAAAATCTTAAATTGCTCGGCATAGAGTTGTCGGTTATGCACACGATGAGCAGCGCGACCCCGCCGGAAATAAGCGAAAAGGGCGTTAATCGTCTTATAAGGCTTTTTTCTGCGGCTAAAGATATGAACGTAAAGATTGCGGTTGAAAATCTGAGAATAAGAAAATATTTCGATTGCGTTTTCGATAACACGTCGTTCGATAATGTCGGCGTATGCCTTGACGCGGGGCATTGTCATATATATTTTAACGACGATTTCGATTGGACTCGTTACGGAAATAAAATTCTTGCCGTACATCTGCACGATAACGACGGCAAAAGCGATATGCATCGTCTGCCGTTTGACGGAAGCGTTCCGTGGGGTTTATACGAGACGAAGCTAAAAGCGTGCGGATTCGATAAGCCTGTAACGCTTGAGAGTAAATACAGTCGGATATATTTCGATATAGGGCTTGAAGAGTTTTATCGGCTGTCTTATGATCGGGCGAGAGAAATAGCCGAAGCATTAGCAACGTGACGTTGCATCCAAGTATTATCCGACCTAATAATATTTTTGTCATTCTGAGTGAAACGAAGAATCCCACCGAATAAGTGCGGACTACTTGTACAGTGGGATATTTCGCTTACGCTCAATATGACAATATTTGCTTAATATTTTATGTCATTCTGTCAATGTCGAGAGAGTAAACTTGCTTGCAAGGGTTTACGAGCGAAGATATTCATAAGGCGCAGCCTTTATTGCGAAACAATAAAGGCAAAACTATTGTTTAAACGCTCCGGCGTTTAAGCGCCGCATTACGCAGTGAAGAATCCCACCGAAAAAGTGCAGACTACTTAATACAGTGAGATATTTCGCTTACGCCCAATATGACATATTTGCTTAATCTTTTATGTCGTTCTGTGTCGGTAAAAGTTCCGAATTTAAATGTTCAGACTTATCCAGAAATTGTTTGAGAAGCAGGTTATAAGGATATAAATATTAAGTACGGTCAGAACGGGCATCGTAACCATAAAAAACAAACTTCTCAGACGGTATTTTAAAACGAACATGGCAATGTAAACGCCCGCCGCGCCGCCTAAAATCGCGGCGATAAAGACGCTTCCGTCACGAACGCGCCCTTTGCAATCGCCCTCTTCTTCGGCTCGTTTTTGCGATAGCATTAAAAGAAAAGTATATACGTTTACGGCAAGATAATATACCGCCGCGAGAATTTGCATTAAAACCAACATAGGCTCTTCCTTGTCGCTCAGTGCCTTATAAAAATCGGGTAGTAAGCGATTATTTGCTTATAGTATATGCTTTTTTTATATTTTATTCGGTTTTGAACGCTGTAAACACTTTTCAAAAGTCAAAATATGTGGTAAAATATAGTAGAGGAGCTATTATATATGAAATGTATGTATTGCGGCAATCTCGACAGTAAGGTTATCGATTCACGTCAATCGGACGACGGAACGGCAATCAGACGCAGACGGGAATGTACGAAATGCGGCAGACGCTATACGACTTACGAAACGGTTGAGACGACGCCTATTCTCGTTATAAAGAATAACGGCAACAGACAGGCGTTTGACGCTAATAAACTTAAAAACGGAATAATCAAGTCGTGCGAGAAACGCCCTGTTCCGATGTGGAAAATAGACGCGCTCGTAGAAGATATTCAAAAGAAAATATACAATTCGCTCGAACAGGAGGTTTCGTCGAAAGAACTCGGTGAAATGGTAATGCAAGGGCTTAAAGGTATAGACGAAGTCGCTTACGTCCGCTTCGCCTCGGTTTATCGTCAGTTCAAAGACATTTCGAACTTTATGGCGGAACTCGAAAAATTAAAAAACAAAGAAAATTGAGCGTTTTATCGTTCAGACGTAATTCGGGAGGTAGTATAATGAAGATTTTAAAACGTATAGCGGCGATAACGCTCGCTTTGACTGCAAGCGTCGCGATGTTAAGTTGCGCCGGTAAAGCAGATAAACCGACAAAGAGTTGGAAAGTCGTCGCCTATGATTTTACTCAGGGCGTAAGTTTCAACGTTACGAGAAATTCAAAGGATATCGACGAAGTATGGCTCAACGTAGGTAAACTCGATACCGAAGAAGTTACGATTACTTTCACGACGAGTTCTTCGGCGTTTACGTCGTCGTCATCTAATAAAAAGACGGCTACTATAACCAGAGCGATGCTTAAAGAAGCCAACAAAAACAATAACGGCTGGATTAAGGTCGTAGACGACTGGAACGTTTCTTCGTCTTACGTTCGTTTCGATCTCGACGGCGGAATAACGCTCAACGAAATCGCTTTCAGAGACGAAGACGGAAAGCAACTTACGGCGACTATAGATAAAGCCAAGGTTTACGTTAAAGGCAACGTGCCGAGTTCGCCCGAAAAATACTTCACCTCGGAAGAACTTGCCGAAATGACAAGCACTAACGGAATGCCCGCAAACCTTTTGGACGAGCAGGATAAATTCAAGGTATAATGGACTTGGTCGATAAATACGGGCGTGATATTTTGACGTCCGAAAAAATGCAAAAAGAGCAGGAGTTTCGTCATCACGGCAGAAAGTCCTGCTTTTGCCATTCGGTGAACGTTGCTTACGAAAGCGTGAAACTCGCCAAAAAGTGGTGTAAAACCGCGGATATGCGGGCGTTGGTACGCGGCGCGCTCCTGCACGACTATTATCTGTACGATTGGCATATCTCGGAAAAATCGCATAAGTGGCACGGCTTTAAACATGCTAAAACCGCGCTTGAAAACGCTTCGAGAGACTTTGAACTGAACGATATCGAACGCGATATAATAAGAAAGCATATGTTTCCGCTTAACTTGCGTATTCCGAAGTATAAAGAAACATGGATAGTATGTCTGGCGGATAAAATCTGCGCCGTAAAAGATATGTTTGCCGTAAACAAGTGTAGCCACGGTAAATAACGTTCGTTTGTCTTTATTTGCTTTAATAAAATAGGGGCAGATAACGTTGCGCCTGAGTTGAAAAACAGCCGTCGACCTGCCGTTTATCGGGATAATAAGATAAAAAATAACAAAATTCCGCTTAAAAACCATAAGCGGTTTTTTTATTTGCGACCATTCGACAAATTACGCGATTATTCTACCAAACTCGTCAAAATCTGCCATAATCTCCTATGTTTTGCGTTTTACCTTAGCTTTAAATAGTGCTATAATTGAAGTATCAAGAAAAGGAGTTACGACCTATGAAACATTCGATCGTTATACTTCAGGATAACCTTGCAAGAGCAAGAGCGCTTGCAAGCGAGTTTGAAAAAAGCGGGGAGTTTTCGGTTGTCGGGATATCTGCCGACGGAGACGAGGGCGCGGGCATTGTTACTTCCACCGGCGCGGAGTACTGCGTTATAGACCTTATTCTGCAATCGCTCGACGGGCTCGGCGTTCTCGACAGATTGAAACGCGCGGGTTCGAAAACGAAAATAATCGTATACAGTTCGCTTAAAAGCGACGAAGTGGTGGAAACAAGCATACAGAAAGGTGCAAGTTACTACATAACTAAACCATGCAGCGAAGAAGCACTTGTTAAACGCGTTATAGACCTGTTTCTCACCGACAAGCCCGACGAGGTAATAGAGAGCGCGGCTAAACGCGGTCCGTCGCTCGACGAAAAAATAAGCCGTATTTTTATTTCGGTAGGTATTCCGCCGCATATCAAGGGTTATTCGTATCTGAGAGAGGGCATAAAACTTGCGGTTGAAAACCCCGACGTTATAAACAATATAACCAAAAAACTCTATCCTATGATAGGTGAAAGATACGCTACGACTCCGAGTAAGGTGGAACGGGCTATAAGGCATGCTATTGAGGTTGCGTGGGCAAGGGGAAGAATTAACAATATCAACGAGCTTTTCGGCGTTCAGACTTATCTTGCGGGCGAAAAACCGACCAACGGCGAATTTATAGCTTTAATAGCAGATAAAATGTTGCTTGAGGGCGCGTGATACGGGCTTGCGAAAAAAAATTATAAAATTGTTCGTGATAGGTTAAAAATAGTTTACAAAAAAAAATATTATGTTATAATATACGCAGTAAGTTTATTCCATAAACTTGGCGCGAACGCGCCTTGCGTAACCGAGTTACGCCTGCGTTATTGAAAGCAATCATAAAAATGTCCTTGCAAGCAAACATTTTTATTTATGTTATAATATACGCAGTAAGTTTATTCCATAAACTTGGCGCGAGCGCGCCTTGCGTAACCGAGTTACGCCTGCGTTATTGAAAGCAATCGTAAAAATGCAATTGCAAGCAAGCATTTTTACTTATGTTATGATATACGCAGTAAGTTTCAAAACAACTGACTGCGTATATTTTTGTCAGACATACAAAAAATTAAAAAAGATAATCTTTTTATGCGTAACGTTTTATTTGCGGAATAATATATAATGAAACAGATATATATGTAATGTCGTTGCAAATGAAAAACATAGGCATAAGCGGAGGGAGATATAATATGAAATACGTTAAATGTCCGAGATGTGACCTTAATTATATGTTAGAGGGCGAGCCTTATTGCGACGTGTGCAAAGCCGAACTTAAATTAGGTCCGCAGATAAAATTCGTCGCGCTTGACGGCGACGACGATCAGGAGCAGGTCCTTTGCCCGATTTGTAAGCGTAACTTTATCGACGAGGGCGAAGAAATGTGCGAAGAGTGCAGGGAAGCCGCCAGTGAAAAAGCGCGCGCCGAGAAAGACGCAGACGATCCGGATAACGACGAGGAGTGGAGAAACTACCTCGACGAGGACGAGAAAGAAGCTCTCAGTAATCAGGGCGACGACGAAGAAGCTATGCTGTCGCTGTCGCAGCTCGAAGAAGAGGAAGCCAAGGAGTTGTTTGACGACGAAGAGGAACAGGACGACGATTTCTATGACGATACCGTTCACGACGATGTTGACGATTTCGAATATCCCACCGATATAGGCGAATACAGCGAAGAAGACGAGGAAGAGGACGAAGACGAAAAAGACGATGACGACGAAGAATAATCTTCTGCGTTTTCGGTATAAATTCGCTTGAAAATGTCGATAATTCCGCTATGATAAAAAGTAGCGGAGATATAAGTAAAGTAAAAGAAGCTATAAAGAGTTGCCTTAACGAAGACGTTCGCGTGAGAGTTTCGTTGGGGCGTAATAAGTATGTGACTTACGACGGAACTCTGACGAGAGTATATCCGGCGTTGTTTACGGTAAGTCCTGCGGGCGATTTTAAAGGAAAGACAAGCTTTTCGTATTCCGAAGTAATGTGCGGAAGCGTAAAGATAAAGAAACGCGGAGCGGCGAAATGAAATTTCGCCGCTCCGCGTTCGTATTAAACGAATTTTAAATTATTTTATGCGCTCGCTAGATACGAGTTTGCCGTAATCGCGACGGGGTAATCTGATGATTATTCCGCGTTTTTTCATTATAGATAATACAATCGCGGCGATAATTATTACGCCCAGCAATACGGGGATTCCTATCATAAGCCATATGGGTACGTTGCCCACTTTAACGTCGCTCCACATTTCGTTTACGAGCTTTAATTCGTGCCGGGAGAAAGCCGTCATTATCGCACAACGATCCACTATATCCTTTGTGGGATATTGAGTGGTGAGCTGTCTGCCGATGTTGTCTTCCGAGGAATATACCACGGCGTTTTCTACGTTTGTGAAGAAGTACGAATAATCGAGCATAACGGGGTGGTCGTCGTCGGGTTCGAAAACAAGGTCGTAACCGTCTTCCGCGTCGCAGATATGTTCGAAAACCTGCTCGCCCGCTATCGGGCTGACGTAACCGATATAATCCATATTCGAAATGGCTATTTCGGGGTCGGAAAGGAAATCTACGAACATCTGAGCAAGTTCCTTGTTTGCGCCCTTGGGCATAACCCACGCGTCAAACCATATGTTGCTGCCCTCTTCGGGAACGGTATAATATAATTCGGCGCCGTTTTCGTCTTCGTCGGCAAGGTCGAGCGTGTAAGCCGCGTCTCCCGACCAGGCGAAGTTAATCGCTATCTTTCCCGCAGCCATATCCTTTTTGCCGCTGTCGACTTCGAAACCGTAAACGTTGTTTTTAAGCGTTTTAAGTTCGCGTCCCGCTACGGCTACCGTAGTCTCGCCGTTAAGAGCGGCTACTGCCTCTTTTATAATGCTTATCGCCTTATCGACGCCGTCTTTGTTTTCTGTAGATTTAACCGTTTCAAGGTTTTCGACGTCGCTTACGAGGTCGCTGTCTACGTTGTTGAAGATTTTAACGAGTATGTCGCGGTATTCTTCCGTGCCGAGATTTCCACTCGTATAAAGTTCGTTCAGCTTTGTTAAACAATCGCGATAGACGTAACCTACGGCAAGAGCGTAAGTGTCGCGTATGCTGTCTTTTATCGTGCCGAGGTTTTTATAGTAAACGTTCCAGGGAAGTTCCCAGTGCGCGGCTTCGTTTTCGTCTATAATGTCGGGGTTGTAGATGAAACCCATCGTTCCCCACATATAACCTACGGCGTATTCGTTCCAGCCCTTAGTCTTGAAAAGGTCGGTTATAAAGCCCGAAGCGTATTCGTTGTAGTTGGTTACCGAAACGTAATTGCCGTCGTCGTCGACGTCGAATTTTTCAAGCATATCTTCGGCAATCATACGCTGAATCATATAGTCGGACGGGCAAACGAGATCGTAGTTGTAAGTGTATCCGCCGTTTTTCTTGTGCTTTGTAAGCTGAAGCTCGTTATACATATTTTCGAGCGTTCCGAAAGTCGAATATCTTACTTTTACTGTGTGTCCGCGTTTTTCCGAAGCGTATTCTTCGAACGCTGCGAGAACGTCTATAGTTCCCCAGTCTTCGTCTTCTTCTGAGATGTATTCTTCGGCGTTGTAAACGTTGAGATACTCTATTTCTTCGTTGCCGCACGAAGCGAGCGGAAGAACGCAACCGAACGCCATAACGAACGCGAGAAAGAGGTTAAATATTCTTTTCATCTTTTTTAGCCCTCCTTATTGCCGCTACGTTTTTAGCTATTACGAAAATAACCATAAGCAGGAAGATAATGGCGGACAGCGCGCGCAGCGCGGGAACGGACGAACCTTTTCCGCCTTTCGCATAAGCGTCGAAAACGTAAGTGGAGATTGTGTCGAACGTCGGCGGGCGGGTGAACGTACTTACGATATAATCGTCGAGCGAAAGGGTTATCGCAAGCGTAAAACCGCTTATTATTCCGGGTAATATTTCGGGCAGTATAACCGAAAACAACGCTTTTGCGGGGCTTGCGCCGAGATCGAGCGCGGCTTCGTATAAATTGCCGTCTAACTGTTTGAGCTTTGGTATAACCGACAGATAAACGAACGGAAAACATAACACGATATGCCCGATAAGCAGCGACGCGTAAGTTCTGCCGAACGCGAACATGGTGCATACCAGCGCGATTGATACGGCGGTGACTATTTCAGCGTTTATAACGGGTATCTGAGTTGCCGTGTCGAGCGTTTTTCTGACTTTCTTTTTGGAGTAGAACGCTCCGATTGCGCCGATAGTGCCGAGTATCGTCGAGCAAGCCGCGGCGAGCAGGGCGAGAACTATCGTGTTGATTACCGTCTGTTTTAAACTTTCGTCGGTAAAGAGCTGAACGTAAAGGTCGAACCCCCATTCTTTCGACCATACGCCTATAGACGGCGAAAGATTGAAAGAATATATGGTGAGAAGTATAATCGGCGCGTATAAAAAGGCGATGATTATAAACAGATATAAGCCTTTAAGGGTCTTTTTTACCATAATCCGCCTCCTCTCGTGTTGACTTCTTCCCCGTCGGAGAATTTATTTGTTATAAGCATAGTTATGAATATGAGTACGAGCAGAATCATCGCGATAGCCGAACCCGCATGCCAGTCGAACATGGTCGAGAATTGGTCTTCGATAAGTTTGCCTATAATGGTTACGTTGCCGTTGCCGAGCGTGTCGGAAATGACGTAACTTGTGGTGGTCGGCAGGAAAACCATCGTTACCGCGCTGACGATTCCGGGCGAAGAAAGGGGAACGACTACTTTAAAGAAAGTCTGCATTCCCGTCGCGCCGAGATCCTGCGAAGCTTCGAGTACGTTTTTGTCGAGTTTTATAAGTACGGTGTAAAGCGGCAGAATGGTAAACGGAAGATAATCGTATACCATACCTATCACCGTGTTGAACATACTCATCTTGTTGGAGTTGTAAAAACCCATCGCGAAGAGCAGTTCTTTCATAGCCGCCGTGCGGAGAACGAAATTTATCCACATCGGAAGTATGAAAATCATCAGAAGCACGTTTCTCGTTTTCATTTTAGAACGCGCGAGAATGTATGCCACGGGGTAGGCGAGAACAAGGCATACCGCGGTGGTTATTATCGCGAGCGCGAAACTTATATATATCGCGCGAATGTTCGCAGACGACGCGAAAAACGAAGTGAAGTTCGAAAGCGAAAAGGAAAACCGTGTTATATCGTTTGTAACCGGTTCGCCCGTTTCAACCGTGAACGCGTACAATATTATAAGCAACAACGGAAATACTACGAACATAAGCATAAAAAGCGCGTAGGGTATTCCGAGTTGTTTTCTCGAAAAGGTAAGTGCTTTCATTTTATTTCGTCGCCGCCTTTAAAGTCAGTTTGATTTTTTCCGGGGGGATTTTAACCGAAACGCGGTCGTTTTCGTTCCAGGTGTATTCGGTGTCGACTACAAAATCCTCCTCTTCTTCGTCGGTTCTTATAATTACCTGATAGTGGTCGCCCTTGTAGACTATCTGAATAATCGTTCCGCAGGCGTTGCCGTCCTCGTCGTTGTCGATAATCTCTATGTCTTTAAGCCCCACTTCGACGTTTACGTCTACGTCGGTAAGGTCGATTTTTTCGCCCTCTTTGGTAATAAGATAGCCCTCTTCGTCGAGCGAGCTTCCCTCGTAAAGCTGAGTTACGTCGCAATCGAATTCTCCGTCGGCAAAGCATACGGTGTTTTTCTTCGTGATATATCCCGTATAGCGGTTGTAGTCGAATTCCTTAGCCATTATGTGTATATCGTCGGGGCGGATAATTACCGAGCAACGCTCTCCCACCTTTCTTTCGACGGTATCCTGAACGACTATTTCTGTTTTGCCTATCATGAACACCATTTCGTAATGAACGCCCTTGAAGATAGATGAAGTTATAACTCCGTCCGCCTGACCCTTGCCCTCGTCTACGAGGAAAACGTCTTCGGGGCGAACGACTACGTCTACTTTTTCGTTCTTCGGGAAATCGTCTACGCAATCGAAAACCTTGTTTATGAAACGAACTTTCTTTTCTCCTACCATAGTGCCGGAGAAGATGTTGCTTTCGCCTATAAAGTCCGCCACGAACGCGTTTTTCGGTTCGTTGTATATGTCTTTCGGCGTGCCTATCTGCTGAATGTTGCCGTCTTTCATTACTACTATGGTATCGCTCATGGTAAGGGCTTCTTCCTGATCGTGCGTGACGTAAATAAAGGTTATGCCGAGCTTGTCGTGCATGGCTTTAAGTTCGAGTTGCATATCCTTTCTCATCTTAAGGTCGAGCGCGCCGAGCGGTTCGTCGAGAAGAAGTATTTCAGGCTCGTTTACGATGGCTCTCGCTATCGCTATACGCTGTTGTTGTCCGCCGGAAAGGGTGGTTACGTCGCGTTTTTCGAATTCTTCGAGATCCACGAGCTTTAATACCTTTGAAACTTTCGCGTCGATAACCGATTTCGAAAGCTTTTCTTCTCTTACTACGGTCTTTCCGTTTTTGTCGACGTAAGTGTTGCGGTAGCGTTTGAGTTTAAGCCCGAAAGCGATGTTGTCGTAAACGTTGAGATGCGGGAAAAGCGCGTAACGCTGAAACACCGTGTTGATGGGTCTTTCGTAGGGCGGAAGCGAAGTTATATCCTTTCCGTTCAAAAGAATTTTACCTTTTGACGGCATTTCGAAACCCGCTATCATTCTGAGCGTGGTCGATTTGCCGCAACCCGATGGACCTAAAAGGGTGATAAATTCGCCTTTTCTGACGTACAGGTTGAGATTTTCAACCGCAGTCTGCCCGTCGAACGTCTTTTCGACGCCGATAAGTTCGATAATTTTCTCTTCTTTTTCCATAGTCGTTTCTCCTGTGAAAATTTAAAACGTCGGCGGCGAGGCTACCCAAATGAATTTCGTCACTCTGTCCGTCGGATTTTCCATATAATGTGTTTTTGCCGCCGAAAAATAAAAGCTTTCGCCTTTATTACAGCGGTATTTTTTGTTGCCGAGATGTATTATCAGGCTTCCCGATAAAACGTAACCGAATTCTTCGCCCTCGTGCGGGATATCCGCCTCGGTGTATTTGCCGGGCATCAGCTCGACGATTATCGGTTCCATGGCGTTTTTCTGCGCGTTGTTCACAAGCCAGTTTATCTTTACCGCGCCGCTGTCCTTTTCGATAAAATCCTCTTCTTTAAATACGATTTTCTCTTCTACTTCTTCGTCGAAAAACTCTTTTAAATTCGTGCCGAGCGCCGAGAGTATGTCTACGAGCGTCGCTATCGACGGGCTTGTAAGGTCGTTTTCGAGTTGGCTTATGTAACCTTTTGTGAGTTCGCACCTGTCGGCAAGCTCTTCCTGCGTTAAATTACAGTGCAATCGCAGCTCTTTTATCTTGTTACCGAGTTCCATATTCTCTCCAAAATGAAGATATTAAACAAAAAGTTTAAAGAGTTAAGGCAATTTAAACAAAAAGTTTAAAGGGTTAAGGTAATATAAACAAAAAGTTTACAATTCCTAAACTACAGACGATATTATATATATCTTTGCGCAATATGTCAATTATTTTAAAGCACTTTTTTACGACAAAATAAAATTTTTTTCGGCGGGGCATTATCGGCTTTCGGTCGGCATAAAGTATAACTGTAAAACCAATCCCGAAAATTCGACGCTATAAGAGTAAATACGTCATTTTCGGACTGGAAAAATATGGTAAAATCGGAGTGTAAGTTGAGTTGAGAAAAAAACTTATCAGAGCTGCGGCGGCAGTTGTCGCGGGGATTGCCGCGATATGCGGTATGACTTTCGGAATAAAAGCTACCAAGGCTTATACGATCTATACCGCGAATACGGTAAAACGACTGTTGCCTATCTATTCGGTAGACAGAAGCGACAATAAAATAGCGATATCGTTCGATTGCGCCTGGGGCGTGGAACATACCGACGAAATACTCGAAAATTTAGCGAAGTATAAGGTAAAAGCTACGTTTTTCGCGGTTCAGTTCTGGGTCGAAAAATATCCCGATTATGTAAAGAAGATTGCAGACGCGGGGTTGGAGATAGGCACGCATTCCAAGACGCACCCGCATATGAGCAAGCTGAGCGCGGAGGGTATAAAAGCCGAATTGTCGTCGTCTAAAGCCGCGATAGAGAGCGCGTGCGGGAATGAAGTTACATTGTTCCGTCCGCCGTTCGGAGATTATAACGACCGACTTATAAAAGCCTGCAAAGAACTCGGCTTGTACGCCGTTCAGTGGGACGTCGACAGTCTGGACTGGAAAGATTTGTCAGCTCGGCAAATAGCGGCGAGAGTGCTTGGCAAAGTGAAATCGGGTTCGATAATACTTATGCACAATAACGGGCTGCACACCGCCGAAGCTCTGCCGCTTATCTTCGAGCCTTTACTGGCTCAGGGGTACGAATTCGTCACGATAGGCGAGCTTATATATAAGGATAATTACGAAATCCGCGCCGACGGAACGCAATACAGGGTTTAAAACCGTAATAATAAAAGGATAAAAATTTTAGTAACTTATGAAAGTTACGAAGGAGATAAATTATGATAAACGAAGAAAAGCAAAACAACAAAGTCTTTATTAAAGGCGAAATCGTAACCGAGGCGAGATATTCTCACGAGGTATACGGCGAGGGATTTTACGAGTTCGAAGTGCTTGTCCGCAGACTTTCGGGGCAGGCGGATATTCTGCCCGTAACTATTTCCGAAAGACTGATAGAGAAACACTCGCTTGTGGTCGGTTCTCAGATAAGCGCGATAGGTCAGTTCAGAAGCTATAATAAAATAGCCGACGGAAAAAGCAAACTTATGCTTACCGTATTTATCCGCGAACTGGTTGACGCGCCCGACGCGAAAAATCCGAACAATATCGTTCTTTCGGGCTACATATGTAAACCTCCGGTATACAGAACTACGCCGTTTTCGCGCGAGATAGCGGACGTGCTGGTTGCCGTAAATAGGGCTTATAATAAAAGCGACTATATACCGTGTATCGCGTGGGGCAGAAACGCGCGTTTCGTAAGAAATTTAGGCGTTGGCGAGCGTATCGCGCTTGTCGGGCGCATACAGAGCAGAGAATATACCAAAAAACTTTCCGAAACGGAGAGCAAAACGCTTACCGCTTACGAAGTGTCGATATGTAAGCTGGCAGCTTACGACGCGTTCGACGAATTCGATATAGACGAAGAGTTCGGCGTCGAACCGACCCATACTCTGGTTGTATAAAAAATATGCGGCTGCCGATTACGGCAGCCGCTTTTAATTTCAGTCCGTCAGATTGCGGAATAAATCGTATTGAAATTTTTCGGCTGTAAGGAACAGCTCTGCGGGAAAACGTACCGAGAAGTCGTTTTCCGCATTGAAAGTTCCTTTATAGCCGATTTTTTTAAGCGCGGGCATAAGTTCTTTCCAGTTTATTCCGCCGTAAACGGGCGTCAGCGGAAGCATATGCTCGTCTTTTGCGGACGAGTTGTCGTGAATGTGCAGACAGCCTATTTCGGTGCCGAAAGCTTCGGCGTATTTCGCGGGCGAGTCGGCTTCTTCGGTATGCGCCTGCGCTACGTTTGCATGCCCCGTGTCGAAACATATTTTAAGCCGTTCGTCTTTAGCTTCGGCAATATAAGACAAAAGCCCTTTTATGGTTGAGCAAGGCACGTTTTTTGCATGGCAAGGCATATTTTCAAGCGCGAGTTTAACGTTAAACCCGCTTGTTTTTTTAAGTATTTCTTTCAGGGCGAAGACGTTTAATTCTTTTGTCCTTTCGGGTTCTTTGTCTTCGCTCCAGCCGTAGGGCTGAACGGGGTGAACTACCATATATTCCGCGCCCAGAAATTCGGCGGCTTCGGCTTGTTTTGCGGTGTAATCGACGTAAGCCGCGATATAATTTTCGTCGTAGTTGTCGACGGAAGCGAAAAATTGCGCGTGGGTCTGAAAAACCTTTATTCCGTTGTCGTCGGCGGCTTTTTTTATGCTTCCGAGCGGTTTGAATATCGTCTCGTTCAAATCTGCGTTTTCAAGCGGACTGTGTTTACCCGTAAAGCCGTAGTCGCACGCGCCGTAACCTATTTTTTTCATTTCCGAGAATGCGTTTCCGACGGAAAATCTCGAAAGATACTTGTTGAGAGAAGTTGAAATTATCATTGTTGTTTACCTCTTAATTGTTTTCTGTATTTACCCGGCGTAACGCCGTAAAGTCCTTTGAAAATTCTTATATACGCGCTCTGGTCGCTGAAATCGAGACGATACGCGATGTCCGATTCGGATAATTCGGAGTTTGACAGCAACGACAGCGAGTATTTGCATTTCATTCTCTGTATATAGGTGATTAAAGTCGTACCCGTATATTTTTTGAATTGTCTGCAAACGTAACATTGCGAGTAGTTTGTCGATTTTATTATTTCCGACATTTTCATAGTCATAAAACTCTCTATGAAAAGGTTGGAGATAAGCGTGTTTATCCATTGCGGACGGCTCTCGTCGTTTTTCGGCAACCCCTCCAGAACGTAACAGAGAATGTGCGTGGCGATAATCGTATTCATCGTCTCGTAGTCGTCGCTGTTGTTTACGAAATAATTTATTGTTTTTTCGAGATACTGTACTTGCGAAGAGTCGAGTTTTACCGACGGCGGATTTTTTTCCGAACGTATGGTTGCGTACAGGTCGGGCGAGATCGCGTCGCATACGGCGCGGATTTTTTCGTCGGCAACGTAGATATCGCGGTGCAGATATTTCGAATTTGCCACGCCGAGACTGTAGCCGCCCGAATCTATCGGCTCGATATAATGCACGTCTCCGGGGCGGATGATATACAGCGAGCCGACCGACATTTCCACGACCCCGTCGGGGAAGTGGTGCAGAGAATGACCTTTAATTACAAAACATATCTCCCAGAACGGGTGAGTATGAAATTCGGGTTTCGTTACCCATACGGCTTGCGTGAAAAACGCGTTTTTTCGCGCCGAAATCATATCGCGCAGGCGATCTTCGTTATATACCACGGGTTCGGTGTGTTTACTTTCGTTCATATTTTCCTTTCCTCTGTCAGGCATTTTCAATTCAATTATATTATTGATTTTCGGAAAAGTCAATTATTATATAAATATTTTTTCTGTCGGGCGATAAGTGCGGGATATCTAAGCGAAGTAAAAAGTATATCGATATTGACCGATTTTGGGTTGATTGTAGCAGTTTAAAACGCAAAAAACGCGGATTTGTCTGAGGTTTGCCGAAATAGTGTATATTTTTTGTCCTACTTGGATAGTTTAAGTTCAATCAATAATTATATAAATCAAGTCAATATCGATATATAATAGCGGGCGTTTATGGTTTATAATTTAAGTGTAAAAGAAATTTCGGGCAGGGCGCGCCCTGTTTTCCCCTTGTCGGGGAAAACAAAACGCTTTATAAGGAGAAAATACTAAGATGAAAAAGGGAAGAGTTAAAAAACGGAGAGAAAGCTCGGTTCTCAGCAGGGCGCCGGGCGCGAAAATTTCGCTCGCGGTGGTAACGGTGTTGTTCTTCATTTACTCTGTGCCGCTGATATATTCCAATCTGTGGCTGATAGTCAACGCCGTAAAGGGCAGAATGGAATTTCTGCTCGATCCTATCTCGTTGCCGAAAGAGCCGTTTAAACACCTTAGCAATTTTACGCTGATATTCTGGCATGAAGACTTTAATCTTGGGTCGATGTTTATAACGACGCTCGTATACGCGGCGTTGACCCCGACACTGAGCCTTTTGATGCACGCGATGATAGCTTATGCTTACGCAAAATATAATTATCCGCTGAAAAAGTTCGTGTATATGTGTATGGTAATACCTATGTTCGTATTTCTTGCGGGTACGAGTTCGACGAAATATAAACTGTATATCGACCTCAAGGTGTACGACAGACTTATACCGTTTATAATAATCAACAATTTAGGCGGCGGCGGAACTTACTTTTTATTGTTTTCGGGTATGTTTTCGAATATATCCGACAGCTATCGCGAAGCGGCTATGCTCGACGGAGCTGGCAGGTTCAGAATTTTCATTACGATATACATGCCGCAGGCTATGGGGCTGATCTCCGCTATATGGATAATGCAGTTTATAGGCGCATGGAACGCATTCGAAGTGTTTACGATGTATTTGCCGAGTTATCAGACGCTGGCTACGGGAATATATAATTTAACGCTTACCATAGAGACGGGGATGGGCGAATTTCAGAAAGATTACCCGAAGATGTTCGCGGCGATGGTCTGCTCGATAATACCCGTGTTTATATTGTTCGTCGTATTTCAGGATACGATAATGCAAATGACTTTCGGCGGCGGGGTCAAGGGCTGATTTCGCCGTAATAAAAAATAAAAAGAGAGGAAATATCAATGAGAAAATTTTTAAAGCTTGTCTGCGCCGCGATGGCGGCGGTAACTGCGACGACTTTCGTCGCGTGTAAAAGCGATACCGATTCGACTTCTTCCGGCGACGGCGGAAAGAAAACGACGCTTAAAATAGAGTATTATGCGGGCGGTTACGGAAGCGAATGGCTCGACGCCGTTATTGCCGATTTCGAAAAAGCGTATAACTGTAAAGTCGAAGCGTCGGGTCAACCGAGAGTGGCGAACGATCTGGCTAATCACCTTAAAACCGGCAAAAAGTTGCAGGATATTTATTTTTGTCAGGCGGGTCTTGACTGGTCGAGTTACGTTCGTCAGGGCAAACTTGCGAATTTGGACGAAGTGTATGCGTCCGAAGTCGAAAAACTCGACGGAACCAAAATAAAAATCAGAGATTATATGACCGATTACGCTTCGAGTAAATATATGCTCGCAAAAGACGTTCAGTCGGGCGAAAGCAATTATTGGGCTATGCCGTGGGGAAGCATTACCATCGGTATGGCGGTAAATCTCGATATTATGGAGAACACCGCGCATACGACGGATAAAAGCGGCGTCTGGAAGAAAGGCGACAAATGGAAGATAGAAGAAATCGAAGCGTCGTTTTCCAACCTGAAACAGTATTACGCCGAACTCGATCTCGACTATAACGAGGGTTATGCCGCGCTGGGGCTTAATTCAAACGATATACATTGGCTTCAGAACGCTATTTACTGTTGGTGGGCGCAGTATCAGGGAGTGTACGAAGAGAATACCGCTAATAACGTTACGAACGGTTCGTTCTATGATTTCTATAACTGGGAGTCTTACGATGTTATAAAACAGGAGGGGCTTATTAAAGCTCTTTCAATGGTAAGAGAACTCATCGTCGACGAGACAAAGGCGAATTCGCGCGGCGGCGCGTATAAGAACATTCCGACCAATATGGGCGAAATGGATCTGCAAAGACTTGAAATAAACTTTATGCAGGGCAAGTACGCTACTATGCTTGCGGGGTCGTTCTTCGAAAACGAAACCAAGATATATAACGATAAAGGCACGCGTTATAAACTTATATCTATGCCGAATTGCGACGAAGCCGAAATTAAGGACGGAAAACCCGTAAAAGTGACCTATAACACGGTAAACGAATCTGTAGTCGTTCCCGCTAAGGCTCCAAATTTAGAGCTTGCAAAAAAATTCCTCACGTTTATGTGTAACGAAAAATACCTTGTCGATTTCTCGCAAAAGACGGGAACTCTTCGCCCGTTCGATTACGACCCCGTTCATCTCGCGCCCGATTACGCCTGGACGGAATTTCAGAAAGATATAGTCGAGCTTAACCGCAGCGCGGATTACGTTATCACTACTTATCCCGTAAAGGCTATGCAGAACAACACTAAAACTCCGATAGCCACGTTCTATAATCTGGGTCTGTTCGGAAAATCATCTTCTACCGACGTTTTCGTAAACATTAAATATCTTACCGCCGAAGAAATTCTCGTTACGGGCGGAAAGAACGCCGTGAACAATATAAACTGGCAGGGCGCTTACGAATCGACTAAAAAAGACTGGAGTAAAATGCTTTCCGATCTCGGTTTGAAAGAAAATAAATTTTAACGGAGAAAATAGATGAAATTGTCCGAAAAACGCGCCGAAGCATGCAGCGGCGGCGCGGAACAGGTTGTTCAGACGGTCAGAGTGCCGTTTTATAAAACTAAGACGTTCGGTGACAGAACGTTCGTGTTCTTTATGTCCGTATTGCCGATAGTCGAATTTTTCGTTTTTTTCGTCTATCTCAATATCGATACGGTCGCAATGACTTTCAAACGCTATAACATATTTAAAAACGAATACGTCTGGGACGGGTTTTCAAGGTACGTCGAGTATTTTAAAGATTATATCCTTGGCGAAGATACGGCGAGAAGACAAACACTTATAAACTCCTTTATTCCGTTGACGCTCACGTTCGTGTCTTTCCCGATATCTTTCGTTTGCGCTTACGCTTTTTATAAGCATATCCGCTTCGAAAAGTTTTTCAGAATAGTATTCTATCTTCCGTCGCTTATATCGGCTTCGGTGTGTGCTATGTCGTTCCGTTATCTCTTTTCCAGCGAATTCGGACCGATAAGTATGCTTGTAAAAAACATCGTCGGAGAAAAGATTATCTTTTTCGGACCCGAATCGCCGTATCTGTGGCCGCTTATGTACGTTTACGGTTTGTTTATAGGGCTTGGCGGAAATGTAATCATAATGACGGCGGCTATGAACAGAATCCCGCAGGAAATAACCGAATCGGCTTTGCTTGACGGAATTTCGTTCTGGGGCGAAAGTTTTCGTATAACCCTGCCGTTATGCCTGCCCACGCTTTACGCGTTTATAATAAATATTCCGCTCGGAATTTTCGGTTTCGTTATGACTCCGCTTCTGCTGGCGCAGACTCCGGGCGCGGGCAACCGTTTTTACACTATCGGCTGGAAATTGTACGATTGCGTTCAGGGCGCGTCGTCTAATCCCGACTCCGTCGTTGAGGGCGCGACTCTCGGCGTTATGTTGTCGGTGTTGTGGTCGCCCGTTATATACGGAACAAGATATCTGATAGATAAACTGACGCCTAAAGACGTCGAATATTAAAAGGAGGAAATTATGAGAAAAATAAAGACTTTTGCAATAATAATATTGTCCGCGTTCGCGCTTGTCGCGCTGTCGCTCGGCTTTTTCGGCTCGCCTTTAACGGCGAAAGCCGATAACGCTTCCGCGGTCGCGGCGGCAAAGGCGGCGGATAAATATCACGAATTGAATATCGGGTTCGCCATGCCTTATCAGAATACTGGCTGGGGAATGAAAACTTCCGACCCGCTCGTCGGTCTGTATATAAAGGGCGCCGAAAACGTCTCGTTTAAAACGGGCGATTACGATATAGAGGCTAAAGGCTACGTTTTCGTCAGCGACGACGTAAATTCCGAGGGTTCGGATAAAGGCAACGGCGTTTACGGCTTTACGGGCAGAGGCGGCAACGGCTGGGCTTTCATTAACTTAAATCTCGCTAAGAGATATAAACGCGTAACGCTTAAAAAAGGCTTGATAATAAAAGCTGGAACTAATAAAGAAGAAGTCTACGAACTTACCGAGGATTACGCTTTATACGACGTAAACAATACTTACATCGGCGGCAAGACTATAGAAGAAGCCCTTGAAAAGGCGGGCGATACGGTTAAATATTATGATACGGATATATCGTCCTTAACTAAAAACGGCTCTGCAATGGTTATAAAATATACGTCTTCGCTCGGCAATCTCGGCGTAGGCGCGCCCGCTTCGGTAAGCTTTGAAAAGTTTACGGGCGGGAAAGGCGGCGCGATTTCGACTTTCGGCGGTTATTTCAATACTTCGAGCAAGCAGGAAACAAACCATAACGTGCTTGAGGCTACGTTTGCCGAAAACGAAAAAGTTACCGTGGCGGCGGGCTTTAAAGTCTGTTTCTGGGCGGAAAACAATACGAAAGTTTACGTTCTCAGAACAACGGGAGATTATGTTTGCTGGTACGACGGAAATTCGTTTACCGCAACCGACCCCGCGGGCGCGGAAAATACTATAGAGTGGTATACCGAAAAAGCAAAATCAACTAATACTTATACCGAAGCCGATATAAAATTTGCTTTTACGTCGTCGGCATGGTCGACGCGCGCGTCGAAAGCCGTTTTTCTCGGTTTCGATAAAGATACCGAAAGCGTTACCGACGGTAAAAATAATTTCAGGTCGGAATATCTGTGGTGCGGAAATAAAGGGCTTATAGAAGTCGACGGAGTTAAGTCCGAGAAAAACGTTTATCAGCTTGTCCGTACCGATAACGGTCAAAAATATAAAGATTACGTTTACGCGGGGCTTAACCTTTCCAATATAGTCACCGCCGACACGAAAAAAGTTACGTTTAAAAAAGGCTTTTCTGTTGTAACTGCCGCAGAGGGCGAAGACGTTTATTACGTTACCGCGCTTAAAAGCGATTATACCGTTTATATGGTAAACGGCTACTTTTTACCCGCGCAAAGTTTGGATAATATCTCCGCCGATAAGACGGTTAGCGCGGAATTTGAAATATCATCGGTTTCGCTCGAAAAGGGATATTTCGTAATAACGGTGAAAGAGCCGCTCGCCGCGACGTGGCTTCCGGGCGGAGCGATATTTGCCGATACCGACAAATTGATCGTCAACGGCGAAGTCGCGGGCGACGGAGTGTGGTATTCTCAGTTGACCGCCGCGAATAAAATTCAGGTGTGCGGAACTAAAGACGCCAAGTGCGATATTCTCGGCAAAGACGAAACGCTCGATTACGACACCCTTGTTTTCAAAAAAGGAATGTCTGTAGTTTATCGTATGGCGGGCGAGGGCGGCGACGACGTATATTATAAAATCACGCTGGCGAAAGATTATAACTGTTATCATGCCAACGGAGTTATAACTACCGAAAAACCCGAAAAAGATATCGGCACGCGCGAATGGTTTATCAGAAAAGCGCAGGAAAACGGAACTTACGTTTCGACGGATATTCTTTTCGCCGCGACAAAAACGGGTTGGACGGATAAAGGCTTCAAGACGCTCGGCATAGCGTTTGTCGACGATGCGGCTTGCGGACTTGATACCGATTATAAGTATATTTCCAACGTCGGTTACGTCGTGGGCGACGGAGTTGTCAACACTGCGGCGATAACTCAGCTTACCAGAACGGATAATTATTCGTTGCTTAAAAATTATCGCGAAATAGGCATAGATTTCTCTGCGGCGTTTGCAGATCGCCCCGCCGTGCTTACAATCAAGAAAGGCTTTATGGTCGCCGTGGAGGGCGAAGACGGAATGATCGTCGTCGAGGTCGCCTCCGATTATACCGTATACGATAACGGCGGGTATTATCTGCCCGTCGACGGAGTAGATAAACTTGCTTCGCTTGAAGTCGACGAAAAACTGTCGATTTTGGAAAAACCGTTTACGATCGACGGAATGATGCTTAAAGAGGGCATAGTCAACGGCGGAGTGACAATGCTTATCGCAGATTGGAGCAACGCGCCTTTCGTACCCGATAAAACGAGTTATCCGGGCGGCGCGACAAGTAGGCTTGACGGCTCTTTCGTCGAAGTAAACGGCGTAAGCATGAAAGACCAGATATGGTATTCGCAGTACGCGGGCGACAGCGGTTTCGTGCTGTGCGGCAAAAAGGACAGACAGTTGGCTGCTTTCGATACCTACGTTATCCCCGACGGCGAAGAATACGGAACGGTAACGTTTAAGAAAGGGTTAAAGATAGTATTTTTCAACGTAGATAAACTCATAGTCGAGATATGGGAACTTCAATCCGATTATACGGGCTGGTACGACGCGGACGGTATGGTTTACGATACCGACCCCAACGACGCCGAACCCGAAGAGCCGCTTATCGATACCGACCCGATTATCGAGGAAAAGAAAGGTTGTAAGTCCGACGCGGGTGCCTGCTCGATAGCGTTTATTTCGCTTGCGGCGATAGCGGCTTTGAAACTTCGCAAAAAGGAGAACTGAGCAATGAAAAGAAATATATTCGTTAAAATAATATGCGCGATATTCGCCTTGTCGATATGTTTTTGTTCGGCGGCGGGTTGCGGAAATAAGGAACAGTCGCAAGACAGAGGCGAGGGCGGTTTCGGCGGAATACTCAATCTCGGCGTTGGCGAGGTGCTTAACGCCGCGAGGGGTTCGGGCGAGCCGTCGGCAACGGGCGAGTATATCGCGAAAATGTCTAAGGCGCTCGGCGCGAATACGCAGAGAGTCTGGGTTAAGGCTTGCGAAATTTCCTCCGTCAACGCGGCTAACGAACTCGTGTTCGATAATGCAAAAGTCGCGCTCTATCAGGACTTTTTCAAAAAGCTCGTCGAAAACGGCGTAACGCGTATCTGCATGATGTCCGATCAGTTCGTGTCGCCTTACGGTTACAGCGGGTTGCTGAATACCGTGCCTGATCCCGATACGAATTACGAAGAGTATAAAATATGGCTCAAACTGATAGGCAATTTCTATAAAAAGACAGCCGAACTTTTCCCCGAAGTCCATTATTTCGAGGTAGCTAACGAACTCGATTTTGCGGCGTACAGCGGCGAAAAAGACAACGGTTATGCGGTAAACGGAATCTGGCAGGACGGCAAGAATAATTTTTACGCTATAGATAAAATCGGTAAACTTTCGGCAGACAGTTTATACGCCGCGAATAAGGCTGTAAAGGAAGTAAATAAAGACAACGTGGTTTTAAACGCCGGCACTATGGGCGGAACTACCGCGCAGATGAGCGGCGCGCAACAGTATTTTTACGCGCTTTACGACGCGATTAAAGAAGGTAAAACCGAGAGTAAGGATACCGACCCGTTCAACTATTTCCAGATTTACGCCATTCACCCGTACCCGTATTACCTTAACGGAGCAAGCGGCGTAGGAGAGGGCGAAAAGGGAATAAAGTTCTGGACCGACGAGGTAAACGAACTGTATAACATCTGTCTCGAATACGACCACAGAATTCCTTGTTGGTTTACCGAGTTCGGCTGCCCCAACGACTATTACAATCAGGATAAATTCTGGTCGAACGAAGACGTCAAAGAATGGTTGCCGATGTATTTCGACGCGATGAAAAAGCTCGATTACGTCGAGACGGTAATAATGTTCAGGCTGACTAATCTCTACGTCGGAAAATGGGAAGAGAGGGAAAACGTTATGGGTATGTTCCTTTCTCCCGACTGGAAAAAACTCCCCGGCGCGCCCAAACAGACCGCGCTTACGGTTTACAGATACTTTAACAACAAACGCGCCGACATAAACGACGAAAACGGTATTTACTGGTATTACTTAGAGCATAAAGAATGAAACAGATACGAGTCGGGAACGACGGACAAAAAAACATAAAATACGATTTCGAAACACATTGCGTGGTTCCCGCGGGCGGAATATTGAAAGTCGCGTCGTCCTGCCCGATAAGAATTACCGTAGACGGAGAATTTCTGTTTTACGGACCGTTTAAATCGGCTTACGGCAGGGCGAACGTAACGAGCCTTTCTCTCGATAGATTTGCGGACAGAAAAGTCTTTATAAAAGCCGAAATACTATATTACGGTATCCCGAATTTTTACATAGAATTTCAGAAAGGCTTTTTTGCGTGCGAACTCGTCGCGGACGGAAAAATTTATCTCGATACAGACGATTTTTCGGCTTATCGCGACTACGCCAAACTGTCCGAAGTAAGAAGATTCAGCTATCAGCGCGGTTTTACCGAAGCTTACGATTATTTTCTTAACCGAGAACGCGCGGAAGTTACCGAAGAAACGGTCTGCAAGCTCGAAACGGCGGATATATCTCTGCCGCGGTTAGAAGAACAAACCGCGGTCGCCGTAGAGGGCGGAAAGCTGTTTTTTGCCGAAAAAGCGTTTAAAGATTACCGCAGAAACCGATCGACGGGCGAGTTCATAGATTACGGAAACAAAGTCGTTTTTAACGTCTCCGATTACGCCGACGGAATAGGTTACGAAAAGGGAGAAATTTCGGATATTCTCGAAAACTCGTTTATAACGTTTGATTTCGGTAAAAATATTTCGGGGTTTTTAAAGACGGAAATCGAGGTCGAAGAAGACGCCGAACTGCTGGTGTTGTTTGACGAAACCGCAGAGAAAGCCGAACGCGATTATCTGAAAAACGGCGCGCTCGATATCGACCCTTACAGACTTATGGTCGTGTCGGAAATATTCTATCGTCTGCCCGCAGGCAGAAGAACCGAAATTTCGCTGGAGGCGAATACTATGCGGTTTGCCCGCTTTGCGGTTGCTCGCGGCAGGGTAAAAATAAAATCGGTATCGCTTGTCAGATACGAAAACCCGGACGTAAACATATCTTTTAAATGCGCAGATAAGACGATTAACGCTATATTCGAAGCCGCTGCGGCGAATTTCAGACAAAACGCCGTGGACGTGCTTACCGACTGCCCCTCGCGGGAGCGCGCGGGTTGGCTTTGCGACAGTTATTTCAGCGGCGAAGCCGAAAGAACGCTTACCGGTAAAAATAAAGCGGAAACTAATCTTCTGTATTGTCTTTTGAACAGAAAGACGACGGATATCCCCGAAAATCTTTTTCCGATGTGTTATCCGTCCGATCATTTCAACGGGCAGTTTATACCCAACTGGGGAATGTGGCTTATCCTCGAACTTGAAAATTACGCCGATAACGGCGGCAGAAAGGATATCGTCGACGGGCTGAGAAAAAAATCCGTCGAATTTGTAGATTATTTGTCGAAATTCAGAAATTCGGACGGACTGCTCGAAGATCTTGACGGCTGGGTGTTCGTCGAGATGTCCGCCGCGAACGATTTGACGAGCGGAGTGAATTTTCCGAGTAATATGCTTTACGCCGCAACGCTCGAAAGTATGGGCAGGCAGACAAACGACGAAACTTATTTTGCCCTTGCCGAAAAAACAAGAGAAGCCGTAAAAAAATTCGGCGTTTACGGTAAATATTTCGTCGATAAAGCCGTAAAAGACGGAGAAAAATATATCGCGGAAACGGGTAAAATTACCGAAGCGTGTCAGTATTACGCGTTTTACTTCGGTTTTGCCGATAAAATTAACAATGCCGGGCTTTATGCGTCCTGCATAGAAACCGACGACGAACGGCTTATTCCCGCAAATGATTTTTTTGGCAGATATCTGCGTATAGGATATCTTGTCAACGCGGGCGAATATAAAAAAGCGTTAAGCGATATTGCAGGGTTTTTCGGCGGCGAAGCCGAAAAGACGGGCACGCTGTGGGAAGAAAAAAACGGCAAGGCGAGTATGTGTCACGGTTTTGCTTCGGTGCTTGCGTCCTGGATAATAAAGGCGAGCGCGGTTGATAAAACCGCCGAAATAATATATAATGTTTAACGGAGGCTGAATATGGGTAACAGAATGCCGAAGAAAATTACTGTCGATAAAGAAAAATACAGAGATAAAGTTTACGCCTGTTGGTTGGGAAAAAATCTCGGCGGAACGATAGGCGGACCTTACGAGGGCAGGCGCGAAACGCTGAACGTTACGGGTTTTGCCACGGCTAAGGGCGAGCCATTGCCTAACGACGATCTCGATTTGCAGCTTGTGTGGCTTATGGCTGTAGAAGAACGCGGCGCGCGTATCGATCAGAACGTGCTTGCGGAATACTGGCTGACTTACGTCACGCCTTTCTGGAACGAGTACGGCATATGCAAAAACAATCTCGCGTCGCATCTGTTGCCGCCGTTAAGCGGAGAATTTAACAATCCGCAATATAAGCATAGCAACGGCGCGTGGATACGAACCGAAATCTGGGCTTGCCTGTATCCGGGGTTCCCCGCGCTTGCGAGAAAATACTCGTTTATAGACGCCTGCGTCGACCACGGTATGGGCGAGGGAACGTATTCGGCTATGTACGTCGCGGCGTTGGAAAGCGCGGCGTTTTTCGAAAGCGATATAAAAAAATTGGTTATGTCGTCTTTGAAGTATATTCCTGAAAATTGCGTTACGGCAAAGTGTATTAAACTTGCCGTCAAATGTTATGAAGACGGTAAAACCGCCGAAGAAACCCGAAACGCCGTTCTTGAAGCGGGCGAAGTCGGGGGCTTCAAATGGTTTATGGCTCCTGCTAATATAGGCTACGTCGTGATAGGGCTGTTGTACGGCGGGGGAGATTTCAAAAAATCTATGCTTACGGCTGTCAATTGCGGCGACGATACGGATTGTACCGCCGCTACCGTCGGCTCGATTCTCGGTATCGTCGGCGGTACGAAGATAATACCTGCCGACTGGCGCGCATATATAGGTGACCGTATAATAACTAAATGTATAAACGGACACAGGTCCGAAGATTTTCCGCAGAGTTGTAAAGAACTTACCGACAGGGTTATTCAGGCTGTAAACAAAACAATGAACGACCCGCTCGATTTCGATTTTTCGTTCTCCGACAGAGATGACGGAGTCGACGGCGACGTGAATTATAAAAACGAGTTCGTTATAAATAAATTATTGCAAAGGAAACCGCTGTCTTTCGATATTCCCGAAAATAATTTTGTAAAAGGAATAGTCGAGTTCGACCGCGACCCGATTTTGAAAAAGGGCGAAACGCTTGTTTTCACCGTCAGGTTTTATTCCGAATATCTCAATACGCAGAATCTCGAATGTAAGGTGGTAACTCCGGACGGGATAACGGCGGAATATAATAAAAACGTGTTCGTTCAGCCTCTCGACGTAACCGAGTTTTCAAAGGATATATTAAGCGACGTTTTAACCGTAACGCTTACGGCTACGGGCGATCCCGCCGCGCAGAATATAATAGTTGCCGAAATTACTTCTAACGGCAGAGCGCACGTCGCCGCCATACCGATTACGATATTAGGATAAATTATGTACGATAAAATACGCGCAGGTAAATATCTGTACGATAACAACGGAAAATTAGTTCAGGCGCACGGCGGCTCGATGCTTTATCACGACGGAAAATTCTGGTTTTACGGCGAAAATAAAGAAAACGTTACGGGCAGGGCGACAGGCGAGAACTGTAAAATATGGCACGGCGGCGTAAGGCTCTATTCTTCTGTCGATTTATATAACTGGGTTGACGAGGGCGTTATACTCGTAGATAAAAACGATCGTAAAAGTCCGCTTTTCCCCGAATGTATAATGGACAGACCTCATATTATCTATAACGAAAAATACTCGAAATTCGTCTTATGGGCTAAGATTGCGGGTATTCCGGGCGAAAGCGGGTCGGGTTTCGATAATGGCTATTTCGCGGTTTACGTTTCCGATAAAATCACGGGCGGTTATACGCTTGTAAATAAAGTGACGAAATACCCCGCCGGCGATTTCGACCTTGTACGGGATAACGGCGAAGCGTATATAATTTTCGAAAAGCCGCATACGGAAATGCTCGTCGCGCGCCTTACCGACGATTACTCCGATATCTGCGGCGAAGCTACGTCTCATCTGCCGTATCCGTACCCGCCGTTCGTCCGAGAGGCACCCGCATATTTCTGCCGCGGCGGCAGAAAATTTTTGCTTACGAGCGGAACTACGGGTTATTTCCCCAACGCGACGGAAACTGCGGAAATAATCGATTTCGACGGCGAATGGAAAGAACTCGGCAAGACTTGCCGCGGCGACGAGGAAAATACTTCGTTCCGCACTCAGTTTTCGTCCGTATTCCGCCACCCGCTGAAAAAAGACTTATATATCGCATTGGGCGACAGGTGGCTTACCGATTTACCGCGCGACATAAGCGACGTCGGAAAGATATTCGAAACGGCTTTTTCAGGCAAAGGCGAGTTCGACTATAAAAAACTCGTTTCGTACAGCGACGATAACACTTCGCTTGCGACTTACGTCTGGTTGCCCGTTAAATTCGACGGCGACGGAACGCCTTATATCGAATGGCTCGACGAGTGGAGAATAGAAGATTATGACTGAAACATTGTTTGTAAAACGCGGAGAAAAAGATTTAACCCGCAGGATAGTTTCGTTTTTGAACGGCGTAAAAGAAAATGCGGAGATTATATTCGAAAAGGGCGATTACGAATTTTCTTCCGACGGTTGTTTTGAAAGAGAGTTTTTCCCGCTCAATAATAAGTCGGGCGTGAAAAGGGTCGTATTTCCCGTATTAAACGCCGAAAATATTGTAATAGACGGCGGCGGTTCTGATTTTATTTTTATCGACCGCTGCTTTCCTTTTATAATAAGCGGCTGTAAAAACGTGATTTTAAAGAATTTCGCCGTCGATTTTTCTTTTCCGCGATATTGCGAAAGCACCGTCGTTTATTCCGACGAAAATTCGTTTACGCTTAAAATAGACAAAGAAAAATTTCCCTACGAAATAAAAGACGGAGCAATATGTTTCAAGTCGGGCAGAACCGAAAAAATCTCTTCAGATAAAAAGATATTTTTTCTGCAACCGTACAGACAAAACGTATCGCCCGCATATCTGGCGGCGGGCAATTACGAATACGATATAAACGGCAGATGCGTAGACGTGTTGCGTTGCGAAGCCTCCGCCGTCGTCGGCGGCGTTAAATTCGATTATAAAACGCAAAGCCCCGTGAAGCTTTATCCCGAAAATTCCGCACTTATCGTGAGTTTCGACGAGGACAGAGAAAACGACGTCGTTTTTATAGAAAATTCCGCAAACGTCAGGATAGAAAACGTCGATATATACCGCGGCGCAGGTATGGGCGTTATTGCGCAATTGTGCGAAAATATCGTTCTCGACAGCGTAAAGATCAAAATAAAAGAGGGCAGAAGCGAACTTTTTTCCATCACGGCGGACGGATTTCATTTTGTCAATTGTTTCGGCTCGCTTACCGTGGTAAATTGCGAAGTCGGCAACACGGTAGACGATAATTTCAATATTCACGGCGCGTATATGATTGCGGATAAAACCGAGAACGGTTTTACGCAGCTTCGTTACGGGCATTACGAGCAGGGCGGCGTGCAATTGTTCGGGGTCGGAGACGAAGCCGTTCTGTACGACGGAAAAACTCATGCCGAAAAAGGGGTTTTCAGGATAACGTCCGTAACCGAAACCGCCGACGGCTACGCGGCGGGCGGAATTTCGGGCGCGGAGAAAGGCGACAGGGTTGCGAACAGAACGGCGACGTTTAAAGCCGTATCTGTCGAAAACTGCGTGTTTAAAAACTCGCCGCATATAAGGATAAGCGACGGCGGAAAAATAATGTTTAAAAATTGCCGAGTTAGCGGCGTTGATTTTCCCATATACGTCGACGACCTGTTCGAATACTATTACGAAAGCGGATTTATCGACGAATTTACGGTTGAAAATTGCGTTTTCGAAAACTTCCGTTGTCCGCTGTTTGTCGGCGTAGAGGGCGGAAGCGACGGCTCGGCTAAACATAACGAATTTATTTTAAGAAATAATAAATTTATCGGCGGCGCGGATATGAACGCGAGAATAAGCAGAATAAAACGGGTTACGCTTGAAAACAATTCGTCCGAAAACGGAGCTTTGTTAAATATGGAAATAACCGATTGAGAGGGTGTTATGCAAGACGATATCAGATTCGGTTCGACGGTTATCGCGAGCGTAAGAGGTAAGGTATTTACAATCGATAAAAAAGAGATTCAAGCCGACGTAAGACCTCGTTTTCCTTTTTCGGTACGTTTTTCTTGCGACGGCAAGATTTTTACCGAAGACGATTTCGTATTCAAAAAACGCGAAAAGTCGTCGGATAATGCGATTACCGATATATTTGATTGCGATGTCGGCTTAAAAATCGAAGCGGCTTTGCTTGGTGACGAATGCGGCGCGTACAGGCAGACGGTTACGGCGATAAACGAAAGCGAACGCGAAATACGGCTTGATGAATTCGATTGCGTAATGGCGGGTATTGCGGCGGAAACGCTTTTTCCTTATGAGGACGGCGACGTAAAACTTTTGTATTACGATAACGTGTGGTGCGGCGAGGGGCATCTGAACGTTCGCGGACTGAACGAGTGCAGGGTTCGTCGTTTCGCGCTTCACGAACCCGCTTCCGGGTTTACTTTGCGTTCGGTCGGCAGTCGTACCACGGGCGAGTTTATGCCTTTTATCGGCGTTACCGACGGCAAAAAATACTGGCTTGTTCAGCTTATGCCGCTACATAACTGGTTTATTACTGTGTCGCTTAACGGTTATGAGCAGAACCCGCATAGCGATCTTATAGTAAAAACGGGCGCGGGGAGTTTCCTCAAAGACGGTTTTTTCGTTACTCTCAAAAAAGGCGAAAAATATTCTTCTCCGTCCTGCCTGATTGCGGTGGGAACGGGCGAGTTTGAAAACGCGCTGAATTCTCTCAATTTTTTCAGAAGAAAATATCTCTATACCCGTCCCGAAAACAAAATAGTTTTCAACGATTATATGAACTGTCTTTGGAGTAATCCCGTGTGGGAAAAAGAGATTCCGCTTATAGATAAAGCCGCCGAAATCGGTGTCGAAGTCTATTGCGTCGACGCGGGCTGGTATAAAGATAAAACCGACGACTGGTGGGGAGATTTAGGCGATTGGCGCGCGGATAGCGACCGCTTCGGCAATTTCGGACTAAAAGGACTTGTCGATTATATTTTGCAAAAGGGTATAATTGCCGGGCTATGGACTGAATTGGAATGTTGTTCGGCTTCGTCAAAGGTTGCGGGTAAGCCCGACGAGTGGTTTTTGCGTTGCGGCGGCAAGAGAATTTTCAGCGATAACAGATACTATTTCGACTTTGAAAACGAAGAAGTAAAAACGTACTTTGCGGAGGTTACTGATAGAATATATAAGCTGGGCGTCCGATATATAAAAAACGATTATAACGGCAATTACGGCTTCGGCGCGGATCGCGACGGCTTCAGCTGTTCGGCGGGCGGAGAAGTGAAAGCAGAGGCTTTTCTCGGCTTTTTAAACGATATCAGGGCAAAATATTCCGATATCATAATCGAGGGTTGCGCTTCGGGCGGAATGCGTTCCGATTTAAAATTTACGTCTGCGTGCGATATCGTAAGTTTTTCCGATTGTGAAGAACACAGATATTATCCGTCGATATTGTCGGGGCTTATCGCGAACGTTCCGCCCGAAAGGTTGGGCGTGTGGGTAGCCCCGTATCCTCAGTTTTTCGGGTTTATGAACGACAACGATTTTTTCGGAAAGAACGTCGCGGAGATTTCCGAAAATTTTGACGAAAACCGCCGCGCGGTTTTGTGCGGTTTTTTGTCGTTTCCGTATCTGTCGGGCAGGATAGACAAAGCCGACGTCGAAACGCTGAAAATGATAAAAGAGCTGATTACGCAATATAAAAAAATCGCGGACGTCATAAGCGGCGGCGAAATCTTTTTCCCGCGCGGGCTGCAAAATTGCGCGGCAATCGGTTACAGAAAAGGCGAACGGTCGGTTACGTTTGTCGAATTTAAGCAAGGCGAACAAATAAATTTGAAAGTAAGCGCAAAATATCGTAGGTTTTATCCGTCGGATAAGGTCGTTGCCGAATATAAAAACGGCATGCTCAACTTAGTTGCCCGCGAATACGAAAGAGAGGTAATTATAGATGACTGAGGCGAGTATAGCGTTCTGGAGTTGGAACGATAAACTTGAAAAAGAAGAACTTAAACGACAGATACGGTGGATGAAGAATTGCGGAATCGGCGGTTTTTTTATGCACGCCCGCGGAGGTCTGAAAACGGAGTATCTTTCGGCAGAGTGGTTCGAAGCCGTTAAATTTTGTATCGAAGAAGCGGAAAAGGTCGGGCTTGAAGCCTGGGCGTACGACGAAAACGACTGGCCGAGCGGCTTTTGCGGCGGCAAATTGCTGAATAACAAAGAATACAGGGCGTTGTATCTTACCGCAGAGTACGGTGAGTACGACGAAAAAGCTTTCGTATCGTACGTTAAAGACGGCGAAGTATATAAAAGGCGCGGCGGTAACGTCAACGGCGAATGTATCAATTTGTATCTTCATTACCACGACGGGCTGTGCGACGTGGCTAATCCCCGCGCGGTTGACGCGTTTATAGATTCCACATATAAAAAGTACAAAAGACATTCGTTAAAGGTAAAAGGCTTTTTTACCGACGAGCCGCAATATTGTTGTTTTCAGACTCCGTACACGCATTTTGTCGAAAAATATTTTGTCGAAAATTACGGTGAAAACGTACTTGACGGGCTGTATCTTTTATTTGACGAAAACGGAGATTTCCGCGATTTCAGATATAAATATTATAAGGCGCTGCAGACCTTAATGTTAAATAATTATGCAAGAAGAATATATAATTATTGCGATAAAAACGGCAATGAATTTACGGGGCATTACATACAGGAAACGTCTCTTGTCGGGCAGATGCAGTGTTGCATGGGCATAATGCCGTTTTACGAATATCAGCATATGTGCGGCGTCGACTGGCTTGGCAACGTCGTCGGAAATTCCGTTGTTTTCCGCCAGCTTGCAAGCGTTGCCGCCCAGACGGGTAAGAAAAACAGAATTTGCGAAACTTACGGTTGCACCGGGTGGGACGCAACGCCCGCCGAACTCAAACGGATAGGGGAATTTCAGTTTTTACACGGCGTAAACGTAATGTGTCAGCATCTTATACCGTATAGCGAAAGCGGAGAACGTAAGCGCGATTATCCCGAACATTTCTCGCCGTTCAACGGTTGGGTGAAAAAGGGTTTTAAAGAATTTAACGGATACTTTAATAAGCTTCGGGAAATACTCGTAAATTCCGAAGAGATCGTCGAAACGGCGGTTTTTCACCCAATACGCAGCGCGTATTTTTATTTTAAAGATTGCGACGATTCCGGCGGTAAAGGTATAGGCGAACTCGAATCGTCGTTTAGCTCGCTTACCGAAAAACTCGATTCGGCGCATATTCCGTTCCACTATATCGACGAAACGATATTAGGCGAAAGGGGAAAGGCGGAAAACGGAGTTTTAAGGGTCGGTGAAGCAAGGTATACGACGTTGATTTTCCCGAAGATATACACTATGGACGCGTCAAGCGAAAGACTTGTGAAAGAATTTGCGGAAAGCGGCGGTAAAGTCTGGCTATACGACGGAAAACCGACTTATAAAGAAAGTAAACCGTATAGTTACGATTACCTTGAAAGTAACGTCGGTTTAAGCGATATCGTAAGGGCTTTGCCGTATAAAACGGCGGAAGATAAAGACGTTGCGGTTTCTTACAGAAAAGCCGCAGACGGTAAAAAATTTCTGCACGTTTTAAATACGGGCAAAGAAAAGGAATTTACCGTTAAAGCCGAGGGGTATGCGGGCGTTATGAGATTAGACGTCGCGACGGGCGAGAGTTATTTTTCGCGCGGAGAAGTACGGCTGAAAGAGTACGAGAGCGCGATTTTGTATTTTACCGAAGAAAAACTTTCCGAAAGAGAAAAACTTACTCCCGTTTTCGCAGACGGGGAATACGAAGTGATTGAATTCGGCGGTAACTATCTTACGCTCGATACAGCCGAGTATTCTTTCGACGGCGAAAAATATTCCGAAAAAAAGAACGTAAGACTTATTTTCGACGAGCTGCTGAAACTTCGTTACGATGGTGAGCTGTATCTGAAATATTCTTTTGTTTCGGATATCGTTCCCGATAAAATTTCGGTTATTTCCGAGGACGACGAAGTATATCTCGGCGGAAAGAAACTTGTAAAAAGCGGCGTTTCGGCATTGGGTAAGGGCTTTGGCGAATATCCCGCGTCGGGCGTTGTAAAAGTCGGCGTAAACGATATCGTCGTCAAAAAATATTATTGCCAGTCCGACGATGTATATAAGGCGTTGTTCGAATTGAACGCGCCCGCCCTCAGGCATAAACTTCTGTACGACTCGTTTGTCGAAAGCGTATATTTATACGGAAATTTCGCCGTCGACGGCGATTTTTCGAAAGGCGAAGCCGATAACGCCGTAAGGGGTAAAAATTTCCGCCTGACGACCGTAAAACCGAAGATTCGATCGCTGATCGAAGACGGTTTCCCTTTTTTCGCGGGGGATATTACGCTTAAAACCGTAATTTACGTCGACGATACGAAAAGGGAATTTCGGATAAATCGGAAATTTTGTATTGCCGATATAAAAGTGAACGGCAGATATGCGGGCAGACTCATGTTTACCGACGGGCTTGACGTATCGGAGTTTTTGAAAAAGGGCGAAAACGAGATTGAAATTACCTTTATTACGGGAAACAGAAATCTTTTGGGTCCGTTCCACGGCTCGGTCGATAACGTTATGCCGTTACACCCTGTAAGTTGGAGCGAACTGAAAAGGGAAGATTATTCTTTTATAAAAACCGAAATTTAAAATTTGCGCCGTAAAGGCGAAAGGGAGTATACTATGTTTGATTTCAGAAAACTTATCGGTAGTTATGAAAATTGCGAATGCGGAGCAAAGCACGAATGTGCAATAAAAGACATCGTCATCGAAAAAGGCGCGGTAAACAGAGTGGGCGAGATACTCGAAAAAAACGCTTTTCCCAAAAAGTTGTTGCTTGTTGCGGATAAAACGACAATTAAGGCGGCGGAAAACATAACCAAATCGCTTGACAATTTTTCCGTAACGTATTATATTTACGATACCCTTCGCGTAGCGAAGATGTCCGACGTCAGAATTATAGAAGCGTGTATAGACGGCGGAACGGAAGCCGTTTTGTCGGTCGGTACGGGTTCGCTTAACGATATAGCAAGACTTGCCTGCGCCGAGAAAAACGTTCCGTTGTGTCTGTTCGGCACGGCTCCGTCGATGGACGGGTTCGCGTCTTACAGCGCGCCTATCGTAGACGGAAATTTCAAAATTACCTATCCCGCGAAATGCCCCGAAGTCATTATCGCGGATACCGAAATTCTCGCGAAAGCCCCCGTCGAATTAAAATCTGCGGGTTTCGGAGATATGGTGTCTAAATATATCGCGCTTATCGACTGGCGTGTGTCTCATCTGGTCAAAGGCGAATCGTATTGCGAAAAGGTCGCGGAGCTTACGCGTTACGCCGTAGATAAAGTGATGGCTATGGCAGACAGAATTACTCTGCGCGACGAAGAATCCGCCGCGGCGGTTTTCGAGGGGTTGCTTTTAACAGGTATCGCCATGAGCTTTACCAAGACTTCGCGCCCCGGCAGCGGAACGGAACATATAATGGCGCATTTTATAGAGTGCGTCGAGCTGTTGGAAAATAAAATTCCTGATTATCACGGCGAAGACGTAGGCGTTACCACGCTTATGGTTTTAGATTATTATAAAAAGTTGGCGGAACTTAAAAATCCCAAGTTTCAACGCGAAACGGTCGACTGGAACGACGTTTACGACGCTTACGGCGAACTTGCCGACGACGTCAGGAAGATAAACGCCGTATCTACCGCGACAGACGGGGTAGACCCTGAATTTTGCGAGAAAAACTGGAACAAAATAGAAGAGATAGTAAACGACGTTCCCTCAGTGGAAGAAGTTAAAAACGCTATGAAAAAGGCGGGTTGCGCTATCACGAGCGAAGATATTCATAAGTCGCCCGAACTTATAGCAAAGGCGTGGAAGTATCATCCGTATATGAGAAATCGCTTGTCGCTCAAACGCCTTTCGGAGATGATTGTAAAATGATAAAAGCAGCGCTGTTCGATATGGACGGAGTTCTTTGCGATACCGAGCCTTACCATAAGCTTGCCCGCGACGAACTGATGAAAAAATATAACGTTTTCGACGACGAGCAATCCCGCGCCGCCGTAGGTATGGGCTTGAAACGTTTCTGGCAGTACGTTATCGACAATAACGGTTTGAAAGCCGACGCCGAAGAACTTACTCTTGAAATATTCCGCAACCTTGCGAAGCTTGCGTATACGCTTCCTTTCAAGCCTATGGGCGACGTTATCCCGCTTATGAAAGAGCTTAAATCGAGAGGTTTGAAAATCGGCGTGGCTTCATCGTCGTATCGGGTTATGGTAGACGCGGTTTTAGACGTGACGGGCATAAAAGACTACGCCGACGTAGTGGTTACGGGCGACGAAGTCGAAGACGTAAAGCCCACGCCTTTCGTCTACGCCGAAGCTCTGAAGCGTTGCGGAGTTTCGCCCGACGAAGCCTTTGCAGTCGAAGATTCGAGAACGGGCGCGACCGGCGCGTTGAACGCGGGTATAAAAACGGTTATCGCATATCGACCCGACGGAGGTTTCAGCAATTTGCAGAATATGGATATCTGCCGTTTTAAAATAAAGAAGTTTATGGAAATAACGGATATTTTGGAGAATTTATGAGAGAATATTCCACATTTGAAAGAAAGGGCGTGCAGCCCTTTCGCAGTTATTACGTTCCTTTTGCCGAAGCCGACGAAGTAAAAACAGTTTACGGCATAGTCGACAGACGTTCCAGCTCTGAATTTATATCGCTTGACGGCGAGTGGGGCATAAAAGAACATTCTTCGCCCGACGGCATCGATATGTCGGAAAACACGGATAAAACGATACCCGTTCCGTCGTGCGTGCAGATGTACGGCTATGATATTATAAACTACCTGAATATAAGATATCCGTTTCCAGCCGAGCCGCCGTTTATTCCCGGCGATACTCCGTGTTGGCACTATTCTAAAAAGTTTTCGCTCGCTAAACAAGACGACAGAAAATATTATCTTGTATTCGACGGGGCGGACTCGTTTTTTTACGTCAACGTAAACGGAAAAGAGGTCGGGTATTCTCAGATTTCGCACGCTATGAGCGAGTTTGACGTTACGGAATTTTTGACGGACGGCGAAAACCGTATCGACGTTCTCGTCGTAAAACACTGTTCCGGCAGTTATCTGGAGGGACAGGACAAATTCCGTTTTTCGGGGATTTTCAGAAGCGTGTATCTGCTTTCGCGACCCGAAGAGCATATTTCCGACTATAAAATCACCGCCACGCTTGACGGTGACGACGGGTTGTTTGCGTTCAGAAACGAGAGTAACGTCGGAATATACGTTGCGGCGCACGGAAAAACCGCATTCGTTCCGCAGGGTAAAAGCCTTTCGTTTAAGGTTAAAAACGTCGTAAAGTGGACGTGCGATACGCCTCGTCTTTATAACGTCGAATTGTCCGCCAACGGTGAAAAAATAATCGAAAAAATAGGGTATAGAACGATTAAATGCGATAACGCCGTTTTAAAACTCAACGGAGAGAAGTTTAAATTAAAGGGCGTCAACCGCCACGAATTTCACCCCGCGCGCGCCGCTGCCGTAACGCTTGAAGATACGCTTAAAGATTTGAAACTTATGAAACGGCTCAACGTAAACGCCGTAAGAACTTCGCATTATCCGAATATGCCCGAATTTTATCTGCTCTGCGATAAACTCGGCTTTTACGTTATAGACGAAGCCGACGTCGAAAGTCATGGCGCGGCAGCGGTCAGAAGCGGTTATTCGTTCGATATATGGCAAAAATATGCCGAAAACCCGATATTCGAACAGCCGATATACGACAGGGAACGCGCGCTTGTCGAAAGAGATAAAAACAGAACGTGCGTTATAATGTGGTCGCTCGGCAACGAGAGCAGTTTCGGAAAGTCGTTTTTCAAAGGCGCGCGATACATAAGAAAGCGCGATGATCGCCCCGTGCATTACGAGGGTTTGCAGAATGCCGCGAAAAAATATTACTACACCAAACTTGTCGACGTAGTGAGCATGATGTATCCGTCGGTGGGCGAGATAGAGAAGAAATTCCGCGATAAACGCGAAACTCGTCCGTTTTTGCTGTGCGAATATTCCCACGCGATGGGCAACAGTAACGGAGATCTTGCCGATTACTGGAAATTTATCGATACTCACGATAATTTTGCGGGCGCGTTTGTCTGGGAATGGGCGGATCACGCCATAAAAACCCGTAAAGGCTATAAATACGGCGGCGATTTCGGTGAAAAACTGCACGACGATAATTTTTGCGTCGACGGATTGTTGACCCCCGACAGAAAATTCAAAAGCGGCGCGTATGAACTTCAGGCGGTGTACGGCGGAAAGAGAACCTCGGAAAAAACAAAAGTCGTGTTGCCCGAAATACTGAAAACGCAAAGAGATATAAAACTCGAAGTAAACGAATTTACGGCGGGGCTTAAAAATATATCGGCGGACGAAAAAACGGCGGTAGACGGCGCAGAACTTAATATACTGCGTTTTATCGATAACGAACGTCATAACAGAGACGAATTCGCTTCGTTCGGCTATGCGGGCGCCCGACCTTTCGTGACAAAAAAGGTTTTCGACGACGATAAGTATTCTTTTTCGGGCTTTATCGCCTGCGAGAGTTTCGAGCCGTGCCTGTATTTCGATATAAGTTATAAAATTACCGGGTTCGGCGTAAATATAAATCTGAAATATAAAATATCGGACTATGTGTCGCGTATTCCGCGCATAGGGCTTGAACTTAAAATAAACAAAGATTACGGAAATTTTTCTTTCGTCGGTTTCGGTAAAGGCGAAAGCTATTGCGATAAACATATCGCCTGCGAATACGGGCTGTATTCGTCTACGGCGAAAAAGAATTATACGCGCTATATAATGCCGCAGGAATCGGGCAGCCATTTTATGTCGGAATACGTTCGCGTCGACGGGCTTCTGACGGTTACGGCGGAAAAACCTTTCAGCTTTTCGTATAACCCGTATTCTTCGCGCGAATTGTACGAAAAGAAACACGATTACGAACTTAAAAACGACGGATATAATTATTTGAGTCTCGATCTTGCGATGCGCGGCGTGGGCAATCATTCCTGCGGGGCGGAACTCGACCCGAAATACGAAATTCCGCGCGAGGGCGAAAATACTTTCGAAATAATTTTTCAGGGGCAATAATGGATAAATTGTATGAACGGCTTCAGGCTACTTCGCCCGTATCGGCGGTAATTCTGGCTGTCGCCATAATTCTGGCGGCAGGGTTTTTGATGACCCGAATCACGAAATTGCTGAGATTGCCTAACGTTACCGCCTATATCGTCGCGGGCATAATCATAGGTCCGTTCTGCCTTAAAGCCGTTCCGCAAAACGTCATAGACGGTTCTGCTTTCATATCCGATATAGCTCTTGCGTTTATAGCGTTTTCCGCAGGCGAATTCTTCCGTTTTTCTTCATTTAAAGGTAAGGGCGGGCAACTTGCCGTGATTACGGTTCTGGAGGCGTTGACGGCTTCGGCTTTCGTGTTCGTCCTCACGTTTTTCATATTAAAACTGGGTCTTGCGTTTTCGCTTGTTTTAGCCGCGCTCGCGTCGGCTACCGCGCCCGCTTCGACGCTTATGACTATCCGTCAGACAGGCGCTAAAGGCGATTTCGTCGATACGCTTATATCCGTGGTCGCTCTCGACGACGTGGTTTCGCTGTTTGCGTTTTCCGTCGCGATATCGGTCGCAATGGCTTCGGTTTCGGGTACAATAGATACGAAAACCGTCTTATTGCCCTTTCTTTACAATATAATTATGATTGTCCTCGGCGCGGCTCTCGGCTATGTTCTGAAACTGCTTATGGCTAAACGTTCGACGGATAATCGGCTGATCGTGTCGATAGCGCTGCTGTTCGCGCTTTGCGGAGTCGGCGCGGCTCTCGGCGTTTCGCCGCTTATGGCTTGTATGGTTATGGGAACGGTCTATATAAATACTTCGGGCGACGACAGACTGTTCAAGCAACTCAACTATTTCTCTCCGCCGATACTGCTAATGTTCTTCGTAAGGTCGGGTATGAGTTTTCGTCTCGATACGCTGTTCGATACGTCGTCAAGGGTGGCGGGCGTGCCGTTGCTGCTGATAGGTTGTCTGTATTTTATTGTGAGAATTATAGGCAAATACGCAGGCGCGTGGGCGGGTTGTAAAATCTGCCGTAAGCCGAAGAAAACTACTTACACGCTGGGGCTTGCGCTGATTCCGCAGGCGGGCGTGGCGATAGGTCTTTCCGAACTCGCCGCAAGAACGATAGGCGGAGAGACGGGCGCGGTTATACAGACTATCATAATGTCGTCGAGCATACTCTACGAATTGATAGGTCCCGCAATGGCTAAACTCGCGTTGTCTTTGTCGGGCGCGACGGGCGGCGGGCAGACCGAGGTAAACATTCCAGCAGAAAAGAGCGAGCGCGAACTTCTGATAGAAAAAATGAATGCGATTCAAGCCGAACTCGACGCGAAAAATTACGCGCGGAGCGAGGAGGAAAAGGCTTTTTCGGACGCTGCGGACGAGACCGAAGAAATAATGCTCAATAACGACCGAAACAGAAAATTTATAAACAGAAGGTGATTTAATGAACGATTTTATAGCAGATTTTTTAGGAGACTGGTGCAAGGGGTTAAGCGCGGGCGGCGTGGCGTTTAAAATAGCGTTATCCGTTCTGTTGGGCGCGATCGTCGGCTGCGAAAGGGCTACGAAAAGACACGCGGCGGGGCTTAGAACGTTTATGCTCGTGTCGCTTGTTTCCGCGCTTGCGGGTATGATTGACGGTTATGTTCTGGGCGTACTCGGCGCGAAGTTTTCTTTCGTCGTCGGGGCGACGGTTATCGGTATCGCGATAGTCAGTTCCAATACTATTCTGTATAGCTCGAAAAGTCAGTTGAAAGGCTTGACGACTTCCGTCGCGCTGTGGGGCGCGTGCTTTATTTCGGTGTTTATCGGGCTTGACCTGTATACGGCGGCGATTCTCGCGTTTGCGGCGTATATGTTGTGTTTAACGCTGTTTATGCGTATAGAATACGGGTTTAAACGCCGCTCTAATCACTTTGAAATACACCTGGAACTTAAAAATAAAAATTCTTTGCAGGATTTCATAACGACTATACGAAAACTCGGATTAAAAATAGACGATATAGAGTTGAATACCGCGTATATGAATACAGGACTTTACGTCTATACGATCGCGCTTACGATAGTTTCGGGCAACTTTAAAAAATTCGTCCGGCACGACGATATAATCGCGGCGATATCTCAACTCGAATACGTCAATTACGTCGAAGAGCTGGACTAAGTCGTTTTTTCGAAAATCGTCGGATTGCGTCGAAAAATAAAATGTCGAAAAACGACGAAATAAGTCGTGACGAAAAAGGTCGTATTTCGCCGCACGGAATAAGTCGTAAAAAGTCGACGTGTAAAATGTCGGAATTTGCCGTAAAAAATAATCGTCCGCCCGCAGAGAACTGCGGGCGGACGATTTTTCGGATTGCGTTTAAATCCGTCGGGGCGGCGATAAACGTAATTGATTGTGACTAATCGGCAATAATATCGTTTTTCAGACTTTCGCCCGCCAGATTATTCTTTACGTTCAATAAGTCGCAGATTGTCTTGGCTATATAAGCGTAGGTCGGTTTTGTGCCTGTATTTACGGGCTTTATTTTTTTGCCGTAAATCAGAAGCGGAACATATTCTCTCGAATGGTCGGTAGACGGCGTAGACGGGTCGCAGCCGTGGTCGGCGGTTATCATAAGCACGTCGTCGTCGCGCATTGCGGAAATAAATTCCGTTAAACGCGCGGAAAAATCGTTTAGCGCATAAGTGTAACCGAGCGCGTCGTTTCTGTGACCGTATAACATATCGAAATCTACCAGATTAACGAAACATAACCCGTCGAAATCGCGTTTTTCATACATTATCGTTTTGTCCATTCCGTCCGAATTGTTTACCGTGCGGACGAACTCCGTCATGCCTCTTCCGCCGAAGATATCGTATATTTTGCCTACGGCAAGAACGTCTTTGCCCGCCGCTTTCAGAACGTCCAATAAAGTGTCTTTCGGCGGCATAAACGAAAAATCGTGTCGGCGCGAAGTTCGTTTAAAAGTATCGCGGGTCTCTCCCTCGAAAGGTCTTGCGATAACCCTGCCTACGGCATGTTCGCCCGTCAGTATTCCGCGCGCGATTTCGCAATAACGGTATAACTCGTCGACGGGTACTGTTTTTTCGTTGGCGGCGATCTGAAACACGCTGTCCGCCGAAGTGTATACGATAAGCGCGCCCGTTTTCATACTCTCTTCGCCGTAGTCTTTTATTATTTCCGTTCCCGAATACGGCTTGTTGCAAAGGGTTTTTCTGCCTGTCTGCTTTTCGAATTCGTCGATTATCTCTTTCGGAAATCCGTTCGGGTAGGTGGGCAACGGTTTTTCCGATATTACGCCCGCTATTTCCCAGTGACCAATCGTTGTGTCTTTGCCAGCGCTCGTTTCGCCCAGCCTGCAATACGCGCCGACAGGCTCGGCTTCCTTTTCTCCGAACGTCACCCCGTCGATGTTGAAAAGACCGAGTTTTTTAAGCGTAGGAATATCCATTCTGCCCGTGTCGTAGCAGGCTTTGAACGTGTTGCTTCCCTTGTCTCCGAATCTGTCCGCGTCGGGCAGTTCGCCTATGCCGAAACTGTCGGCTACAATCAAAAATACGCGCATAAAATTCTCCTGTATCAGCCGTTGATTCGGCTCTCTGACGATTATATTTTACCACCGATTATCCGAAATGTAAAGCCGAAGCGGAAAAAACTTGCCGAAGTTTATAAAAAATCGATAAAATTCACGCAAAACGCCGCATAACGGGTAAAAAACTTTGACAAAAACCGAAATATGGTTTAATATATAATTATTATATTTTTTATAAGGGGCAGACTAATGTTCGGATACGTCAAGCCGTATACGCCGTATTTGTATATAAAAGACGTTACGCTGTATAAAGCGTTCTATTGCGGATTGTGTAAGGCTATAGGCAAAAGCTGCGGTCAGACCGCGAGATTTACTCTGACGTATGACCTCGCTTTCTTTTCCGCGCTTATTCATAATCTCGCGGGCGAAGACGTGAAGATAAATTCCGAACGGTGCGTCGCTCACGTTATAAAAAAACGCCCCGTCGCGAAATACGACAGGCTTAACGAGTTTTCGGCGTATCTCAATTGCGTGCTTGCGTATTATAAGCTGTACGACGATATCGTCGACGACGGAAAAGGAAAGCTTAAACTCCGTTTGTTTGCAAAAGCCAAAAGACGGGCGGATAAAAAATACCCAGAAATGTCGAAAATCGTGTCGAAAAGATGCGGCGAACTTCGCGAACTCGAAAAGGCGAATAGCGACAGGCTCGATATGGTGTGCGAACCGTCCGCTCGTATGATAGCGGAATTGTCCGCGCTGGCTCTGGGTGATAAGGCTACGGAAAATACCGATAAGCTGTTTTATTATCTCGGTAAATGGATATACCTTGTCGACGCGCTCGACGATTACGATAAAGACGTAAAAAAGGGCAATTATAACGTTCTGTATCTTTTTTACGAAAAAGTGCCGACTGTAAAAGAACTGATGAAAACGCGCGGAGAAGATATAAATTTTACCTTTTCCGAAATTTTCGCGGGGTTAAAACAAAGTCTTTCGAGTTGTAAATTTTATTTCAACCACGATTTGATAGATAACGTGATTTTGCGCGGGTTGCCCGCGGTTACGCTTAAAATTTTAAAAAAACAGGTAGGTGAAAAATGAAAGACCTTTACGAAGTATTCGGGTTGGACGCAAATTGTACCGACGAACAACTCGAAGCGAAATATAACGAACTTAAAGCTAAATATTCCGAAGACAGATTCCTTGAGGGGCAGGCAGGCAACGATGCGGCGGATAAGCTGACCGAACTCGAAGCCGCTTATGCGGAACTTAAAACCGAAAGACAGGAAAAACAGTTTTCTTCGGATGCCGACGGCGGAATTTATAAAGAAATAGAAGCTCTTATAAAAAACGGTTCGCTTACGGCGGCTCAGGATAAACTCGACGCGTTCAACGAGCGCGGCGCGGAATGGCATTATCTCCAATCCGTGTTGTTCTATAAAAAAACCTGGGTAAACGAGAGTAAAAAGCAACTCGAAATCGCCGTCGGTATGGATCCGTCTAACGAGAAATATAAAACGGCGTTGGAAAAATTAAACAAAAAAATAGAAAGCGATTCGAATAAGACTTTCACAAGCTATTCTACGGGTAAAGAGAAAGGCGAGAATTACGACGAGCCGCGCCAGATGGGCGATAATTACTGTCTTGAATGGTGCTGCGAAATGGCTATTTGTAACGCTATGCTCAATTGCTGTTGTAGTTGCAGATAATGAAAAATTCGAAACTGATCGCGTTGTCCGCGTTGGCAACCGCGTTGTCGGTTGCGTTTATGTTGCTCGGCGGATATGTTCCGGCATTCGAGTATTCTTCGCTTTTTATGGCGAGTATGTGCGTTATGTTGCCGCTCGCGAAAAAAAGCGTAAAAGGCGCGCTTATGTCATATTTTGCCAGCGCGCTTTTAAGCTCGATATTTTTAATAGGGGCGCAACCCGCGATGATAGTGTTTTACGCTATGTTTTTCGGTTTGCACCCGACCGTGAACTTCATCGTCGCGGAAAAAAAATTCAACAGAGTAGCCGCGGGGTTAATAAAGACGGCTTGGTTCGTCGGCGCGCTGCTTGTAATATACGTTGCCTTTTCGGCGTTTCTGACCGAAGGCACCGTACTGGAAAGAGAGGACGTAAAACAATACGTCTATCTTATCCTTACGGTAGGGGGAGCGATACTTTTCGTGTTTTACGACCTGCTTATGATGAGATTTCAAAAGTTCGTCGACTCGACCGTCGCAAGATTAAAGCTGTAAGGTGTTTTAACAATGGTAAAGAATAAAGATTATGTGGGGGTAGTTTCCCGTCTCGGTTCTAACGGAGAGGGAATAGTGAGAGAAAGAGATTGCACGGTTTTCGTGCCTTACGCTCTCCCGCAGGAAAAAATCAGATATAAAGTTCTCAAAGTCAAAAAGAACGTGGCTTTCGGCAAGGTAATCGAGGTCTGCACCCCCGCTGAGGAACGTATAAGACCCAAATGCCCCGTTTACGAGAAGTGCGGCGGCTGTCAGTTGCAGCATCTGAAATATAAACTTCAGCTGAAATTGAAAAGTCAGATCGTAAAAGATTGTTTTTCCAAAATAGCGTTCATTGACGCAAAAGTGCCGCTTGCCGTCAGAAGCGAACTCGAATACGGATACAGAAATAAACTTCAATTGCCTGTCAGAACCGACGATTTCGGTTGCGTTATAGGCTTTTTCGCTCAGAACAGCCATAGAGTAGTGCCGATAAACGGCTGCCCGATTCAACCCGAATGGTGTAACAGAATAATAGCTACCGTAAAAGACTACGTCGAGACTTACCGCGTACCTGTGTATAACGACGAAACGCAGAAAGGGCTTGTAAAACACGTCGTAGTGAGAGACGTCGACGGAAGATTGCTGATAACCATAGTTATCAACGGAGATAATCTGCCGTATTCCGACGAACTCATCGATATGCTTAAAAAGAACTTCAAACAATTCAGTTTGTTCGTCAATATAAATAAGCTTAACAATAACGTTATTCTTACGGACGAATACGTCAGATTATACGGTAAAAGCATAGTGTCTTCGTCGGATTTAGGTATAAAATTCGAGATAGGTCCGGGGTCGTTTATGCAGGTAAACGACGGTGTACGCAGAAAAATTTATCAGGACGCCGTCAAGTCGGCGCAGATAACCCCCGAAACGGTTATAATAGACGCGTACAGCGGTGCGGGAATGTTGACCGCAATATTCGCTCAGAAAGCTAAAAAGGCTATCGGGATAGAGATAGTAAAAGAAGCGGTAGACTGCGCGGACGAGCTTAAAGCCCGTAACGGCTTAGAGGGTAAAATGGAGAATATCCACGCTGCGTGCGAAGAAGCTTTGCCGAAGATTTTAGCGAGAGAGAAATCTGCCGGTTCGGAGTGTGTGTTGGTGTTGGATCCGCCCCGACAGGGGGTAGACGAAAAACTGATCGGAGCGATAAACGAAAGTAAGCCGGATCGGATATTGTACATATCCTGTTCGCCGCAGACGTTAGCGCGTGACGTAGGGTTGCTTACGGGAACGTTAAAGCGAAGCGGTGAGAAATTAGAGAAAAGCGACGGGAACGGCGAGTACGAGATAACGCGTATACAGCCGTACGATATGTTCCCTCAAACAAAGCATATAGAAACATTGGTGGTATTATCTCGCAAAAATCATCCATTAATAGCGAAATAAAAATCGATTTTGACAATACTTCGCTTAATTAAAACAGCGATTGCTAATCGAACAGAAAAAATCGCAGGAAAAGACGACATATAAAAAGATTCAGAATTGGATTGAGGAAGATTACGGTTTCAAAGTTCATACGGCAGATATTGCGGAAGTAAAGCGTGAACTCGGTTTGCCGATGTACGATGCACCAAACGCCGTGGACGAACTAAAACGTCCGCGTCAAAACCCGACGGAACAAATGTCTACAGCCATAAAAGCGGCGCTGAAACATTTTGAAATCATATAAAAACATTTAAGGTCGAAGAGAAAATCTTCGGCTTTTTGTTTGTATAAGCAAAATATTTATTGATAGAGTTTACGAAACTACGATTTTTTGATTGTGCAAAATTTGCACTCTTGTGTGCAAACTCTAATTTTTATGTGCAAACTCGCATTTTGTCGATTATCTTTTGCCGTTTTTATTGATTTAATATTGAATTTTTTGAATAAAATCTATTATAATATTACGTTATCTGTCGACATACCCTGATTTTTATGTAAACGGACAAAAATAGTCGATTTATAATAGTGCGGCATAGGAACGGAAATTTTCTCCGATACATATAATTTAATGTGGGACGAAAACGATTGCATTCTTTTTATGGTCGGGTCGTCGGGCGGACGGTGATGACCGAACGCGCCCGATTTCGTCTCAATACTTCGGAGAAAATATTTTATGGCTAAAATCGAAACTTTAAACCAGGCCGATTTTAACGGCTCTTACGGAACCGAGCAGGTGCCCATAACTTTTGCCTCTAATCAGGTTACGACTACTATCGTAAAGGGTCTTACGGCTACTTTGACAGCAGATAAAAGATACTGGGTCGACGGTCCGCTTTTATATACCGTTACGGTTACGAACAGTTCGGGCGAAACTTATTCGAAAGGCGTTCTTGCCGACGCGTTCGACACCGCGAACGTGGAGTTCGATACCGGTTACGGTGTGAAAATCAACGGGCAGGATACTTCCGATTTCACTTATTCGGGAGGAAATCTGTCGGTTAATCTTCCCGACGTCGACGACGGAGCAACTTTGACCGTCACCTTTCGCGTTACGCAAGTCTGATTTAAAAGTCAAAGTCTTTAACCGGGCGGGCGGCGGAAATACGACTTATAATTGTAAACGCGAACCGTCATGCGGAAGTATAATCTGTAATTTGCTTAATTGCGTGGCGACCGCGTTGCAAAGCTGTTTTTCTTATGGCGTATTTGCTTACGGCGCGCCGAAATCACGAGAAAAAGTAGTTTCGCAGGCGATAGTTCGTATCGCGCATATTTATAATTTCGCCGTGCTTAGTCGCCAAAGCTCGGACGATTTAAAGACTAATACGGCCGTTACAAGAACGGAGCGTAGTTCCTAATCGGGAACTACGCTCCATTTCAGCATTGCGGAATATTTGCCTTTTTCGTATATTTCGGTTGCCCCGATTGCCAGCAGTATTCCCTCGGCTTCCTGCCACGATATCCTTATTTTTTGAGGCGAGTCGGTAACTCCGCTTTTAACAAGCAGTAATTCGTCGTTAAGAATATTGCTTTTGCCGTTTTCATCGAAAACCACGGCGTTTTCGATTTTTTCGTTGTTATATTGCAACGGCGAAGTCAGTTCGACGTATAACGACCATTTTCCGCCGTTTGTCCGCGTGTCGATTATTTCGAGATACCAATCGTCAAGCCTCTTTATCGGCGCGTTGTATCGCGGTACGGCAAACGCGTTGAAAGCTATGTCGGGCAGATACGTCACCGAAACGCTCCCCGAAACTTCGGCGTCAATGCTCGAAGTGAGAAAATTCGAGTTGACTTTAACGTTTATTGTCTCGCCTACGGTCGGTTTTTCGCTTAACGGCAACGAAAATTCGCCCGTATCGGTAGCTTTTCCGTCTAAGCTTTGCGTTTTTACGGTGTAAATTACCGAAGAAAGCGGGTCTGTCGTTCCTTTTATTTCTTCCGATAAATCCGTAATCGCAGAAACGTCAAGCGGAAGTTCTCCGAACGCCAACACCGCGGCTTTGGTAAGGTCAAAATTGCTCGATTCTGCGGGATAGCCTTTGTCGCCGTCGGCAAGGTTGCTTTCTATCGACAAAACCGCCGACGAAGTGAGTTTTTCCGTTATATTCAGCGAAGAATCGTCGGCTTTTAAGAACGAAGAAGCGGGAAAATCGTCGAATCCGCCCGCGGATGAAAAGGGAGATTTTGCCAAAGACCAGAAATTAAGTTGTTTTGCCGATATCGTAACGGTATTCGGCAAAGCTTGACTGCCCGCGCCGAAAGAGAAAACTTTTCCTCCGTCGGAGTAGAAAACGACGTTTTTGGGGTTTGAAAAAGATACGGTCGCGGCGGTTGAAAGATATAACAGCGGCGAAGAACCTTTCGCAAGCGTTATTAAAAACACGCTCGCGCCGTTTGAAACGGTAAAATTTCCCGAACATTTGAATAACGGTACTCCGTTGTTGGCGGTAGCCGCCGCGTAAAAAGTCGCTCCGTTTTCTATTTTGCAAGACGATGCTATGTGCGCCCCCGAACCCGAAGAATAAAATAACCCGTTTTTCGTGGTGATGCGCGTATGTGAATTTTGCCCGAACGTAAACGACGGCTTTGCTGCTGAGTCGGAGTAGACAAGATATGTCTGCGGGGCGGAGATAGTCAGCGAGGCGTTTTCTCCGACGGTGAGCGCGGCGTTTGCGAACGGGAACCATAAAACGGCGTTTGCGGTCGTAGCCGAAGTTATTTCGGTTTTTCCGAGAAACGTCAGTTTATTGACTTCTCCGAATTCCTGCGAAGACGCGCTCGCTCCGTTTTTTTCTATCGAGAACGCGCAGCCGTCTATTATTGTCGAACCGTAGCGGTTGTAGACAGCCTGCGGTCCGCGATAGGTCAGATTTTTTAAAGTGATAATTACGTTATTGTTCGCGGAATCGTCGTATACGCAGATTACTCCGTAATAATTTCTGCCGCTCCATACGCCGTTTTCGACCGTCACGCTTGTCGAACCCGCGGCGGATGGGATATACAGCGCGTCGGTATACGACGAAGAATTCATATCCGTCACCGTATGCCCGCCTAAGTCTATAACCAACGTTTTTTTAGTTGTCGGAACTTTTATTCCGCTTGTGAAAGTTACGTCCTGCGATAGCAGAATCGATTGAACGTCGGTATTTTCTATTGTGTTTTTGAGTTCCTGAAATGTTGAAACCGTTGTCTGTGCCATAATTCATTTTATGTTTTCGCTGCGAAAAAATTTCACGGCGTAATAAAACATATTATATATCTGTTGACAAACCTGTTGTTAAGTGTTAAAATAACTGTTGATATATATTGTTTTAAGCGGTATTGCTTTATGAGAATAAAATCGAGATACGAAACGGCGAGAAAAATTCTGATTTTCTGGACGTTGTTTATAGGTATAGGCGCGGTCGGCGGCGCGGTGATGATGTTGGCGGACCCGATGGGTAAAACAATGGGTATGGACGCAATGCTTCCGTATTTTCAAAAATTGCCTTTTGCCGACGTGCTGTTTACCGATTTTACTTTTTCGGGTATCGCGTTGCTTATAGTAAACGGAATAACCAATCTGACGGCGGCATGCTTACTGTTTGCAAAAAGAAAGTCGGGCGTTATCGCCGGCGGAATTTTCGGCGTTACGCTTATGCTGTGGATATGTATTCAGTTTTATATGTTTCCGTTCAATTTTATGTCGACGATATATTTCGTGTTCGGCTTTTGTCAGGCGGTTACGGGTTATGCGGCGTTGACGTTTAAAAAGCAGGAAGATTTCACCGTAAACGAAGCCGATTATGCGAATATAGGCAAGAACCCGCAAACGTTGGTAGTGTATTTTTCGAGAATGGGTTACGTTAAAAAGAAAGCTTACGAAAAAGCCGACGAAACGGGCGCGGATATCTATGAATTAAGGTCGACCGAAAGGACGGAGGGAACTCTCGGTTTCTGGTGGTGCGGAAGATACGGAATGCACAGATGGGCAATGCCGATAGAACCGATAAAAGTTGATTTAACGAAATACGAACGCGTGGTCATATGTTCGCCTGTATGGGTGTTTGCTCTGGCTGCGCCCGTCAGGGAATTTTGCGGACAGGCGAAAGGGAAAATAAAGAGCGTCGATTACATATTGTGTCATCATACGAACGGCAACTATGAAAACGCGGCGAGAGAAATGGACGAACTTTTAGGCGTTACTCACGATAACTTTGAAAGTATACGCGTGAGAAAAGGCGTGTATCGCGTTCGGTACGATAAAAAACGAAACGGAGAAAATAATGGCAACGTCGGTTGAATTTATAGAATACGTCGTAAGTAAAATTAAATATTGCGGCGAAGTACGGTATAGAAAAATGTTCGGGGAGTATATGGCTTATGTCGACGATAAACCCGTGCTTTTAGTGTGCGACGATACGGTTTTCGTAAAGATGCTGCCCGAAATCAAAGAACTCCTCAAAGACGCGGAAACGGGCTTTCCGTATGACGGAGCGAAAGAACATTACATAATAGACCCCGACGACGATAATTTTAATGCCGTCGTCGGTAAATTGGCAGAACTCTCTGAGGCTAAGAAAAGAGGTAAAAATGGAAAACTTAATTAAAATAGAAAACCTTTGTAAGAGTTTCGGTGACGTAAAAGCCGTAAACAATTTGAGTTTTAACGTCAAAAAGGGCGAGCTTTTCGCTTTTCTCGGAGTAAACGGGGCGGGTAAGTCCACCACTATCAATATTATTTGCGGACAGCTTAAAAAGGACGGCGGCAGCGTCGAAATCTGCGATACGAGTATCGATAAAGACCCCGATAAAATAAAGAGAAGTCTCGGCGTTGTGTTTCAGAACTCGGCGCTCGATAAAGATCTTACTGTAAAAGACAATCTCGAAAGCCGCGCCGCGCTGTACGGCATTTGCGGTAAAGATTTTCAAAAACGCCTTGCCGAACTTATAAAACTTCTCGATTTCGGAGAGCTTTTAAACAGAACGCTCGGTAAATTGTCCGGCGGACAGAAGAGAAGAATAGATATCGCCCGCGCGCTTATTCATCGCCCCGAAATTCTGGTGCTTGACGAGCCGACAACGGGGCTTGACCCGCAGACGAGAAAACTTCTGTGGCAGGTGGTGTCCGATCTCCGTAAAAACGACGGCTTGACGGTTTTTCTTACCACGCATTATATGGAAGAAGCCGCCGACGCGGATTACGTCGTGATACTCGATCACGGCAGCATTTCCGCGGAGGGTACGCCTTTAGAGCTTAAAAACAAGTATACGGGCGATTATATAACTATATATAACGCGGCGGAAAGCGATATAAAGAAGCTTGGCGCGCCGTATGAAAGCCTGCGCGACGCGTTCAGAGTTTCGGTTGCGAATACTGCCGAGGCTACCGGGCTGATACTTAAATATCCCGAAATTTTCAAAGATTACGAGATAACGAAAGGCAAAATGGACGACGTGTTTCTTGCCGTTACGGGCAAAACTCTTGCGAGGGATGAAAAATGAATAACATAAAAAGCGTAAAATATCTTTGTAAACGTAACGTAAAATTATATTTTAAAGACAAAGGAATGTTTTTCAGTTCGCTGATAACCCCGATAATACTGCTTATATTATACGCGACTTTCCTTAAAAAGGTATACGACGATTCTTTTCGTTCCGCGCTTAAAGCCGCAAACGTCACCGTGTCCGACGCGGTTATAAACGGTTGCGTGGGCGGGCAGCTTGTATCGTCGTTGTTGGCGGTAAGTTGCGTAACGGTGGCTTTTTGCTCAAATCTGCTTATGATAAAAGACAAGACGAGCGGCGCGATAAAAGATTTAACGGTTACGCCCGTTAAATCGGGTACGCTGGGGCTTTGTTATTTTCTTTCCACATTGCTTTCAACGCTTATAATCGGCGTTACGGCAATGTGCGTGTGCCTTGTCTATCTTGCGATAGTCGGTTGGTATCTTACTTTTGCCGACGTTATGCTCCTTTTGTTGAACGTTGTTTTGCTTACCGCGTTCGGAACGGCTCTGTCGTCGTGCGTGAATTTCTTTCTGAATACCGACGGGCAGGCTTCTGCGGTCGGAACGATAGTCAGCGCGGGTTACGGCTTTATCTGCGGCGCGTATATGCCGATTTCGAATTTTGGCGAGGGGCTTAGAAACGCGCTTGCGTTTTTGCCGGGAACTTACGGCACAAGCCTGCTTCGCTCAAGCGTATTGCGCGGTTCGATCGAAGAGATGTCGGCGTCGGGTTTTCCCGACGGGGTTGTATCCGGTATACGCGACAGTATAGATTGTAATTTGTATTTTTTCGGCAAGCAGGTAGAGACGGGCGCGATGTACGCGATACTTATAGGCAGCATTATACTTTTAATCGGCGTATATATTTTAATGAATGTATTGTCGGCTAAACGTAAAAACAAGTAACAAAATTTGATAGTCTGTAAAAACTTGAATTATAGAAACGACGGGCGGGATTTTTAAATCCCGCCCGCCGATTAAAAGGAGTATCCTGAAAACTTTTGTGTAGTCGTTAGAGAGTTGAAGTGATCGACTTTCCGATGGCTAAGATAAAACGAATTTCTTTTCGAAATCGAGATATACGTTTCTCAATTCTTCCGTCAGTTTATCGAGCGCAATCTGTCTGAAGTTTTCGGGTAAACCGTAATAAGCTTCGGCTATCGCGCCCGTAATGGCGGCGAGCGTGTCGCTGTCTCCGCCGATAGAAATTGCGTTTCTTATCGCGTCTTCGTAAGATTTGCTCTCTAAAAAACAGGTTATCGCCTGCGGAACTGTTTCCTGACATACGGCGTCGAAGTGAAATTTCGTCTTGCGTATTTCGTTTACCGTTTGGGCGAGGTTATAATAATGCAACCCGACGTATAATTCTATTTGTTTGATTGTATAGTTGTTGCGCGCAAGATAAATACATACAGCCGTTGCCTCCGCACCCTTTATACCCTCGGGGTGGTTGTGGGTTACGGATGTCACTGCTTTCGACAGAAATTTACAATCTTTAATACTTTGCGCGACGTATCCTATGCCTGAAACTCTCATTGCCGCGCCGTTTCCGCAACTGCCGTATGCGACCGCGGTCGGGTCGTTAAGCCATTGAGCGAAATGTTTGCCGTAACCTCTGCGCGGGTATTTTGCGCCGAATTCGCGCATTCTTGCAATCGCGTTTTTAGAAAGCTTTAAATAGTTCCCGTCGCAATCGAGCAGAGCTTGTTCTATTGCGAGGGTCATAACGCTGTCGTCTGTGAAACGACATGAATCGTTTATAAGTTCGAAGTTTTTAGTGTGGATATTGTTAAATTCGAAAAGACTTCCGGCAATATCTCCGAATATGGCTCCTAACATAATTTCTCCTTGGTTAGTCTATATGACAATTATATATTTTATGGCTTTTAAAGTAGCTGCATAAAGTTTCCCATTTAATATAACCGCCGTTAGATTTTATTCTGTGATATTGTCCGTAACGGTTTTGGTACGCTTTATAAAAAGTAAGCTCGCAATTTCCATAGGCGGGCGTTCGCTTGTCGGATGTCATAAATACTACTCCGACGTTTTCATTTTTAGAGTTGTATGCGAGATAACCCGATGTATTTCCGCAACGTCCCAATTTGCTTGAAAAATAAAAATCCTCATTAAAATTATTGTACAGGCGAGAATTATTTATTGTACTTTTATGGGTAATCAGCACAGGTTGGAAAGTGTTTCCATGGTGGGTGTCGGACAGTTTCGGTGAGGGTTTTTCACTGTGTAATTCTTTCAGTATTTCTTCTATTATTGGTTTGAATTCGTTTTCGTCGACCGTACAATACGGCGTGGAGCGGATAGTTTTTCGTTCTAAGCCGTTCTCGTATTTATAAGCGGTATAGAAAATAAAACGTTCGTCTGCGTTTATACCGATTATAACAGGGCGGTTGTCGCACATGAATTTTGCTTTGTTGTTTGATAATAAGTCTAAAGTATCGTCTATTCCGTTTTCGGTAAGAATATTGGTTAAAGCGGTTAAAAATGTTTCTATTGTTGTGTTTTTGTCTTCTTTCATGTATTTTTCCTCTGTTCTGTTTTCCTTGATTGTTACTTCCGTTGAATTTTTTAACGGCGCGGGCGTTGGCGCAGGCGTGGGTTGTTTCTCGACGGGTGGAGATATAATTGCAGGCGCGGCTGTGTCAGTCGCGTTGCGACTCGCGTCGGCTGCCGCGATTTGTTTCTTTTCTGACGTATTGTCGGTATGCTCGGTCGCTCTACTTTTTTTTCTTGGGTCTTCATAAAATTCGGCAAACACTTCGGTTTCCGCGACGTGTTTCTTTTCTGCCGTGTTGTCGGTATGTTCTTTCGCTCTCTCTTTTTTTCTTAAGTCTTCGTAAAATTCGGCAAACGCTACGTTGGTGTAAGGAATCAACCAGAAATCAAGAAGCCCGTAAATTAAGCTTGCAAGTAAATTCCACCCGATAAAACTGAATTGCAGGCAGAAGAGACGCCATTTGTTTCTGTCCATCATTTTTTCAGACTTGTTCATAGCGTCGGTTACGCTCATTTGCGGGTTGTCGAGCAGTATATAACAAGTCATCGAATAAGCGTAAGATTTTATTATGCCAGGAATAATAAACAGGAGATAGTACAGGCAGCTTATAAACGCATAAGCGAGAAATTGGGGAATTTGTCTGCGATTTTTAAACGTTATAAATCCGTCGCTAATATCGACGTCTTTCTCTCGCGCCGCTTTCAAAGACAGATTTATCACCCCGAACGCAAATGCGGCAAGCAGTATAAAAAGAATAATAAAAAACGCAATAAAAAATATTATTGAACCGAATGTCGATTGTATTGCTTGCCGTAAGGCTATCGGGATCAAAAGAGAGACTAACGATAACAGTAAAAATAAAAGCAGGAATCCTGCTATCGTGATTGTTCTGTTGCGCATATGCAAACGTGCTTTCGACCGTAATTCTTTCGCAGTCGGCGTTAAATTTTCATACATATTTAAAAAATTTCTCCGTAAAATAAATGTCAAAGATAGTCGTATATATCAGTGGCTATTCTCTGATAAGTAGTATAGTACGTTAATAACGTACCTGTCAAGCAAAAACGTACTTTTCGGCTATAATTTAAATTATGACCAAAATTACAAAATTTCAAGAACGTTTTATAGAATGCTTGCGATACGGCAATGTTAAACAGACGGCGTTAGCCGCGGCGGCGGGCGTTTCCAAACAATGTATATCCGATTATAAATCGGGCAAAAGTATGCCCAGCCTCGACACTCTGTTTTTAATGTGCCGTTATCTTGACGTTTCCGCCGATTATCTTCTCGGTTTGGAAGACTGAAGCGGCAGTATCGATATTCAGTTGTAAAAAGTAAACTACAGCCCCCTTATTTTGTATTAAGTATCTTTAACGTAATCACCTGATATCGGTTATCGTATATCCCAGCTGATTGGCTCTTAACAGGAAGTTCGGAATGTTCAGTATTCCCCATTGCGAACAGACGTACATATCTCCGTCGGAAAGGTGTAAAATTTCGTCGTCGGCGGCAAAAAAGCGAACGCGGTAATCTCTGCGCTGTATTACGGTTTCGGCGTTTTCGACGACGCCTATCGAACCTTGTAACGACTTGCTGAATACCGCTTTCAGCTCGTCGCGGGTGATACCCTCGTGAGTTTTCGCATAATCGCAGACTATCGCCAGCACAAGGCGATTTTTTAAATATATGTTACCGTTGAACATATATTTGGTCGTGTCGCGTTTATTTGCGGGGCGGGGCTGTTCTTCCGATACGAAATTTGTTCTGCAGAGCATCTTCGGTGTGTAAGAAGTCGGTTTTTGCGGCTCCTCGTCGTCATCGTAGTCGGCAAGGGGGTCGCTCTTAGCCGTTAATACTTTGTCAAGGTCGATTTTTTTTATTATATCGTTTGTTTCTTTTTGTATTTGTTTTAACGTTTCGACCTCGTTTTCCAATTTCTGTATGCGTTTAAGCATTTCGAGAATTATGCTTGAATAATCGTCCATGTGTTTATATCCTCATCCATATTAAACATTATACATTTATTATTGAGTGTTGTCAAGTGTTTTGCAGTATCATTTAAAAACATTTTAAAATATTTCTAATAACTAAAAATATCATTTAATATCATTTTACGAAACAAAGAACTTAATACGGGCAGCAAAATCTGCTCGTTACATTATATGATTGTCGTAAATAGCAACCATTTGTTAATTATCGAGCTTGAAAACTTATAATAGCCGCAAGCGGGCGTGTTTTTATCGTTTTGATAAAACACGCCCGCTTGCGGCTATATTTTTATTCACGAACTTGTTTTTGTTTAATTGCGGAATATATCAGATAGGCGAAAAGCCCCGCGCTTGCCGTAAAAGATATTATTACGGGAAAAACAAAACCTTTTCCGTAGACGAAATCATGCGGATTGTCGGGCATATAATATACGGCGACTTTTTGTCCTACGCGCATACTCGCGACGTAAGTGTCGAGCTTTCCCTCTATTGTTTCTTCGCCCGCGGTAAATCTGACGTAGACCGTATTATCGATGTTTCCGTCGATATCGGTTTCCGACGTAATATCGGTAATAACGGCAAGCGCGCGCACGCCGTCACGCTTATAAATCGTGTTTCTCGCTATAAAAATTATACCGATCGCCAAAAATACGACCGACGATATCGCTATGATTATATATTTTGACGGTATGCGTTTTTTCATAGACAGATAATAGCAGAAAAACGATAAAATGTCAAGCGGTGGTCGTTCTGTCCGTCGAAGAAGAATTTCTGCAACCGCAGTATTCCGTGGACATCAGCGCGAGCAGTAAAAATAATTGCGTAAGCGAAATTATACCTTGCGAATAAAGTAAAAACAGCAACCCGAAAAAGACAAGATTTGCGTTGTACATAAAACCTCCGTTTTTCAACAAAATTCTCGTTTAATATACGTTATGCGACAAAACTTGAATATATGTATATATTGACACTTATGATTTCATTGTTTTATAATTATTACGAGAGGTAAATTTATGGAAAACGTTGCAATCAAACTCGATAAAAAAATGCAGACAATGATAACCGACTATGTGCCGGACGGGGAATTACTCGTAGAGCTTACCGATTATTTTTCGGTTTTCGCTGATAAAACGCGGCTTAAAATCGTCGCCGCGCTCGCCATAACGAGAAGTTGCGTAAGCGATTTATCGCGTGTACTCGATATAAACCAGACGACCGTAAGTCATCAGCTCAGACTGCTCAGAAATCTCGGAATAGTCTGCTGCGAGAGAGAGGGTAAAATAATATATTATTCGCTTAAAAGCGAATTGGTCAACGAAACGCTTTTAAAGGGCGTGGAATTTTTAACCGAAATGCCGTAATCGCTTGTACGGCGGAATTTATTCCCGTCAGACCGAGTCTGTCATTCAGGGTGAAACCGTTACGCCGTACAAGCGATTAAATCTAACAATTCGCGTTATTGATTTTTAAACTTTCTTTCGTCTATGGTGTAGGTGGGTACAAGTTTTTTGACAAGCAGTTTCATCTTGTCGGTCTCTTCATACGCCGCCGCGTATAAGTCCTCCATATTCTTCCAGAAATTCTCTTCGTCGATTTTTAGCGGGCGGGCAATGTTTATAAGTCCGTTAGGGGTCTTTTGCATTCCCTCTTCGTCCATCAATCGTTCTTCGTAGAGTTTTTCTCCGGGTCTTAACCCCGTGCATACGATATCTATGTCTACGCCGGGTTCAAGCCCCGAAAGCTTTATCAGGTTGTAGGCTAAGTCGTATATTCTTACCGGTTCGCCCATGTCGAGAACGAATATCTGTCCGCCCTTGGCGTAAGCCCCCGCTTGTAATACGAGCGAAACGGCTTCGGGTATCGTCATAAAATATCTGATAATATCCTTGTGGGTTACGGTTACGGGTCCGCCCTCCTGTATCTGTTTTTTGAAAAGGGGAATAACCGAACCGTTAGAACCGAGTACGTTGCCGAAACGCACCGCCACGAATTTGGTGTTAAGGCTGTGCTTGCCGATAGTCTGAACTATCATTTCGCATATACGCTTAGACGCTCCCATAATGTTGGTGGGGTTTACCGCCTTGTCGGTCGAAATCTGCACAAAGGTTTCCGCACCGTAGATATCGGCGTAACGCGCTACGTTGAACGTGCCGAAAACGTTGTTTTTAATAGCTTCGTTAGGCGAAGTTTCCATTAAAGGAACGTGTTTGTGCGCCGCCGCGTGGAATACTATCTGCGGGCGATACTTTTCGAAAACGTCTTTCATTTTGCCCGCGTCGCGTATGCTTGCGATAAGCGTGACGAGATCGAGTTCTCTATATTTTCTTTTAAGTTCCTGTTCTATTTCGTAGGCGTTATTTTCGTAAATATCGAGAATGATGAGTTTTTTGGGGTTATGCGTGGCTATCTGCCGACAGAGTTCGCTGCCTATCGAGCCGCCTCCGCCCGTAACGAGTACTATTTTATTTTCGATGTATCTTATTATTTCGTCGATATTGACTTTTACCTGTTCTCTGCCGAGCAAGTCCTGAATGTCGACGTCTCGCAGGTTGGAAACGGAAACCTGACCGTTGGTGATCTGATACATACCTGGGAGAATTTTCACGGGGCAACCGGCTTCGCGGCAACGACTCATTATTTTGTTGAGTCGTTTTTTGTCGCAGGAGGGCATCGTGACGAAAATTTCGTCAATATGGTATTTCGCCGCGAACTTTCTTATCTCGTATGTAGACCCTACGACCCTTACGCCGCCTACGGTTTTACCTATTTTTTCCACGCTGTCGTCAATTAAACAGACGGGGTTGTACAGAATTTTATCCGAGTGGTGCATTTCGGCTATAAGCGACGCGCCCGCGCTGCCCGCGCCGACCAGCATTACTCTTTTTTTGGGGTGACTTGCGTTGTGCGCGTAATATTTTCCTACCGAGATAATACGCCCGAAAAAGCGTATAAACCCCGTAAGGAAGAACACCGTTACGGCAAAAGTAACGATAGTGCCTGCGTTTACGGGTTTGCCGTCGTCGGGGCGAATCCATAGATACAATACGTTTAAAAGGGTAACGCATATAACCCCGAAGCCGAGTTTCATCGCTTCGATTATGCTCACCGAGGAAAGTATTATGGAATACATTCCGAATATATAGAAAAACCCGACGATCGCGAGTACGTTTAAAACCGCCCATATAATGAGTTCGGCGGACATTCTGTAATTTATTGAATCGACGGTCATAAGGTAGGTGAGGCATAGCGAAACGCAAGCCGCTATCACGTCCAGAATAACCAAAAGTACCGATTTAAGTACGTCGTTTTGTCTGTTTTTCATAAAATTTAACCTTTTTAACGATAATCAACCCGATATATCTACACAATAATAGCATTTTTAAAAAGCGTTGTCAATAATATAAACGTTAAAGCGTTTATTTTTACTCACTGCGATTCGTTTTATTATCTTTAAATTTAACATATATTAGAGTAGATGAAAGATTTTCTTGTTTTGTTATCTGCGGCGGGCGGAGTGGCGATTTTTATATACGGATTGCTTAAAGTCGGTAAATCGTGCGAGATTTTAGCGAGCGCGATACCCGATAAAATAATTTATAAAACGATAAAACGCCCCGCGCGCGGTTTTTTAACGGGAACGCTTGCTGCGGGGATAACCCAGAGCGGAGCGGCTGTGACTATGATTGCCGTCGGGCTTGCCGAAGCGGGCGCGGCGACTTTGTATAACCTTGCTCCGCTTATTGCGGGCGCAAACGTCGGAACTACCGTTACGGCGCAGATAGTCGCGAGAACGGGCGGAAATTACCGTTTGTCGGCAATAGTCGGCGCGCTCGCGGCTGTCGCCGGCGTGATATTATTCGTTTCGGGTAAGGGCAAAGTCTCGGTTGCGGGCGAGGCTTTCGCGGGGCTCGGGCTTATGCTTTTCGGTATAAACGCAATTTCTTCGCGGGCGGACGAAATTATAAAATTAAACTTCATACGCGGAATATCCGCGTGCGATAATCCGTTTCTGCTTTTTTTCGCCTCTCTGGCGCTGGCGGGTGTCACGCAGAGTTCTTCCGCGCTTACGGGGATGCTCGTTCTGTTGTCGGAAAATTCGATAAAAGCCTTTTATAGGGCGATTTTCATTATATTAGGCTCAAACGTCGGCAGTTGCGTTACGGTGGCTCTTTCGGGTGCGGGCAAATCCGTCGCCGCTAAACAGGCGGCGTGTTTTAATCTTATCTTCAACGCGTTCGGGGCGGTCGTGTTCTTTCCCGCGGCGGTTTTGTTCAAGGAAAAAATCGCGTGTCTGTTTCCCGTCGCGTTTATAGACGCGGGCAGGGCTATCGCTGATTTTCAGACGGCTTTTAATTTTCTGTCCGCCGTCATGGCGTTTCCGTGTTTAAAGCCGTTGACGAATATTACTTGTAAACTCGTGGAAAAAATCGACAAATTAAACAAAAATGCTCAAAAACGGCGTTCAAAAAAAAGTTTTGAAGAGAAATCGTGTTTTATCATTGACAATTTTGACGATAAAGTATACAATAGACGAGGAAAATAAAACCTTAAGGAGCTAACTATGAACAAAAAGTCTATTAAGGACGTAGACGTCAAAGGCAAAAGATGTCTTGTAAGATGTGATTTCAACGTTCCCATGAAAGACGGCGTTATCACCGACGAAAACAGAATCAACGGCGCGCTTCCCACCATTAAATATTTAATGGAACACGGAGCGAAAGTTATTCTTTGCTCGCATATGGGTAAACCCCACAATATATTTACCGAGGGCTTCGGTCTTAATAAAAAAGAGAAGAAAGCCGTAGAAGCTCTTCCCGAAGCGGAGAGAGCCGCCGCTAAAGCCGAATATATCGAGAAAGCCAAGAAAGGCGATCTTAAGAAATTCACGCTTGCGCCCGTAGCCAAGAGACTTAACGAGCTTTTGGACGGAAAAGTTACGTTCGCTACCGATATCGTCGGAGAGGACGCTCAGAAGAAAGTCGCCGCTTTGAAAGAGGGCGAATGCGTACTTCTCGAAAATCTTCGTTTCGACGCGGGCGAAGAGGGCAGAGACGAAGAGTTCTGCCGTAAGCTTGCCTCGTTCTGCGACGTATATGTAAACGACGCTTTCGGAACGGCACACCGCTCTCACGCTTCCACTGCGGCAATCGTAGAATACGGTTTCGTAAAGACCGCCGTTTGCGGTTTCCTTATCGAGAAAGAGTTGTCAGTTATGGCAGACGCTCTCGAAAACCCTGTAAGACCGTTCGTCGCTATTCTCGGCGGAGCAAAAGTTGCGGATAAGCTCAACGTTATATCCAATCTTCTCGAAAAATGCGATACGCTTATAATCGGCGGCGGCATGGCTTATACTTTCCTTAAAGCTCAGGGCTATGAAGTCGGTCTTTCGCTTGTCGACGACACCAAGATCGATTATTGCAAAGAGATGATCGAAAAGGCTAAGAAAGAGGGCAAGAAACTTCTTCTTCCCGTAGACGGCGTTCAGATAAAGAACTTCCCCGATCCTATCGACGCTCCTATCGAAACCGAAGTAAGAAAAGTAGGCGAGTTCGATAAGAATATGGAATCTGCCGATATCGGTCCAGAAACGAGAAAACTCTATGCCGAAGCTTTGAAAGGCGCAAAGACGATTATCTGGAACGGACCTATGGGCATATTCGAAAACCCGACTCTTGCGGCTGGAACTATCGCTATAGCCAAGGCTATGGCGGAATGCGAGGGCGCTACCACCATTATCGGCGGCGGAGACTCTGCGGCGGCTGTCGCTCAGCTCGGCTTTGCGGATAAGATGACCCATATTTCGACGGGCGGCGGAGCTTCGCTCGAACTTTTCGAGGGTAAGAAACTTCCCGGCATCGAATGCCTGAACGACAAAGACTAAAATTTTTTACGGAGATATTCATATGAGAAAAGCAATAATTGCAGGCAACTGGAAAATGAATAAAACTATGGCGGAAACAAAGGCTCTTATAACCGAGCTTGCCCCGCTTGTAAAAGACGCCGAGTGCGACGTTGTGCTTTGCGTTCCTTATACCGATCTTCAGACGGCTAAAAAAGCCGCTAAGGGTACTAATATAAAGATAGGCGCGGAGAACGTACACTGGGCTGAAAAAGGCGCGTTTACGGGCGAAATTTCCGCAGAAATGCTTAAAGAACTCAAAGTTGATTACGTTATAATCGGTCATAGCGAAAGAAGACAGTATTTCGGTGAAACTGACGAAACCGTCAACAAGAGAACGCAGGCAGCTTTAAACGCGAAGATTAAACCTATCGTCTGCGTCGGAGAAACCGAAGAAGAGAGAGAAAACGGTTTGACCGAAAAAGTTCTCGAAAGACAGATCGTCGAGGGGCTTAAAGGCTTCAAGTCGAAAGATTTCGATAAAATCGTTATCGCTTACGAACCCGTATGGGCTATCGGAACGGGTAAAACCGCTACCGCGACCGACGCAAATAATACTATCGGCTATATCAGACATATTCTCGCTAAGAAATTCCATAAATCGATTGCGGAAAAAACGAGAATACAGTACGGCGGCTCTATGAACGTCAAGAACTGTAAACAGCTTATGGCTGAAGACGAGATCGACGGCGGACTTATCGGCGGGGCTTCGCTTAAAGCCGAAGATTTCGCGTTTATCGTAAACTATAATAAATAATATTCGTCGGCTGTAACAACGTTGGCAAATGGTCGGCGTATCAAAAAATTTTTCACTTGTACGGTGGGATATTTCGCCTGCGCTCGATATGACAAGAAATCATAAATCGAAAATGTGTCATTTTTAGCAAAGCGAAGAATCCCGTTGAACAAGTGAATAGTTTTTTACAGCCTTATGAGGTTTAAAAATGGTAAAAATGAAAACGAGACCCGTGTGCTTGTTTATAATGGACGGTTACGGGCTTAATAAAGACGAACACGGCAACGCTATTGCCATCGCGCACGAGGGCGTGGTTGCCGACCTTATGAAAAAATATCCGTCGACAAACCTCGGCGCAAGCGGACTTTCCGTAGGGCTTCCCGACGGACAGATGGGTAACAGCGAAGTAGGGCATCTTAATATGGGTGCGGGCAGAATTGTTTATCAGGATCTTACCCGTATTACTAAAGCTATCGGTGACGGAGACTTTTTCGAAAACGCCGAACTTGTTTCCGCTATGGACGGCGCGAAGAATAACGGCAAAAAACTTCATTTGTACGGTCTTTTGTCATCAGGCGGAGTTCATAGCCATATAACTCACTTGTTCGCTCTTCTCGAAATGGCGAAGAAAAGGGGAGTTAAAGACGTTTTCGTTCATTGCTTTATGGACGGAAGAGACGTATCTCCAACCAGCGGTAAGGAATTTATAGCCGAACTCGAAGCCGAAATGCAGAAGCTCGGCATAGGTAAAATCGCCACGATAAGCGGCAGATATTACGCTATGGATAGAGACAATCGTTGGGAAAGAGTTGTAAAAGCTTACGAAGCTATGACTTTGGGTAACGGAGTTAAAGCGGATACTGCTGCCGAAGCTATTGAAAACAGCTATAAAAACGACGTAACCGACGAATTTGTCGTTCCCGCGAATATATACAAAAACGGTAAACCGATAGGTCTTATAGAGAAAGGCGACAGTGTTATTTTCTATAATTTCCGCCCCGACAGAGCAAGAGAGATAACCCGCGCTTTCACCGAAGAGAAGTTCGACGGTTTCGAGAGAAAAACGGGATATTTGGGTCTTAATTACGTCGGATTTACCAAATACGACGAGACGTTTACGCACGTTAAAATAGCGTTTAAAAAGCAGGAACTTCATAATACGCTCGGCAAATATCTTTCCGATAACGGTTATACTCAACTCAGAATAGCCGAAACCGAGAAATATGCTCACGTTACGTTTTTCTTTAACGGCGGAGTAGAAGCTCCCGAAAAGAACGAAATCAGAGATTTGATACCGTCGCCAAAGGTTGCCACTTACGATTTGCAACCCGAAATGAGCGCGTATCTCGTTACGGATAAAGTTCTCGAAGAGATCGAATCGGATAAATTCGACGTTATAATTCTCAATTACGCCAACTGCGATATGGTCGGTCATACGGGCGTGCTTGACGCTGCAGTTAAAGCCGTTAAAACGGTTGAAGATTGTATAGGCAAGATTACGGCGGCAGTGCTTAAAAAAGGCGGAAGCTGCCTTATTACGGCGGATCACGGCAACGCCGATAAAATGATTGCCGACGACGGAACGCCGTTTACCGCGCATACGACCAACAGAGTTCCGTTTATACTGGTAAGCGAGCAGTTTAAAGACGTAAAACTTCGCGACGGCGGAATTTTGGCGGATATAGCTCCGACGTTGCTTGAAGTAATGGGCGAGAAAATTCCTGCCGAAATGACGGGCAAATCGCTTATTGAAAAGTAAAAACAAAAATAATAAACAGCAGGCGGAGATAAACATTATTGTTTACCTCCGCTTGTTTTATGGTTTGAGATGTAAAAAACAGAAATGCAACAAGGCAAATGAAAAAGGGTAAGAAATGGTTTATTGTTTGTAAAATTACTTGTTTGCTATTTCTGATTAGAGAAATCGAGAAAAAGTAAGTAAAAATACGAGTAGGGCGGAGTGTGAAAGGCAAGCCTTTCGGCGGCGAGTATATAAACTCCGTACTCATTTAAAGGTCAGGGGATATTTGCTTG